>CALJFB010000025.1 GCA_938073895.1 uncultured Flavobacteriaceae bacterium
GAAAACCACTACATCAATCCACTTTTATTAAACGTTGAAGAAGAGAAATTAATGAAGGTTAAAGTCTTTGGATAGTCGTATTTTATCTAACACAAGAGTCTAGGGTTCTGTCGCATTAATTATTTTTTGACGATTTTTCAATAGAATTGCACTTCCTTCAAAAAGTTAAATCACTAATAAACATAACTTTGGAGTTTTCAGTTTTTTTCAAAAACGACAAAAATTATTAGTTTTTAGTTTAATGCGACAGAACCAATAATAGAACTATTACTCTTTCTAATAAATAAAAAAGTGTAAAAACACGTAAAACAGCGTTTTTGGTCGTTTTTCATTGTTTTAACCTTCATAACACCTGTTTCTTGTTGCTTTTATATATTCAGAGCTAAAAAAGCCATTTTTATTTTTAAAAATAATAATTATTTTATAAAATAATTTTATAGAAAAAACATGAGTGCTTGACACTTCCGTTTAGAAGTAATTTTAATTAGTGAAAAATTATTCACTGAAAGAAATACAAATTACATTGCAGTAAAAAAATAAGAGTGTTAAACTTCTTCTTTATTATTTTCTTTTTGATAGTTAACGATTAAAACCGCAACTAATGATGTAATTAAAACTGCCGCAACAGTAATTATAATGTAATTAGATTCTTGTGAATAATTCTTTCTTGGATGTTCTTGGTTCTCTGCTATCCAGCTTGGTAGCGATTCTATTGTCATGGGTTCTCTCATCTCGACGCTATTTGTGTTTATAAATTTCAATAATTAATTGATTGTTTGTATTCCTAAACAAGCGGTAATAGTAGTCATACAAAAAATAGAAGATTTTAGAACCCTCTTCAGATATCCCCATATAATTTTTAGTTGAAAAAGCCTCTGCTTTCAAGATGTCAAAGTAACATTTAACAGGTTCTTTTTTTTGACTTTCAATCTTAGCTTTATAATGCTTTTCTAAAACTCTATTATTTAACCTGAGCTGCTTTTCAGTTTCTATTATATGTTTGTTTTTAACTTTCCGCTTATTTTGATTGTAATCAAAATCATAATGCCGCTTATCAATATAAAGTTGGTCTTTGCGATTTGGTTGAAATTCATATCCACACCCACACTTACATTGTCTTATCCGAATTGGGCTTACAGGGAATTCCACCGCTGCTATTTCATTTCTATTTTTCATTTTTACATATATTATCTTTATTTAAATAATTATACTACGTGGCATAATTGATACAAATATAGTTACTTTTGTTTTATTTATTGTATTTTTACTATATTTGTAAAAAAAAAATTAAAAATGACAATAGAAGAAATTAAAAATTTAGGGAATATTGTTTTCGATCAACGTGATATTAGTCCTACACAATTAGGTATTACCTCCAGAAAAATAAATTATTGGTTAGACCACAATTTAGTGCCTTTTGTAGAAAAACATCAAAATGTTAAGAATACAGAAACAATTTCTAAAGAGGCAGCCACAAAAACCAAATGGATACGACTTAATTTATCACAGGCTGTATGGGTTTGTATTATCGATACATTATCTTCTTTTGGAGTATCAGCAGATAAAATATACACTTTAGGGAAATCCATTTGGCATGAACCAAGAGTTGAAAAATATGCTGATAAAGTATTTAAAGAGCATATTAAAAAAAATAAACATCAATTACCAAAGGATGTTATTCAATCTTTAAAGAATTATCTTAAGGATGAACATATAATGGAACAAAACTTTAGAACTCTTATCAATCCATTTACAGACATGTTAAAATCGGCTATTTTAAGAGATTCTATGCCACATACGTTATTATATGTTCCAGAAACTAATGATTTTGAATTCCTTTATGGAGATGCAAATCTAACCCTAAAACTTAGTAGTGTTTATATGCAACACCCTATGATATCCATTCCAATGATACCCATACTTGCTAAAGTATTAGCGGTAGATTTTGGAAACAAAAAAAAGGAACTCTCTTACCTCTCAGAAATTGAAAAACAAATTAGAGATATCGTAGTTTTTAAAAAACCTAAAATAGTTGAGATTGCTTTTGAAAATGAAAACATCAAACCTATTATTGTTACTGAACAACACAAAACAAGAGAGCAGTTAGCAAGATATATTTTAGAGCATAAAATAGCAAAGGGCGCAAAACTTCTTATTGATATTAGAGCGCAAGGCAACTATAAACTAACATTAATAAAAAACTAATAAAAATGGAAGTAGCACAGATTCGGTCCCTGCAAATACAGCCCGATTTAATTCAAATCCGATATGGACCAAGACTTAAATCACAAGGCTCAGGAATTAAAAGAAAATTGTTTAGAAACTGAGGTATCATTTGATAAAAATGATGCCCAAACGCTAAAAAAAAGACAGCAAATAAAAGAAAAATTAATAAATAATATAGGAATAACTGAAGATGTAGACGAACTATTAACTTCTATAGAACACTATTGTTTTATCATTATACAATCTTTAAAATAATGTAATTATGAATACCCTGCAAAGATTTCAAAAATTTAGTCCTGAACAAAAAGCAATTGGAACTAATAAAAAAGCAATAATTTACACGAGAGTTTCTACTAAAGAACAAGCAGATACCAATACGAGTCTTGGAACTCAGAAAAAATATTGTGAAAACTATGCAAAGTCAAATGGACATGAAGTTGTAGCATATTTTGGTGGCACGCATGAGTCTGCAAAAAGCGATGATAGAAAAGAATTTAAAAGAATGTTGAAATACGTTCGCCAAAGTGGTAACATTGGTTATATCATTGTATATTCTTACGATCGATTTTCTAGAACTGGTTCAAGTGCTGCTCAAATATCACAAGACCTCTTTAAGCAGGGTATTCAAGTAAAAGCAGTAACTCAAGAAGTTGACACCACCTCTGCAGCTGGTAAGTTTCAACAAAACTTATTTTTCATGTTCAGTCAGTTTGATAATGAACTAAGAAAAGATAAAACCATTACTGCTATGAGTGATTTGGTTCGAAAAGGCTACTGGCTTTGGGCTCCTCCTTTAGGGTATGAAAATAAGAAAAAATACCACAAAGCAGTAGAATGGGACATTGCCATTAATCAAACAGGAGAGCAATTAAAAAAAGCTTTCAAATGGAAAGTACAAAATAAATACTCGAATGTAGAAATAGTAAACAAACTAAATTTATTAGGTGTAAAAATTAATGAAAGGAGATTGGGCGAACTGTTTAAAAACCCATTTTATTGTGGTATTTTAATTACTAAAATGCTTCCAGGAGAAATTATCCAAGGAAAACACACACCAATCGTCTCTAAAGAAGATTTTTTAAAGATAAATGCGGAAGAATCTGCACATCCTAAAACGCATAAAACCGATAACATTAACCTTCCTTTAAAACAATTTATCTATTGTCAGACTTGTAAGAAACCTTTAACAGGTTATTTGGTTAAAGCTAAAAACTTGTATTACTATAAATGTAGAACTAAAGGCTGTGGTTGTAACAGGTCTGCTAATAAACTCCATCAAGACTTTACAAAAATGTTAGATGGTTTTCAAGTAGATCCAAAATACAATTCGATTATCAAAGAAGTAATGCTATATACTTATGACAATCTTACAAAAGAGTTAAGAACAGAAGAAACACAATTCAAAAAACAATTAAAAGAAGTAAATAAAAAAATTGAAGCTATTGAAGAGCGTTATGTTGTTGGAGAAATTGATACAGAAATTTACAAAAAATTTAAAACGAAATATCTAAAAACCCAAGAAGAAATTACCATAAATTTAAACCAATCGTCAATTTCGAGTTCGAACCTTAAAAAAGCCATTGACACCGCTTTAAAATTAGCGACAAACATCAATGAAATATGGACTTCAGGAGATTTAAATCAAAAAAAACGCATTCAAAGATTGGTGTTTCCTTCCGGAATAGGTTATGATAAGCAAAATGACGTAGTTCGAACCTTAAAAACAAATTCACTGTTCGCTGTCATCCCAATGATACAAAAGGAAATCGTAAAAACAAAAAACGGAAAATCAATTCAGATGAATCAATTCTCCGTTAGAGTGACCTCGGAAGGATTCAAACCTTCAACCTCCACAGCCGTAATGTGGTGCACTATTCAGTTATGCTACGAGGCCATTTTGAGAGTGCAAATATATTTCTTTTTATGGTATTTGCAAACAATTCCGATTAAATTATTTATTTTTATTGCTATGAAACATATAGAGCATTTAATTCGGGATATAAAAGACTTTCCAAAACCAGGAATAATCTTTAAAGATATTACACCTTTGTTAGCAAATCCATTAGCTGTAAAGACTTGTGTAGACGAGTTTGCTTTAAGGTTAGTTAATCTTAAAATTGATAAAATAGTTGCTATAGAAGCACGTGGTTTTTTCTTTGGAATACTATTAGCTCAAAAATTAAATATACCATTTATACCTGTTAGAAAATCAGGAAAACTTCCAGGGAAAATTATTTCAGAGTCTTATAGTTTGGAATATGGTCAGGACAAATTAGAAATACATGAAGATGCTATTTCTAAAGATGATTTAATTTTAATTCATGACGATGTTTTAGCTACTGGCGGAACAGTAAATGCGGTAACTAAAATGGTAAATAGACTTGGAGGAACCGTTGTGGCTTATAACTTTTTAATTGAAATAGAATTTTTAAAAGGAAAAGAAAAATTAGAAAACAATTTTATAGATAGTTTGTTTCGTTATTAATCTAAACTTTGCATAGTTATGTATGCTCTCCAGCCAATAATAGCTAATTGTAGTTTTGTAGCTTTGGTAAGGTCAAGTTGTTTTTTAGAGTAGCTGGGTAAGCATAGCTTATTTAATTTTGCTAAAACTTTAAAGACTTGTTTTTTCATGTTTTTCTTATTTCTGATAAACTTAATTTAAATTAAGTTTATCAAAAATAGTTAACAAAAAATAGATATAATCACATCTACTACATAAATAATTAAAGTTAGCATATTTGTTAGTTTTAATGGTTAGTCCCATTTCTTTTAATAATGCCTTTCTAGTGTAATATATAAAAAACCTTTTTTAGTCTATTTTTAGTATTACTATCCATTTGCATCCAATTTTGTTAACTTTTTTATTGTTTAGAGCTTAAATTTAAAAGGTGTTTACTTAAAATAGTTCGTTTTCTAATTCTATTAGTTTTTTGCTTTGAAAGAAACAACTGTAATTTTTTTTTTCATATTTTTTTGTCTCAGGGCAAATTCTATTACAAGAATTCTTTAAACGAGTAGCTAGTTTAAACTTTTAATGTTTTTACTCATTTTAACTTTCTGTAAAGTTTTAAACTAAAGATTTAACATATATTTGCAAAAAAATAAAATTAGAATGAAATTAAATATTATAGCACTTTTTTTCTTAATTACATCAGTGTCTTTTTCTCAAGTAGTTATTAACGAATTTGACTGCGATAGTCCTGGGTTTGATAATAAAGAATTCATAGAGTTAAAATCAATAACACCTAATTATGCTCTAGATGGCCTAGTTTTAGTGTTTTTTAATGGCTCTAATGCTGGTGCAGATAAAAGCTATTATACTATAGATTTAGATGGTGGTGTTACAGATGTAAACGGCTTATTTGTTGTAGCAAGTAATCAATTAACTCCATTGCCTCAAATGTTAATTTCTGAAAGTGTATTTCAGAATGGAGCAGATGGAATTGGACTATACACAGGAAGCTTCTTCGATTTTCCAGATGGAACTCTTGCAACTACAACTAATCTAATGGATGCTATGGTTTATGGTACTAATGATTCTGATGACAATGGTTTAATGGCTTTATTAGGGGAAACATCTCAATATAACGACAACGGAACAACTGCAAATCCTAAAAGTATACAGCGTTATGTAGACGGAATGGGCATAGAAACTTTTGCAGCAGCTACACCAACACCAAGACAAGAAAATGATGGATCTGGTACTATTCTTAATACCTTAGAAATTTCTGTGTCAGAACTTCAATATAACGAAGGCGAAACTTTTGACATTACATTTACATCTCAAAACCCATTAAGTATAGACTTTTCTTTTGATATTATTTTAGATAACGGAACTTTTACTACTTCAGACTTTACAGGGATTACAAGCTTAACTATTTTAAGCGGACAAACATCAGTTTCAACGTCGATTACACTAGTAGACGATGTTTTAGACGAAGGTGATGAGGTTTTACAAATAAAGTATAATAACTTACAGTTACCACTAATAGCTTTTAACGATTTTATAGAAGTTAGAGTAGTAGATAACGATTTTACAGTTGCAGCATATGGTACGCCATTAAATCCAACTTACGGAGTTGTAGCTTCTACACAACCAACAGGTTATTACGATTCTTTAAATGGTAAATCTGATGCTGTTTTAGAACAAGCTATTCAAGATATAATTGCTAATCCATCAATAGTAAGAGCTCAAACCTATAGCGATGTTATAGATATTTTAATCGAAGCCGATAAAAGTCCAGAGCATAGTAATAAAGTTTGGTTAGTTTATTTAGAACAAAGCAGACCAATTTTGGATTATCAAACTGGATCTACAAGTACTGGCAAATGGAATAGAGAACACACATTTCCTCGTTCTTTAGCTAATTATGGAAGTATTGAAGCAGATGAAAATAGAGACGGAAAAGATATATTTTGGACTACAGAAGCAGACTCTTTACGTCATGGAAATAGCGATGCTCATGCATTAAGAGCTGCAGATGGACCAGAAAATAGCAGTCGTGGGAATCAGCATTATGGACAGTATAATGGCCCAACAGCAAACCAAGGTAGTTTTAAAGGAGACGTTGCTAGAAGTGTATTGTTTCTTCAGTTAAGATATAATGGACTTAGCGTAGAAAACGGTTATCCAGATGTAGACGGACAAATGGGAGATTTAGCAACATTATTAGATTGGCACAGAAATGATCCTCCAGACGATTTTGAGATGAATAGAAATAATGTAATTTATACTTGGCAAATAAATAGAAACCCATTAATAGATATGCCAGATTTAGTAGAGCATATTTGGGGAACTAAAACAGGCATAGCTTGGAATAGTTCTTTAAGCAATACTCAATTTATTGCTAATAAAATTACAATGTATCCAAATCCATCAAAATCTAATATTAAATTTAGTGGCTTAGATGTAAACACTACAATCGAAATTTTTAATGTCGAAGGACGAAAAGTAATTACTACAACGTTATTTAATAACGAAACACTAGATCATCAATTAAAACCAGGATTTTATCTAGTTAAAATAAAGTCTGGTAGTAAAATAGTAACAAAAAAGTTATTGGTTAATTAAAGAAAGTAACCATAAGTTTATATTTGCATTAAAATAAAGATTGTGAGCGTTGCATATTTAATTTTAGGATTTGTTTTATTAGTAGTTGGAGGAGAATTTTTAGTTAGATCTTCTGTAGCGTTAAGTTTTAAGCTTAACATCTCTAAAGTTGTTATTGGAATGACGGTTGTGTCTTTTGCAACATCTGCTCCAGAACTATTAGTAAGTCTTCAGGCAGCTTTAAATGGCTCGCCAGCAATTGCAATAAATAATGTAGTTGGCTCTAATATTGCAAACATAGGTTTGGTTCTTGGAATTACTGCAATTGTAGGTGCTATAGCAGTAGATAAAACATTTTATAAGGTTAATTGGCCTATAATGATGATTTTTTCTGGTGCATTATATTATTTCTTACAAAACGATAATCAATTAGATAGAACAGAAGGAATTGTTCTTTTTGTAGCATTAATTATTTTTGTAATCTATTTAGTAAAGTTTCAAAAACAAACAGACGAAGTTGAAGAAGTAGACGATGCTTTAGCTAAAGTTACAAACTTTAAAATTTTAGTTTGGTTATTAATTGGTGCGGTAGCATTATATTTTGGTAGTGAATGGTTGGTTCTTGGCGCAACAGATATTGCTAAAAGTCTTGGTGTAAGCGAAGCCGTAATTGGAGTAACCATGATTGCTATTGGAACAAGTGTGCCAGAACTAGCAGCTTCTGTAATTGCTGCCATAAAAAAGGAAAAAGCTATTTCTTTAGGAAACTTAATAGGATCTAATATTTTTAATATTGGTTCTGTTTTGGGATTAACCTCTATTATAAAAACCATTGAAATTACCGAAGCGTCTATTCTGTCTAGAGATATTTTCTGGATGTTATTATTCTCGGCTATTTTAGTGCCATTAGCATTAATTCCAGTAAGACATCAAATAAATAAATTTAAAGGATTCTTTTTAGTCGTTCTTTACAGTGTTTTTATCTTTCTAGTTTTTAAGGGATAACATTTAATAGTTTTTTAATATGAAAAATTTTCCAGGTTTTAAAGTTACTCTAAATAACAAGTTAATTACCACTGCAGGAATTAATACTAATAATTTTGGTGCTACAATTTGTATAATAGATTCCGTAAAAAGACAAGTAGATAATTCGGAACATTTAAAATTAACTATTACCGGAATAAACGCTTCAAACGATATGTTGACTTGGTGTAAACAAGATTTAGAACTTGGAGACACAATTGAGCTAGAAGTTGTAAAAGCACCTTTTAATGCGCCAATAGAGGTCAAGAAATCCCATAAAACTGATGCCGAAATTTTAGAACAGAAATTAAAGCAGTTTTACAAACTAAAAGAAGAATTAAAAGATTATTTGTAGTTAAGTATTCTTATTTAAAACCTAAAAAAACCAACTAGAATTAGCTGGTTTTTTATTTACATAATTTTTAAATAATTTTAATTTATTGTAAAACCACTTATTTAATAGATTAAAAATCTTTTTATAGGTTTTAATAAGTTAAAAACTCCGGAAAAACGTCATCCTTAATAGCATTCCATTCTTCTTTTAAAATGCTATAATAAATATCGGTTCTACTTTCTCCACTTGGAGCAATGTTATTATTTCTAAAAACACCTTCTTTCATAGCGCCTAAATTTTCTATAGCTTTTTGAGATCTTAAGTTCTCTTTATCTGTACAAAATTGTATTCTTTTAAATCCAACAGTTTCAAAACCAAAATTTAGTAGTTCGTGCTTACAAGCTTTATTTAATCCTGTTCCTTGAAATTCTGCACCTAACCAAGTCCAGCCAATTTCACATTTTTTATTAGCAGCATCCACATTACCATATCTAGTACAACCAGCAACTTTATTAGTTTCCTTGTCTATAATTAAAAAAGGATAACAAAGTCTATTGTTTTTGTCCTTAATTGTTTTTGCTATATAGTTTTTTAATCCTTGCTCATTATGGACTCTCATTCCCATAAATTTCCAGATTTCATTATCGAAAATAATGTCTTTAAGTTCTTCGTTTCTTACATTATCAAAAGGAACAAGTAAAACTCTGTCGTTTTCAAGTTGAATGTCTGATTTTAGAATTTTTATTTTCATTTTTTAGGTTTGTTTTTAACAATGGTATTTTATAGCGAAGTTGCATATTTGTTTCCCAAAGATTCATTTTTTCGAGGAAAAATAAGTAGTTAGCAAGAAAAGCAATTAAGATTAATTAATCACATAATTATGCTATATAAATTAGAAAGAATAAAAGCGTGCAGTAAAATTAAAAGATATAGTAACGTTTAGAATTCTAAAATATTAATAATTTGCATATTTTTTACTGAAATTACGTTTGGTTCTTTTAGACATTTTATCGCGTTTTTAAAATGTTGCTACGTTAATATTCTATTCTTTAATTAATAGGTTTTTATAGCTAAATACAATAATTTTTTTGGAGTTTATATGTGTAAAGTTGTTTTTAGAAGCTCAAAAAAAACTAAACAAAAGATTATAAACAGCATTAATAGTGGTAATAAATAAGCTTTTAAAATAACGCTTTACTATACTAAAGTCTGCTTAGCCATATTATTAAATCTTCGTTTTATTACTATCAAAATAATTTTGATTTAGATAAAAAAAAGTTAAGCTCAAAACGATAAATCCTTTTGAGCTTACTATAGTAATGTTAAAAGCTAAACAAAAAAAAGCTTGTTTTTACTTTAGTTATTTGGAGTGTTTTTGTTTTTATTTTTTCTTTACAGTAGTTGAAATCATTAATCCGTTTTCATAAATTTCTGTTTTTAGAAGTAGTCCAGTTTCAGAGTAATAAGACCAATTTCCATGCTTTTTACCTTGCAGAAAAAAGAAATCGTGTTGTAGAATCCCATTATTAAAGTATGCTCTTGAAATGCCATTTGGAATATCCATTATATAAGCTTCTTCGTACTTTAAAGCTCCATTATCGTGAAAGTATTTCCATAATCCTTGGGCTTTTCCATCTTTCCAACTCGCATCATAACGTAGATTTCCATTCTCCAACCATTCTTGCCAAGAACCATTGGCAAGTCCATTTTTTATAGTAATCCAAGTTTTTGGCTTTCCGTTTGCGTAATACTCGGTCATAAAACCATTAAAAGGCTTGTTTTTAAAAGTTCTGATTTTCTTCCCGTTTATTTCTGTTTCTTCAGTTTTTGATTTCTCAACAATTATTTGTGCGTTTGAATAAAAATTAAATAAAAGTATAAATAATATGATTTTTATTAATTTCATGTTTTCAGAGTTCTCGTTATTAGTTTTTAAATATTTTTAGAATTTAATATTTCAAAATATTTTTTTATTTCTATTCAGAATGTTTAATTAGAAAGGGTTTATGTTAGATTTTTAATAAAATAGAAAAATTAAACAACATAAATTAGAAAGAATAAAACTGCTGTAAGACTAAAATTTACAATGATGTTTATACTTCTAAAACATTAATAATTTACACACTTTTTTACTAAAATTACGTTTGGCTCTTTTTGGCATTCTATTGCGTTTTCAAAAAGCTGCTATGTAGTATTCTATTTTATGGGACGTACTAATTCCAATTTTCTTCGAAATCTAGGTTGTCATAATCATTAATATCAAAATCATCATCTTCGTCGTCAAAATCGTCAGAGAATTCATCTTTATCGGCTTCAAATACTTTTTCTGGAGCCGTATCCGGAATTTGTCCATGAACAAACATTAAGTTTGGATAATCTACACCTTCAACTTCTTCCACAATTTCTGCTAATTCTACAAAAAATGTCCACATACTTAAAAAGTCGTATACATAGATAAGTTTGGTTTGTTTTACGCCAACATTATCATCTAATGGAGATTCGTTCATTAAGCGAACACTTGTTAAACCTTCGCTTAAATCGAATAGAGAGATTTCTTCACCTTGATCCCAATCTTCGTTACTCATGTAAAAAGAAGCCATTTCGTTCCCATCAAACCCAAAAGCTTGCGTAATACTATTATGTAAATCTTCTAATGTGTCTGTACTAGAAATTTCAATATCTCTAAAAATATCCTCTTTACTATCGTGGTCTAAAATAACTCTAAATCTGTAAATCATATCTGGGTTTGTTCTAATGCAAAGTTATGCAATTTTGTGTGCTTTACTATAAGCTTCAAGGAAAATATAAAACTGAATTCCTATCATTATTGAGGCTATTACTAAATGAAATACTTGAGTTGAAAACGGAAAGTCGAAATAATACATAGCTATTCCAGAAACTATTTCTATGGCAATACATACCATTACTAAAATTATTTTATTGTAGCCTAAAATATGTTTTCTATTATAATATATTAACCAAGTATTTAAAAGAAATACTAAAATAGAAAACGATCTATGGACATAAAATTTAATATCTGGATTGTTTAACCATAAGGCTTTTACATCTCCAACTAGTTTAATTTGCTGGTCTACGTCTTGTCTAACTTGTGTTCCAATTATAATTTGTATTAGACTTAAAATTATAGCAATTATTAGAACGTTTCTAAATTTGGAATCGAATTTTTGTAGTTTGTAATTGGTTTTAGATAGGTAAATAATGCCTAAAATAAAAGCAACAATAATTAAAGCCATAACCATATGAGTTGTTATTTTATATGGCGATAAATTAGAGTCTACAACTGTTTTTCCTAACCAAGCTTGAAAACCCATGCCTAAAATAGTAAGTGTGCCTAAAACTGGAATAAGCTTGTGTTTATGCCAGAATAAAAAGGTTAATAGAAACATAATTAAAACAGGTATTCCTGCTACAACAGTGGCTAATCTGTTTATATATTCTATCCAGGTATGTGTTGCGTTGTATTTGGTGTAATTGTGTTTTGTATAGGTATCCCAGTTTGATGGATTTATAGTTTCTGCAGATTTAAAATTACTTCTAGCAACTAGTAAAGCGTCGTTATTTACTATAATTATACCTTCTTGATAATTATGATTAGCTTTAAAAATAATGTCTTTCTCGTCTGCTGGTGGCACATAATACCCAAAACATTTTGGCCAATCTGGACAACCCATTCCAGAACCAGTCATTCGAACAACTGCTCCGGCAATTATAATTAGATAGACACAGACTAATGCTGTTTTAGCGATGTTTCTGAAATTTTTTCTCATCCTAATTTTATTTATAATTGAGATTCTAAACCTAAAATCTTACCTTTTTCTAACATTAAATTAAAAGCTGCTTTGTGTTCGTTTGGAATTTTCCCATCTAAAATGGCTTCTTTTATTGTTTCCTTAATAATTCCAATTTCTTTGGATGGTTTTAAGTTAAATGTTGCCATAATTTCTTCGCCAGAAACTGGTGGCTGAAAATTTCTTACGTGATCTTTTTCTTCAACTTCAATAATTTTTTCTCTAACAATTTTGAAATTATTATGGTATTTATTGAATTTTTTAGGGTTTTTAGTGGTAATGTCTGCTTCGCAAAGTGTCATTAAATCGTCCACAAAATCTCCAGCATCAAAAACTAAGCGTCTAACTGCAGAATCTGTAACTATATCTTGAGCCAAAACAATTGGTCTTGAGCTCATAAAAACCATTTTTTGGGTGAATTTCATTTTATCATTTAGCGGCATTTTTAATCGCTTAAATAAATGATACACCATTCTAGAACCTTCAAATTCGTGTCCATGAAAAGTCCAACCTACTTTTTTACTAAAGCGTTTTGTTGGTGCTTTTCCAATATCGTGTAATAAAGCAGCCCAACGCAACCAAACATTATTGGTATGGTTTGCAATATTATCTACAACTTCTAATGTATGGTAAAAGTTGTCTTTATGTTTTTGGCCTTCAACTTCGTCAATACCTTTTAAAGCTGTAATTTCTGGTAAAATATATTCTAATAAGCCAGTTTGTTCTAAATGAAGAAACCCTACAGAAGGCACAGGACTTTCTAATATTTTGTTTAATTCTACAACAATACGTTCTTTAGTAATAATTTCTATTCTATTAGAATTTTTACTTATTGAAGCTAATGATGCACTTTCAATTTTAAAATTTAATTGTGTTGCAAAACGAATAGCTCTAAGCATACGTAATGGATCGTCGGAATAGGTAATGTCTGGATTTAAAGGTGTTTTTATAATGCAGTTTTCTAAATCTTTTACGCCATTAAATGGATCTAATAAATCGCCAAAAGTTTCGGTGTTTAAGCTTAAAGCTAATGCATTTATGGTAAAATCTCTACGGTTTTGGTCGTCTTCTAAAGTGCCATTTTCTACAATTGGATTTCGGCTGTCTTTAGTGTAAGATTCTTTTCTAGCTCCAACAAATTCAATTTCTAAATCATTATAGCGCAACATTGCTGTTCCGTATGTTTTAAACACTTGTACTTGTGGTTTATTTGGTAGTAATTTAGACACTTGTTTAGCAAGTTCAATACCGCTTCCAACGGCAACTACGTCTATATCTTTTGCTTGTCCACGTTTTAACAAGAAATCGCGAACAAATCCGCCAATAACATAGCTGTCTACTTTTAAAAGTTGAGAAGCTTCAGCTATAATTTCAAAAATTGGATGTTGTAACGCTTGTTTGTAATTCATCTATAAAAAGGCCTTGTAAATTGATTTAAATCCTTCATTTTAAATGAATTATTAATCAACTTGTTATTCACGAATAATTTTTACTTCACCTGTATTACTTAATTTAATAATAGTTGATGGTTTTGTGTTTGTTTCGCAAGGCAAATTTACAACATAGTCTACATCTTTTAAAATTTGTGGACTTATTTCGTTAAAGGTTTTTGGTGTTGGTTCTCCAGATATATTTGCAGATGTAGAAACTATTGGTTTGCCAAATTTTTTAATTAAGTTGTGTGCAAATCCAGAATGTATAATTCTAATGGCTAAAGTTTGGTCTAAGGCAACTAAATTAGTGGCAATTCCAATAGGATTGTCGTAAATAATTGTAGTTGGTTTTAGAGCAGTTTCTATAATTTGATATGCTGTTTCTGGAACTGTTTCAATATATTTTTCTAACATTTTAACATCGCTAACCAAACAAATAAGTGCTTTAGATTCTTCGCGTTGCTTTAATTGATATATTTTTTTTACAGCTTCAAAATTTGTAGCATCGCAACCTAATCCATAAACAGTATCTGTTGGATAGAGTAGTGTTTTACCTTGTTTTAGTAGAGTAAATGTTTGATTTAGATGTTCCTCCATTTTTTATTTTAATAACTGTTTTCCCCACGATTTAATTCTCATGTGGGCTAGAAGTATTGTGTCTGTAAACGAAAACTTAAAAGTATTAGATGTTTCTTTAAGTTCTTTTAATTTTGATAAAACTACAGCTCTATTTTTATAACTTTCTGGATTAATAGTTAGAAGTGGCTTAGATATGGTGTTTATAAAATTAAATTTTGGAAATTCTGTTTCTAAGCATTTAGCAATAGAATACGCATCAGAAAACTGGCCTTCTTTATATTTGTGTTTATAACCTAAACCTTCTGGGAAATTTTGATTTGAATTGTCTATAGATGTTGCCCAACCAAAATCGAATAAAATAGAAGTGTATAACTTGTTTTGCTTTTCTAATATTATGTTTTCGGGTCTTATATCTCTGTGTAAAACGTTATTTTGGGTTAAATCTATTAGTATGTCTAATGTTGATTTTACAGCGTTAATAACATGTCGTTTTTTCCAAAATTTTGGTGTGCTTTTTACATCTGACAGTAAAAGGCCTGTTATTTCTGAGATATAAATTTCGGCATCTAATTTAGATTCTATTGTTTTTATAACTTTTGGGAAAAAGGCAGAATTACTTAACGCAGATAGATATGTATTCTCATTATTTATTACAGGTTGATTAGCCTTTTTTATGTAAACGCCATTATATCTAAATACTTGTGTAGATATTTTTGTGTTATTAAAATCTATTATAGATTGACTTACAAAGTTTTTATATTTATTATAACTAGCTTCTCCATAATTTGTGTAACACGTGTTTTTAGAATTTATAAAAACAGATGTATCTAATGGCGTAGTGAAGTTATAGTTTTGCGATTCTAGAAAATGAGATAATGCTATGCTGTATTCTTTTTCGGAATCTAATTCTTTAAAATTAGAGAACAAGTTGGTGTCTATTTCTTTTAACTTCTTAATGTAGTCTTTACCAATTTTAGGTTTATGAATTACTGCATGGTATAACAAAGAATAAAAATGATGCTTTGTATTTGGCGCATAGAATGTGTTTTTAATTAGTTCTTTACTAGCTAAAATTTCCTTTTCCCATTCTACATCGTAATAATTATCGCCTAAAAACCTAAAATCAAAAGGAACTTGTTCATTATTAATATTTATACTGTAATTACATCTATATGCTTGTTTTGGAGACATGTTTTTAGCACCAGTTAAATACGTCATATAGTTTAAATTCTCTACCAAAACGTCTATGTCTCCGTGACCTTTTACATTATACGCGTCCGGAAGACATTCAAAATTTCTTAAAACTACATAATCTATAGAGTTGTTTAAAACAGTAAATAATTCTGTTACATCTTTCCAAAATGGAACTCCAGTAATGTTTCTAGTGGTTTTTATTTCTTTCTCTTCGCGCTTAGCATTGTGTTTTACAAACTCTGCTGTGGTTTGTCCAAATAATAACACTAAATCTTTGTTAGTCTCGAAAGCGTTATCTGATGAATGAATTTTGTGTCCGCCACCAGTTCGTTTTCTATAGCTAGCTTTTCTATCAAACACATTAGTATTTACAGTACTAGTTCCAGAAGTAGTTTCTCTTTTTGTTAGTTGTGGATTTTTATCCTCGAAA
Organism: uncultured Flavobacteriaceae bacterium; assembly: GCA_938073895.1. GTDB lineage: Bacteria > Bacteroidota > Bacteroidia > Flavobacteriales > Flavobacteriaceae > Aurantibacter. The sequence goes on from CALJFB010000025.1 coordinate 16,082, forward strand.
ACAACCAAAATAAAGTTTCCATCTCCACAATGTTTAATTTTTTTTGATATAATTTTATTAAAACTGCTTAGTGTTCTAAAAAATTGAGAATGAGAATAAAATCGCTTTAAATTAGAATGAAAATAAGATTTATTCCAATTAATATTAAAAACATTTAGAATATTGAAATTTGTATCAATATCGTTTAAAATAAACTCTTTTTGATCAAGACCTTTATTCCATATTATAAGTGTATGAATCATTTATTTTTATTTAAATATTGAAAACTGTTTTAACCCAATGCTCTAAAGTGTATTTGTAATAAATAGCTTCTGGAATTGGTTGGTAATTAGTTGTAAAAAAAGTGGTTGGTATTGTATTAGTAAATGCAATGTTATTAGCATTGTAAAAATTGTAATTCTCAACGTTTTTATTGTTGGTAATAATTTTTTTGTTAAGCGCTAAAGCTTCAAAAAATCTAAAACTTAATCCAGTTTGTTTGTCTCTAATTAAATCTATTATAACTTTAGAACTGCTGTAAAAATCTAATAATTGGGCTTGATTAAGTTTTGTGTTACCAAAATCTATAAAATTACTATGTAATTTACTTAACGGATTTATATGTTTTGGTTTTCCTATAATTTTAAATTTATAGTTTATGTTTTTTGCCTTTAAATCTTTTGCTAAATCTAAAAGTTCTGGAAATCTATCGTCGCAAGAACCTACATAAACCGCATCAAAAGTATTAGGAGTTTCTTCTATTTTTTTAGGTAAATAAATGTAGTTAGACGTTTCTTTAAAACCGTAAGTAGCAATATCTTTTTTGTCAAAAGAAAATATAGTGTCAAAAACGCCATTTAATAAATGATTAACAGGACATCTTTCTGTGCTATCGTACAAATAGGCAATATATTTAGTGCACCTTTTTTTAATTTTTAAATGAAACTCTAAGTCTATAACCTCTGGATTTATAACTAATATTTGATCTTGCGGTCCATATTGGTCTAATTGATCTATAATATATTGCTGTCTTCTAATTTTTTTTAGATTTTTTCCCGTAAAAATTTTACTAAATGCATTGGTAATTTTATCTTTAATACTGGCATGTTGATAACCATCAATCTTAATATGATGACTAACATAATTCATCTTATTTAAGGTTGAAACAATATGTTTATCATAATTCCAATGATCAAAACTTACCACACAGATTTTTTGAGACATAATTTAATTTTATACAAAAGTAATATATTCTATTTGAGTTTGCTATTTTTGAAGAATATCCAAAGAAAACACTATTTCAAAGATGAAAAAAATACATGTTGGTTTTTTATTGTCATATGATTACGAAAAATTAAAATTTTCTATTCCACCAGTTTATGATAAAGCGGATAAAATTTATTTAGCCTTAGATATAGAGTTCAGAACTTGGAAAGGCAATACATTTAAAGTTGATGACAGTTTTTACAAATGGATTGAAAAGTTTGATGTAGATAAAAAAATCGTTTTTTTTAGAGGTAATTTTTATATTCCCGAATTAAATACTTTACAAAACGATACAAGAGAACGCTACTTATTGGCTCAAGAAATGGGTATAGGAAATTGGCTTGTTCAAGTAGATGCAGACGAGATTTTTATTGATTTTAATGCTTTTGTACAAACTTTAAGAAAACATGATAAATATTTAGATTCACCCGAAAAAAATCCAATTCAAATAGCAGGTTTTCTTATAAATATCTATAAGTATTTAGACAATGGAATTCTATACGTAAACGAGCCAACTAAGGTTATGTTAGCCACAAATTACCCTAATTATAAACGCGCTAGAAATACAAAACAACGTGTTATTTATACCAATAATATACTGTTGCATGAGTGTTTGTCTAGAACTGAAGAAGATTTGAAATTTAAATTAGAAAATTGGGGGCATAGTCATGAAATTAATAGTGAGTTTTTACATAAATGGAGAAAAGCAAACGAAATTAATTATAAAGATTTAAAAAACTTATTTTATTTAGATCCCAAAATCTGGAAAGGTTTAGGTTATTTACCTTCAAAAAAATTAGATAAAATAAGAGAATTAGTAAAAAAAGACGATAATTTAAAAGTGAAACAATTTTTTTTAAATAAAAAGAATTTTGGGCAATGGTTTAAGTTTTTAAAAATATTTGTAAAGCAAAACGTTACATTTGAATCTTATTTTTTAAAATGAAAAAGAATACAAGCACATTAATAATAGCTACGTATAATTGGCCAGAAGCTTTAGACTTGGTTTTAAAAAGCGCGTTAGAACAAAAACAATTACCAAACGAAATTATTATCGCAGATGATGGTTCTACTCAAGAAACAGAAGCTTTAATAAAAAAATATAAAACCATTTTTTCTATTCCGTTGCATCATATTTGGCAAGAAGATAAAGGCTTTAGAAAATCCCATGTTTTAAATAAAGCCATTGCAAAAGCTAAAGGAAATTATATTATTCAAGTAGATGGAGATTGTATCATGCATACTAATTTTATAAAAGATCATTTAGCCTTTATAACACCAAATACCTATTTGTATGGTTCTCGTGTAAATATTCAAGAATTTTATTTAAATACTTTATTTAAGACTAAAAAAATCAAATTTAATTTGTTTTCAAAAGGTATAAAAAAACGCACACGTTCCATTTATTCTCCTTTTTTAAGTAGTTTTTATAAAATACAAACTTATTTTTCTAACAATTTTAGAGGTTGTAATACGTCATTTTTTAAATCAGATTTTATAGCTGTAAATGGTTATAACGAAGCAATTACTGGTTGGGGTCAAGAAGATAGCGAGTTAATGTTACGTATGCACAATAAAGGTGTAAAAGCAAAACGCTTACGTTATCGTGGTATTGTTTTTCATATTTGGCATCAAGAAAAATCCAAAGATAGAGTAGAAGCTAATAGCTTTATAGAGCAAGACACTATTAAAAATAAAATTGTTTGGACAACAAATGGAGTAGATAAATATTTAAAACATGCGTAAAGTAATAAACTCAATATATATAAAGTATACCAAAACTCTAGACGATTTTATTTTAAATTTTGATTCTAAAGGCCAAGATTACGGCGATCAAGACAGAAATAGCTTAAAATTATTTACTTTAAATGACACAGTTTTAAACGCTAAGTCTTTTAAAGTTCCTAATTTGATTAATAAAATTGCATATCGGTTTTTTAGAAAAAGCAAAGCACAACGTTCTTTTGAATATGCTAATAAATTACAAGAATTAAATATTGGAACACCACAACCTGTAGCTTTTTACGAATTTAAAAACGTTTTTACTTTCGGGAAAAGTTATTATTTAAGTCAGCATTTAGATTACGATATTACTTACAGAGAATTAACTACAGATTTTACAATTCCAAATTACGAAGCTATTTTAAGAGCTTTTACTCGTTTTACGTTTACGCTACACGAGAATCAAGTTAATTTTTTAGACCATTCTCCAGGAAATACATTAATAGAATATAATAATGGCGATTATAAATTTTATTTAGTTGATTTAAATAGAATGAATTTTGGTGAATTATCTTTTAACGAGCGCATAAAAAACTTTGCTAAACTTACCATACATAAATCTATGGTAGAGATAATGAGCCATGAATATGCAAAATGTATAAATGCAGATAAAACCGAAGTTTTTAACTTAATGTGGACATACACAAACGAGTTTCAAGAGAAATTTCACAGAAAAAGACGCTTAAAAAAGACGCTTAAATTTTGGAAAAAGTAGAATTGTTCTAAAAAAAATAGTAATTATGCTTTGGTTTTCCAGAGCTCGTAAAGTTTAATATACTTTAAAAATGTTACGTTGTAGGTTTGTACACAAATTACAAAACCATTTAAGCCATCTAAAAACCCTAACCTTAAAAAGTAGGCTTTAAAAAAGGCCCAAATAGGTCTGTATATTATTTTTATTAAAGACGATTTTTTGCCAAGTTTAAAATAAGCTTCAGCTGCAATTGTAGAAAAACGTTCTACTTTTAAATTATGTTCTTTGTAGTCTCTATATATATAATGCAGTAAATTTCCTTTTAAAAAACCGCTTTTTAAACCACTTTTAAGTGTGTAACAATCATGCGGATTAATACCTTTCCATTCTCCGCTGCCTTTTTTAAATAAGCGTAGTTTTCTATCAGGATACCAATCGGAATGTTTAATCCATTGGCCACAATAATTATTTAATCGGTTAGAATAATAACCATCAAACTGCCAATTTTTTTTAACCTTTAAAATAGATGTTTTTAAAGTATCACTTAATGCCTCGTCGCCATCTAAAGACAAAATATAATTGTGGTTTGCTAAATTAATTGCATAATTTTTTTGCTCTATATAACCTTCAAATTTATGCTCTATAAAAGTAACTTGGTGTGTGTTGCAAATAGCTTTAGTTTTATCTGTAGAAAAAGAATCAACAACAATAATTTCGTCAGCAATACCAACAAGAGATTGTAAACATTTGTCTAAATGTTCCTCTTCATTGTAAGTTATTATAATTGCCGATATTTTAATCATTTTCTTATTTAAAAGTCGTTAAAAACTGCTTCAGATTTGGTGTAATATAAGTAGGTTTAAAAGTTTTATAAAGCGCTAAAGCTTCTTTTTTATAACTTTTAGCCGATTTGTTTTTGTATAATTCTGGTTTAATATCTTTTAAATGAATAGAAACGTTTTGGCGATTTTCAAATAAATTCCAAGTGTCTTTATCTATCCAAGGCGAAAAAATAGTAAATGTAGGAATATTTAAGGCTTTAGCCATATTTATTGCGCCACCTTCATTTCCAATTAATGCTGTACAATGATGAGTTAATGCTAGAAATTCTCTTAAACTTTTTCCAAAAAGATCTATAAAAATATGCTTTTTGGTTTCTTCATTACACAAACTGTAAATCTGTTTCACATCATCTATTTGGTTTGGTATATAATTAAATAATAACTGACCTTTGGTTTGCTCTACTATAGTATCCAAGAGTCTTGCCATATATTCAAAAGGATAGGTTTTGTTGTGTCCACTACCTAAAACACCAATCATGTAAATTGGTTGGTTAAAATCCAAGTTGTGTTGCTCCAAAAGTGCTTTACTATTCTTAATTTCTTGAGTTGTTAAATGAATTTTTGGAATAGCTAATTCTTCATTAATTCCAAGAGGTTTAAGTAGTAATAATCGGTTTTTAATAGCTAAGTTTTTTAGGCCTTCAGATTCTTTATAACGTATTATATTGTTGGTGTAAATCCAATTGGTATACCATTTAGCATAAGATATTTTTTTATCTGATTTGCTGTAATATGTAATAATATTACTAGATATTTTAGAATAAACATCTATAACAATATCATAGTTGTTTTTTGCGGTTTGTTTGGCAAACTCAAATAGGACTCTTTTATTAGCTTCTGATTGTTTAGAGAATAAGATTAAATTATTAATAAACGGATTATTCTCTACAACTGGTGCAGTATGGCTATTTATTAAATAATCTAATGTAGCTTCTGGATATTTTTTACGCAAGACCTCAAACAAAATACTACTAGTAAGTACATCGCCAATCATTTTTTGCTGTATAACTAGTATTTTCATTGTTTGTCTAGCGTTAAGGTGTTATTTATTAAGTTGTTGTTAAACGACTGAATATAAGGTTTTAATTGCGTTTCTAGTTGTTTAACTAAGTTGGTGTTTTTTGCTATTATATTATTTCTAAATGCAATATCTGTTTTGTAATTATATAATTCTATTGTTTTTGTGCCATCAAAAATAAAGTAATAGTCGCCTATAATGGCGTGATACATGTTGTTAATGTAGTTAATAATAATATGATTCTTATTATTAAAGCTATTACCATAGCTTACAAAAGGCTTATTGTAATTTAAATAATCTAAAACACTTGGTAGAATATCTATTTGTTGAAAGTTTTTTTTGCTTTCACCTTTAAAATTAGGAGCTTCAGGATCAAAAAACAAAACAGGAATAGTGTATTGTTGCAGTTTAGACTTGTAAGTGCCTTTTTCTGCAATAGAGCAGTGGTCTGCTGTAATTACAAATAAGGTGTTTTTATACCAATCCTGCTTTTTAGCTTCATTAAAAAAACGTTTTAAAGCATAATCTGTATAACCAACTGTTTCAAAAAACATGGTATTTCCTTTATCAAATTTTCCTTTGTGTTTTTCGGGCATTATAAAAGGAATGTGAGACGATATTGTAAAAATACTAGAGAAAAAAGGTTCTTTAAAAGTGATTAATTTTTCATTAAAAAATTGAAGAAATTCTTCGTCAAATATACCCCATTTTCCATCGTAATCACCTTTGTAGGGATATTGATCTTTTCCGTAATATTTATCGAAACCAGCAATAGTTGCATATTGATCAAAATTCTGACTACCATTAAAAGCACCATGAAAAAAAGAGGTATTATAACCTTCTTTTTTTAAGATAATAGGTAAACTTTCTATAGTATTAAAGGCGTAAGAAGACGTTACAAAATTCTCTCCAATAATACTTGGAATTCCAGAGATTACTGAAGGCAATGCTGCTGCAGATACACGACCATTAGCAAAACCATTTTTAAAATATAATGATTTACCAATTAAAGAATCTAAAAATGGCGTGTTTCCTATTTTTTTGTTAGAATAACTTACGTTTTCATCTCCAAAACTTTCAAGAATTATAATCACAACATTTTTTTTCTTAAAAGGAATACTGTCTGTGTAATTTTTTATTGGCGAATACAAAGATTTAAGTGTCTTAGTATCGTAAAAATTTAAGGGTTTTAAATCTTTTTTTCTGTTTATAGTTTTAAGTACACAAAATGGTGTATTTAAAACAATAGGCGTGTTATTTGCAGTAGCGTAGTTAACGGCATCAACACGTCTTAAAGGTTTGCGTTGTAATCCACCACGACCAATTATAATAATACTTACTGCAAATAATAAAAATAAACCAATTTGTTTAAGGTTAATTGCTAAGGTTGTTTTTTTAGTGTTTAATTTAAATTCTGTTTTAGGAATAAATTTATAAAACGCAAATGCAAACAAAATACCACACAAAAAAACGTACCAATAACGCGCCATAAAAGATGGTAATAAACCCGCAATTTCTTGCTCCATTCCATTCGCGGTTATTAAACTAAATGTGCTTCGCTTACCTGTAAATTCGTAATAAATAAAATCTACAAAATTGCTAAGTAAGCAAATGGTATTTATAACATAAAATGCCCATTTTAAAATATTTTGGTAAAGGTTTTTGTATTTAAATTTTCCAGGAATAGCATGGGCTAAAATAATAAGACTATTGGTGTAAAATATTACAGATAAATCAAACCTTATTCCGCCAACAAATGCTTTTAAACCATATCCATTAAAACTATTCCATTGAAATAAAACAAAAAGTACTCTTAAAATACTGTATGCCATAAGTAGATACAATAAGCGTTTTAAGAGTAAAAGAATACTTTTTTTATAATTCCCCATAAGTTTTAAATCTTAGTTTTTAAGTCTACGCAAATCTTGGATTAAATTTAATTTCCTAATAGAATTAGCCTCTTTCGTCAAAAATTTTTGTTGTTAAAAAAATTATACAGCTACGTTATATTCACGTAAAGCATCGTTTAAAGATGTTTTTTTATTTGTACTTTCTTTACGTTTTCCAATAATTAAAGCGCAAGGCACTTGGAACTCTCCAGCAGGAAATTTCTTAGTATAACTACCAGGAATTACTACAGAGCGCGCAGGAACAACACCTTTGGTTTCTACAGGTTCTTTTCCTGTAACATCTATAATTTTTGTGCTCATAGTTAAAACTACATTTGCACCTAAAACGGCTTCTTTCTCAACTCTTACGCCTTCAACCACAATACATCTTGATCCAATAAAAGCGCCATCTTCAATAATTACAGGAGCCGCTTGTAAAGGTTCTAAAACACCACCAATACCAACACCACCAGAAAGGTGAACGTTTTTACCAATTTGTGCACAAGAGCCAACTGTAGCCCAAGTGTCTACCATAGTTCCTTCGTCTACATAAGCACCAATATTTACATAACTTGGCATTAATATAGTACCAGCCGAAATAAATGCACCATGCCTAGCAATGGCATTTGGAACGACTCTAATTCCTTTGGCTTTGTAGCCAGTTTTTAGAGGGATTTTATCGTGATATTCAAAAATTCCAGCTTCTAAAGTTTCCATTTTCTGAATTGGGAAATATAAGACTACTGCTTTTTTAACCCATTCGTTAACCTGCCAACCATTATCCGTAGGTTCTGCCACACGCAAATCTCCAACATCTAATAAATCTATTACTTTTCTAATGGCATTTTGCGTAGTTTCTTCTTGTAACAAATCGCGGTTATTCCAAGCAGTTTCAATAGTGTTTTGTAAATTTTTCATTAATTATGTTTATTTATTTTCGCAAAAGCGGTGATCTTTGTTTTAATATTAAGTTAATAGAGTCCTATCTTGACGCTATGTTTTTAAACTAAGAATCTTTTATTACTATAAATAGTAAATCAAAAAAAACTAGGTCTAAATAGTATCTCTATACACGCAAATATAACTTCAATTTATAATTTGGCATAATATTTATGCATTACGAATATAAACCTTAAATTTGCACACGCTTAAAAACAAGCAGCAAATCATTTTATGGCTCGATTATTAGCAATAGATTTTGGAAAAGTACGTACAGGATTAGCAGTAACCGACGAACTTAAAATTATAGCATCAGGATTAACAACTGTTGCAACTAAAGAAGTTATAGCTTACTTACAAGATTATTGTGCCAAAGAAAAGGTAGAGCTTTTTTTAGTAGGCGAACCAAAACAAATGGATTACACAGCAAGCGAAAGCGAATCATTAATTTTACCATTTATTGGTCGCTTAAAACATGCTTTTCCAGATATGCCAATAAAACGTGTTGATGAGCGTTTTACATCCAAGATGGCTTTTCAAACTATGATAGATAGTGGTTTAAAGAAAAAGCAGCGAAAAAACAAAGCACTTTTAGACGAAATTAGTGCCACTATTATATTACAAAGTTATCTTTACAATTTATAAAATACAATACACATGATATTACCAGTAGTAGCCTATGGCGATCCTGTTTTAAAACAAGTCGCTAAAGAAATCACACCAGATTACCCAAACCTAGAAGCATTAATAGAAAATATGTACGAAACTATGTACGGCGCTTCTGGAGTAGGACTTGCAGCACCACAAATTGGTAAAAGTGTGCGTATGTTTATGGTTGATGCTTCTCCTTTTGCAGACGATGAAAATTTACCCGAAGCAGAGCAAGAGTTCTTAAAAAGTTTTAAGCATACTTTTATTAATCCAGTAATTTTAGAAGAATCTGGAGATGAATGGGCTTTTAACGAAGGTTGCTTAAGTATTCCAGACGTTAGAGAAGATGTGTTTAGAAAACCAAACATAAAAGTGCAGTTTCAAGATGAAGCTTTTAAAACACATATTATGGAATTATCTGGTTTGGCAGCACGTGTTTTTCAACATGAGTATGATCATATTGAAGGTGTTTTGTTTACAGATAAATTATCTGGATTAAAAAAACGTTTAATAAAAGGGAAATTAGGAAACATTTCTAAAGGGAAAATTAATGTAGATTATAGAATGAAGTTTCCTTTACTAAAAAAGAAGCGTTAAAAATTTGGATAACTATTCCAAACAATTCATATTTGTATCCCCTAAAAAAAAATTATGGCATTAGATAAAGTATTAGCAATAGCAGGAAAACCCGGTTTATACAAATTAGTAACACAAACACGTGCAGGCTTTTTAGCAGAATCTTTAATAGATAATAAAAAAATATCTGTTGGAACACAGCAAAATGTTAGTGTTTTAAGTGAAATAGCTATTTATACATTATCTGAAGAAGTTCCTTTAAATAAAGTATTTAAAAATATTTCTGATAAAGAAAATGGTGGGCAAACTAGTGTTGGACACAAAGAATCTAAAGATAAATTAGAAGAGTATTTCTTTAATGTATTACCAGATTATGACGAAGATCGCGTTTATGCAAGTGATATTAAAAAAGTAATTTCTTGGTATAATACTTTACAAAAAAATAACTTATTAGATTTTTCTGAACCTGTTAAGTCAGATGAAGAAGAATAGATTTTATTAAATAAGTACAAGTAAATAATAAATAATTATTAAAATATATAAAAACATCCGGCAATTTGCTGGATGTTTTGTTTTATGTACTTTTGAATTTTGAGCCTAAATAAAACCTTTTTATGAATACCAGAGCAGATCAATTAAAAGCATTTGATAGACTACTAACCATTATGGATGAGTTGCGAGAGCAATGTCCTTGGGATAAAAAGCAAACTATGGAAACGCTTAGGCACTTAACCATAGAAGAAACCTACGAGCTTGGCGATGCTATTTTAGATAACAACTTAGAAGAAGTTAAAAAAGAGCTTGGCGATGTTTTATTGCATTTAGTATTTTACGCCAAAATAGGAAGCGAAACTAATAGTTTTGATATTGCAGATGTTTGTAATCAGATTTGCGACAAATTAATTCATAGACATCCACATATTTATGGAGATGTTACAGTAAAAGACGAAGCAGAAGTAAAGCGAAACTGGGAACAAATAAAATTAAAAGAAGGCAAAGGTAAAAATAGCGTTTTGCAAGGTGTGCCAAAAAGTTTACCAGCATTAGTAAAAGCTAATCGAATACAGGATAAAGTTTCTGGTGTAGGTTTTGATTGGGAAAAACCAGAACAAGTTTGGGAAAAAGTAGAAGAAGAGTTGGAGGAATTTAAAATTGAGGTTGCTAAAAACGATGCAGATGCAATGGAAAACGAGTTTGGCGATGTTTTGTTTTCTTTAGTTAATTATGCCCGTTTTAAAAATATAAACCCAGAAAATGCACTAGAACGCACTAATAAAAAATTCACAAAAAGATTTCAATATCTTGAAACAAAAGCCAAAATGCTAAATAAAGACTTAAAAGATATGACTTTAGCTGAAATGGATGTTTTTTGGGAAGCGGCTAAAAAATTGTAATTGGAATATCTGTTTTAATGATTTTTAAATACTCAAGTTTTTGGCAAACGGCTAAGAGCTTTTAATATTTACTGTTTTTTAATAGCATTTAAAATAAGAACATACAGGAGAATATTATTTTATCCATCCTGTATGTTAATTTATTTTTTACAAGAGAAATATTCCTTTTTCTTTCATTTTTTTTCTAATCAAGTCAGACCAAATTCCAGCTTGAACTTCTCCTATATGTTTTTTTCTTAATATAAACATGCAAACTCTTGATTGACCAATTCCTCCACCAATACTTTGTGGTACAGATTCTGTTAGTATTAATTTGTGATAAAGAAGTTCTTTTCTTTTTTCTTCAGATTTTAGTTCTAATTGATTTGATAAAGAATTCTTATCAACTCTTATTCCCATTGACGATATTTCAAAAGAATCCTTTAATATAGGGTTCCATAATAAGATGTCTCCATTCAATCCAAATCCACCATCTTCATTTTTAGAACTCCAATCATCATAATCAGGAGCTCTTCCATCATGAGTTTTTCCATCACTTAATTTTGCTCCAATACCAATTAAAAATACAGCACCAAACTCTTTAGTTATTTCAGTTTCTCGTTCTTTAGGGTCTAAATCTGGATATTTATGAAGTAACTCTTCTGAACTAATAAATTTAATTTCTTTTGGTAAAATGGGGTCAATAGACTTATATTTTTTAGCAAATAATGTCTCAGTTTTTTTAAGCGAATCGTAGATCTTAAGAACTTCTTCTTTTAAAAAACGAATACTTCTATGGTTTTTAGATATTGTTTTTTCCCAATCCCATTGATCAACATAAATAGAATGGATTGGACTATAATCTTCGTCAGGTCTAATAGCTCTCATATCTGTTAAAATTCCTTGTCCTTCTTCTACATCTAATTCTTGAAGTCTAATTCTTTTCCATTTTGCTAAAGAATTAACAATTACAGCTTGTCTGTCAGATAATGCTTTAATAGGAAAAGTTACAGATCTTTCTGTTCCGTTTAAATCATCATTTATACCTGTGTCACTAAAAACAGCTATTGGTGCAGATATTTTTGTGAGGTTTAGGTTTTTTTTTAGTTCAGACTCAAATGTCTGTTTAATAAAACTGATTGCTTCTTCTGTTTTTAAAATTTCTTTTTTCATAATAGTTTATAATTAATTTAAGTTTATTGAATAAAAAAAGCCTGCGAATAGGCAGGCTTTTACATTAGTGAAAAGTTCCTATTGAGGTGGAGATTTATTATTATTATTATGTTTCATTTTCATTTTTATTTTAAAGCAAAAAAAAAGGTTTTCCAATATATTGGAAAACCTTTTGATTATGTATGTTGTTTTATTGACATCTAATCCATAGAATTCCCTATTTCGAATAAATTATTATTCAAATTAAAGAAAAAGCTATTGTTTATTTTATGTTTCATTTCTGTAAACTTAATAAAATTGTTTCTATTTACCAAATTTGAATATTTTAGATATGTTAACTATTATATCTTAATATTTCATAGAATTAAAAAAAAAACAGATATAAGTTTAAAATATATAAGCGCTTATATTATTTTCTTGTTACTGCATTTACGTGTAATTTTATTTAAGTTTACATGCTATAGTAGTGTTGTTTTATAAGCACTTAATATGCTATATACATTAGAATAATTCTGATTGTTACATTTAAAATCGTTATAACTTCTAATTTGTATTAGACTACATTTCCAAGTTAAATATTTTTTTAAAACGTTCTGGCAATTGGTCTTTAATAGAAATAGCTTCATGAGTAAATGGATGCTTAAATTCTAAAGCATAAGCATGCAAGTACATGCCTTTTCCATTTAGAATTAAATCTTTTAAAAAGTAATCTTTATCGCCTAAAATAGGATTTCCAATACTAAATAAGTGTTTTCGTAATTGATGTTTTCTACCTGTTTTAGGACTTAAATCAACTAAATTTAAAATTCCAAATCGTTTAGAATTTACGCTTGATAAAACAGTGTAATTTGAAACTGCTTTTTTGTGTTCTACCAATGTGTCTATAACGCCACTTTTTGCCATTTTTCCAATAGTAATAGCGTAGTAGTTTTTTTGTACGGCTTTATTTTTAAAAAGATTGTTTAAAGCTGTAATGCTTTGTGTGGTTTTACCAATTAACAAAACACCTGTTGTTGCAAAATCTAATCTATGTACTGGTTGCGGTTTTGTTGCATTTGGTAAAGTGCTTTTTTCTAAGTTTTGTACTAATGCATTTGTAACGGTTTTAAATACATTTCCGCTAACTAAAATTCCTGCTGGTTTTCTAATAATTGCTAAGTAATCGTCTTGAAAAATAACGTCTAAGTTCTGATTAAATTGTTTTTTTGGGACTGTAATTTCTGATGCTGTATATGCTAAAATTTCTCCGCCAGAAATATAGGTTGCTGTTGTTCCTAAAACACCATTTACCGTAATAAAACCTTTTTTAAGAGCTTTTTTTAATGCAGATTTACTTAGAGCCATGTTAAAAACACCAACGCCATAATCTTGGAGTCTTTTAGGTTTTTCTTGTGGAGTTGCTATATGAACTTGTGTTTTGATAAATTCTAATTGTTTTGGTGTTTATCTATAAAAAAGCCTCTAAAATATTTAGAGGCTTTTAGTTTGTATTATTCTGTAGCAGTAGATTCTTCTGTTGTATCAGCTTCTGGTTGCGGCTCGTTAGCTTTTCTAACTTGCTTTATAAGTTTGTACTTATCTTTCCATAAGTCTAAACTATCTTTATGTTTTACAATGTTTTTGTGTACATCTGCAACTAAAGGATTATCTGCTTTTACATTGCTAAAAAACTGTAAATTGTTTTCAAGCTGAATAATTTCTGCTCTAACATCATCCATTTTTTTGCGAACAAAGTTTTGTTCGTTATCTAACAAACGATTATCCTTAGATGATGCTAAATCTTGTAATTTATTTTCAAATTTTATCATTTCAGCTTCAGTTTTATTTAAATCTAAAGCGGTAAATAAACTGTCTAAAGTTTGATTGAAATCGTTTTCTATAGTACGTTTGTTTGTTGGAACTCTACCAATAGTTTTCCATTGGTTGATGTAATCTTTTATAGTTAATAAGTCTTCTTTTTGTTCTCCTTTTAAACTTAGAGCACCTATTTCTTTTAATAACGCTTCTTTTGTAGTAAATGCTGTTTCTTCTTCGGCACTTGCTTCGTTACGTTTCTCTTTAATTCTGTCAAAATAGGTGTTACATGCAGCTCTAAATTGTTTCCATATTTTATCGCTGTCTTTTCTTGGCACATGACCAATATTACGCCAATCCGACTGGATTTTTTTCATTAATGGCGTAGTCTTAACAAAATCATCGCTAGTCATATTAGTTTCAGCAATTTTTACTAATTCTAATTTTTTAGTTAAGTTGTTAAGTTGTTCGCCTTTTAGGCTTTTGTAATATTCGTTTTTGTTATGATTAAAAGTTCTAACTGCAGTTTTAAATTCTGCCCAAGTTGCTTCGTTTACTTTTATTGGTACTTTTCCTGCTTTAAAGAATGCTTCGCGTAATGCTTCAATTTCTTTAATTTTATTTTGCCAACCACTATGATTAGCTATTTTTTCGGTTGTTAAAGTTTCTATTTTAGAAATTATTTCTTTTTTATTTTCTAAATTTTTAACGTATTGTACTTCTAATTCCTTGTAGTAAACTTGACGTTTATCGTTTATTTTACGAGACGCTTCTTTAAATCTATCCCAAACCGGTTCGCGATGTTCTCTTGCTACTGGTCCAATATCTTCCTTCCATACTTTATGAAGATTTTGTAATTCTCTAAAAGATCTATTGGTGTTTTCGTCTTTTACTAAGTCTTCAGCTCTTAAAATAATTTTTAACTTTTCTAGTAAATTATGTTCAAAATCTTTATCGCGTAAACCACGATCTAGGTTCATTAAATCGTAGAAGCGTTCTACGTTAAAATGGTAACTATTCCAGGCATTATTGTATTTGTCTCTTGGAATTGGGCCAGCAGATTTCCATTGCTTTTGTAATTCTTTAAACTGCTTATGTTTTATGTTCATTGCATCTTCATTATCGATAACTGCTTTCATGTTTTCAATAATTTCTAATCTTGAACTTAAGTTAGTTTTTAAATTATTTTCTAGAGCATTATAGTATGCTTTAGTTTTTTGTCTAAATTCTTTATAAGCGTTATTAAAACTCTTTTTTAATGGTGTAGAGAAATAGAAGTCTATTTCGTTTCCACCTTCGGCTAAGAATTCTTCCTTTTTTTCGTCTAGAAGTGCATTAAATTTTGTGTCGAAAGCAGTTTTAATCCCATCAACGTGTTTTTTTATAGTCTGAATTTTTTGGTGTTCTACCAAATTTTCAAGATCCAAAACAAGTTCGTCTAAAGATAAGGTATCGTAATCTTTTTCCTCTATATCATGACGTTCTTGATGGCTTTCATCTTCTGCATCTTCTGCATTAGAGTTGTCTATCTCGTTAATTAAATCATCAGAAGTTGTATTAACTTCTTCGTTTTTAACAGCTGCTGTGTTTTCTTCAATTCCTTCTGCATTTTGCAGGTTATCTTGCTCCGACATTGTAAAAATGTTTTATTTATTAAATAGTTTCGACTTTAAAGATAGTGCTAACCTATAAGTTTTCAAAGTAAAGCTTGAAAATCATTTATTTATTCCAAATTTCCCAAGATTTTTCGGCTTGAAGTTCTAACATTTCTAAACCGTTTTTGGTTTTTGCACCTTGAATAGTTCCATGCTTTAAGAACTTGGTTTTTTCAGGATTATAAATTAAGTCGTATAATATGTGTTGAGAATTTATAAAGTTATATGGAATATTTGGGCAATCTTCTATATTTGGAAACGTTCCTAAAGGTGTGCAATTTATTATTATTTGATGGCTGTCTAAAATTTGTTTTGTAATATCGTTATAACTTAAAATATTATTTTCTGCTTTTCTAGATATAAAATTATAAGGAATTTTTAAGCTTTTTAAGGCGTAGGCAACAGCTTTGCTTGCGCCACCAGTTCCAAGTATTAATGCTTTTTTATGATGCATTTCTAGAAGTGGTTTTAGAGATTTTTTAAACCCGTAAAAATCAGTGTTATAACCTTTTAATTTTCCGTTTTTTGTTATTTTAATTGTGTTTACAGCTCCAATTTGAGCAGCTTTACTATTTAAGCTATCTAAAAATGGAATAATTGCTTCTTTGTATGGAATAGTTACGTTATAGCCATTTACTTTTTGTTTTTTAGCTAAAGTTACAAAGTCTTCAATAGTATTTAAATCGAAAGTGTGGTAGCTTGAATCTTTTATGCGTTCAGTTTTAAACTTTTGAGTGAAATATTTTTCAGAAAATGAATAAGAAATATTTTTACCTATTAAGCCAAATTTAAGCATATGTTTGTTTTTTTTTACCATAATATTCCAATCCTAAAACTATACCAATTCCTAGAATTATATAAAATATGGCTATTAAAGTATCTTGATTTAGTTCTGGAATAAATTGTTGGTAGTTTTCTATAATAGGATTGTTTCTAGAGTCTAATAATAATGTATTTGTGCGGTCTGTTTTATAAATAATAGTTTTAAAAGGCCAAACTACGCCTAAGCTGCCAACAATAAATCCAATTATTGAAGCCATTGTTACACTTTTGTAATGTTTTAATATGTAATTTAATGCATGCGAAAATGTAACTAATCCTGTAATTGAACCTAAAGTAAAAACTATTAAAATTTTAAGCATTCTAATGCGTTCTACATTTATCCAAAAACTAAAATCGCCATGTAATATTTCAAATAGTGTATTGTAAAGTGCATTTACAGAATCTACTAAAAGTAGAACGTAATTTCCTAAAAGTATTAAAATAAAAGATCCAGAAAATCCTGGTAAAGTCATTCCAGAAACGCTAATAATTCCGCATAAAAATACAAACCATAAGTTATCGTTTTCTGTTGCTGGGTTTAAAATTGTAATACTTAGGCCTAAAAGAACACCAACTATTAAAGCGGACATTGTTGTTTTTCGCCAATCGTTAAAATCTCTACTAATGTAGATAATAGAACCTATAATCATTCCAAAAAACACGCTCCAAACGTAGGTTTCGTAATGTTTTATTAAGAAATCTAATAGTTTAGAGATGCTAAAATAACTAATTAGCATTCCTAAAAATAGTAAGCTAAGAAACTTTCCATTTACATAATTATAAAACAATTTAAATCTTCCTTTAAAAAGAAACGTAAATGCGTTTTTATTGAAACGTTGAAGAGAATAAATAAATTCTTCATAAAAGCCAGCTACAAAAGCAACTACACCACCAGAAACGCCCGGAACTTTATTGGCTGCGCCCATTGCTAATCCTTTTAAGATTAGAAGTGCGCGACCTTTAAAAGTTTTAATTGGCTCCATTTAACGTTTACTTTTCTGACCTATTTTTTCTAAACTAAAAATAGTTAAGAATCCTAAAATCATTAATCCTATAACAGCAAAACCTTGTGGGCTAATAAGGTTGTTAATTTCAGAATAATTGGTTGCCCAAATACTTTCTTCTACAACTGTTTTATAAGTGTCAAAATCTTGTGTTTGTTTTTGAAAAACGGATAATGTTCCTAAATTACTAACTTTAGAAAAAGGTAGAATTTCGCAAGTTGTTTCGTTTAATACAGTAATAGTTTTTTTATAAGGCCATATCTTATTTAATGATCCAAAAATAAATCCAGTTAAAATAGCTAATGTAGTATTGTGATAGTTTTTAAATAACCATTTTAATAAATGACTAAAGCTTAATAAGCCAACCAAAGCTCCTACAGCAAAAATGGCGATTTTTTTAATGTCGAAATCGTGAAAAGCATCGCTTAAAGTTTTGTAAGCGCCAAGAATTACTAAAATAAAAGATCCAGAAATTCCAGGTAAAATCATTGCGCAAATGGCAATTGCACCAGCTATAAATAAGAAATAAGGATTGTTATTACAACCTAAAGCTGGCAAAGAGGTTACGTAATATGCAGCAATTACACCTAAAATTAACGAAATAAGCGTGAGAATATTCCATTTTTTGATTTGTTTACCAACAAAGAAAATACTGGCAATAATTAATCCAAAGAAAAACGACCAAATTAAAATAGGATGTTGCTCTATTAAGAATTTTGCTAATCGCATAAAACTTACAAAGCTTACAATAATTCCTGTTAAAAGTGCAAGAATAAAGTTTCCGTTTAATTGTGTCCAAAAAGCTTTAAAACCTTCTTTTTTTAATGTGGTAAATAACGATAAGTTAACGTTGCTAATTGTAGCAATTAATTCTTCGTAAATACCAGATATAAATGCTATTGTGCCGCCAGAAACTCCAGGAACTGCATCTGCTGCGCCCATAGCTGTGCCTTTTAAGGCTATTATAATATAATCTTTTATGCTACGTTGCATTTGCTTTTTGTTTTAAAAACTTAAAGGTATGCAAAAATATAAATGAAGCCTTTTTATAAAGTGAATTTTTTTACTGCATTTATGTATAAAGGCGATTCTGTAACCATTGGAAATAATTCTTTAATTACAAAAAGATATTCCTTGTCAAAATTCATTGCATTAGTTAAATGGTAGGTTGCTTTTTCTGTTTCATTAAATTTAAAATAAATACCAGCTAATCTAAATTCTATTTCTGCATTTTCAGGATGATATTCCATAGCTTGTAGTAAGTTATACATAGCTGTTTCTTCTTCGCCTAACTTAATTAATAGGTCTGTTCTTGTTAACCAGGTTTCTAGTTCGTAATCTCCTAATTCTATGGTTCTTTTGTAGCCACGTTCTGCTTCTTCAAAAAAGTTTAAGCGTAAATTTATATTAGAATATAATTTCCAATATGCCATATTTTCCGAATCAAGATCTATGGCTTTATTGATATAATATAATGCTTTTTGGTAATTTTTTTGTTTCGTGTAAAATTTAGTTATAGCAGTCCAACCTTTGTCTAAAGATGGATCTTCATGAACCGTTTTATAATAATATTCTAGTGCTAATTGGTTGTTACCTAATTTTTCGTGGCACTTTGCAATCTGTAAAAGCGCAAAAGAAGTTGGATCTTCTAAGCCAAGTGTAACCGAATAGTTTTCTATGGCTTCGTTATATTTTTTTAATTTCTGTAATGTTTTTCCTTTTTCTATATAAGCGCCAACAAAAGTATCGTCTGATATTATTGCAAAATCAAAAGATCTTAAGGCTTTATTAAAGTTTTTTAAAGCATAATATAATTTACCTAATTGATGCCAAGCTATTTCAGAATACGGATTTGTATTTAAATATTGATTTAAAAAGGTAATAGCTTCTTTGTTTTGCTCTAAAAATTCAAAACAATAAATAACATTGTAAAGCGATGCGTAATCAAACTCATCTAGTTCCAAACATTTTATAAAACTTTGCTTAGCATTTTCAAATTGGTCTAAGAATAAATACTCCATGCCTATTAAAGAGTGAATATCTGACGTCTCTTGGCTTAACTCTAAGGCTTTACTTAAAAACGTTATAGCTTCTTTATGCTTGTCTTGTTTAGATAATAAATTTGCTTTTTGTATGTAAACTTCGTCGTTAGTTGGTTCTAGTAAATGAAGTTCGTCTAATAATTGATTGGCTTTTGTTAAATCACCTTCAAAAATATATATTTCAACTTTAAATAATTTTAAGTTAGTTGATGCTGGATGTTGATCTAAACCTAGTTTAATGGCTTTTTTAGCCAAAGCAACTTTGCCATTGTTTAAGTAAAAATGGATAATGCTTTCAAATTCTTCAGAGTCAAAAAACAACAAACTGTTGGTTTTTAGCATCTTCTCAAATTTTGAAATCGATATTTTATGATTTGGTTCTTCTTGACTAAACTGCATAAACGCGCTATTTAACGGCAATTAAATGTAATGTCTATTTTACTTAAAAGAGCATTTTTTAAGAAATGTTTTTAACAAAGTAATAAACATTTTTTAGGTTATTTGATTTTGTTTTGATTGATAAACAGAACTAAAACTTTAGTGTTTTATTTGGTTTAATAAGTCAATAATAATGCCACAACCTTTTAAAATTTCTTCTTTAGTTATAGTTAATGGTGGTGTAATTCTTATGGCTTTGGTTTCAAATAACAACCAAAATAAAATTAAACCTTGGTCTTGTGCTTTTAAAACCACTTGATTAGTAATGTTTGCCGATGTTGTTATGGCTGCTAACATTAATCCTTTTCCTCTAATTTCTGTAATTAATGGATGTTTTAAATGTTTTCTAATTAGGGCTTCTTTTTCTAGGGCTTCTGCCATTAAGTCACTTTCGTTAATTTCTTTTATAGTTGCTAATGCTGCGGCTGCAATAACAGGATTTCCACCAAAAGTGGTAATATGTCCTAGTTTTGGGTTGTCTTTTAATAGAGACATTAATGCTGTAGAAGCCGTAAATGCTCCAATTGGTAATCCGCCACCAAGTCCTTTTCCTGTAACTACAATATCTGGAACTACATTATAGTTTTCGAAACCAAATAGCTTTCCGGTTCTACCAATACCTGGTTGAATCTCGTCCAGAATTAGTAATGCTCCAACCGCATTGCATTTAGCTTTAATTTTTGCTAAATAATTATCTGTTGGTTCTATAAAACCTGCACCACCTTGAATAGTTTCTAGTATAACACAAGCTGTTTTTGTTGTAATGTGTTTTAAGTGTGGTAGATAATTAAATGTAATGTGACTTATATCTGGTACTAATGGTCTAAAAACACTTTTTCGTTCTTCAAAATCCATTAAACTTAAAGAACCTATAGTATTTCCATGATATGCACTATGTGCTGCAATTACTTGACTTCTTCCTGTTGCTCTACGTGCTAATTTTAAGGCGCCTTCTATTGCTTCTGTTCCAGAGTTTACCAAATAGGTTTGGTCTAATGGATCTGGTAAATTATCAGAAAAATATTTAGCTAAATCTACTGCTGGTTTTTGAGCGTATTCGCCATAAACCATTACATGCATATAGGTTTCTGCTTGGTCTTTAATTGCTTGTACAACTTTTGGGTGACAATGCCCTAAACTACAAGCCGAAACTCCTGCAACAAAATCTAAATACGGCTTATTATTAGTGTCGTAAATATAACTGCCTTTTGCTCTAGAAATTTCTAGTGCTAATGGATAAGGCGATGTTTGTGCTTGATATTTTAAAAAATCTTGCTTCATTAATTTTTAGGCGCTTCTGCTTTTTCTAATTCTAAAATTGACTTGGTTTCTAATTGACGTTTTCCTTTTTTGTCTTTTGAAATGAATTTTTTAGGGAGATTTCTAGACGATTTTGGTAATTGGTCTTCTTTAGTTAGTTGTTTGTCTTTGGCAGTTTTGTCCGCATCAATCATGCGATTAATTAAGTTTTTGTTGAAGAACTCTTCTTCTGGAACAGCTTCTTCAAGACCTTTTATTATTGGTAGGTTAAGTGGTAAATCGTCCACAAACAGATCTTCTACAGACTTTGGTCTTTCGTCTTCTCGCCAGTTAAATCCTTTTAAAATTCGTTCTTTGGCGTTAATATCTTCTTCTTTAAATAGCGTGCCATCAATTTGTTGTAGTTTTCTTAGTTCGTCAACATCTTGATTTTCAAAGAAAATAGAAATATTAGCAGACTTAGATCTTTCTATTCCAATTAATTCATTATTGTCGTTTCTAGCGTAGTAGATAGATTCTGCATTTTTAAGCACATCTATTCGATATATTTCATTTTTATCGTTAAATAAGCCAATTAAACGTTGTCCCGAAATTTGGTTATAACCATTAATAGCGATACTATCTTTACTAATCATAAAAGCATTTTTAAATACTTTGAGCGAATCTACTTTTTCAGTTTTTGGGTTAGATATAATATGTATTGTATCTCCACTCATCTGATTTTTTAGATGCCATAATACTGGTTTTTTTGTTTTAGTGAAAGCATCTATTTTACCATTATTTATATTAATTAATTCGGTTAAACCAGTTTGATGATTTACATGAAGCGAATCTGCTTTTCCACTTAAATCCGATTTATAGATTTTAGCATTTTTAAAAGCTCTGGTAATGCGCTTGTCTGCTTTACCTGTTACCATTAGCGTGTCTGCGTGTATATAAATACTATCGTTTTCTTGTATGGTAATACCTAAAGCACGTTTGGTAATAAAAACAGAATCTTTTGCTCGGTAAACTTCGGCATAATGACCTTTTATAATACTTTTATTTAAGGTGTCTGTAATTGTAATATTGTTGGTTGCAGATGCGAAATTTAGACTTCTATCAAAATATAAACTGTCGCCTTTTACTTCTCTATTGTCGTAATCTATTTTTGCGTTTTTCTCGAAATATCCTGTGTCGTTATTAGTATTGTAAAAACCACGCTCGCTATATATTTTACTTGTTTCTCCAATAATATACGATGGTCCATACATATACGCATGACCAGTTTCTGTATAAAAATCTAATTGATTTGTGGTTAATGTATATTCTGGATTTACTAGTTTTACGGTATTTAAGAAACGGTATTTTTTTTCCTTCATATAAAAACGTCCAACAGTACTTGTTATTACTCCAGACGAATCTCTAACTACACGTCCACCAGATTTGTAATACGCTTGTTGCGCTTCTCTGTTAAGATATAAGGTGTCTGTAGTTAGCGTAGAGCTTGGTTCTGTTAATAATACATCTCCACTTGCAAAGGCTAATTTTGTCTTACCAGAATATTCGGCATATTTAGCGGTAAGATTAATAGTGTCGCCTTGTTTCATTATAACATTTCCGTAGGCTTCAATAAAGTCTTCTTTTCCATAAAAAACAGCTTTATCGCAAAACATATCAATGCCATCGTGATAAATGTGAACTTGAGATTGGTTATTACGTATAAGAATACTTGCTCCAGGATGATTTTCTTCGTCTTTTTCACCAAAACCAGCTTCTTTAATTTCTATAGTTTTAACTTGACTTGTACTTATTTGCGTAAAGAAAGCAAAAAGAAAGAGTAGGAGATATGTAGGTTTTAAATGTTTCAAGGTGCTATTATTTTGATTCCAAAAATAATGATATTATATCTTATATTGAAGTTAAGTGTTTAAAGTCGTTTACTAATTTATATTATAAGAGTACAAAATAAATTAATTAAATTAATGTTTGTTGGTGTACTTTATGATATTTTTAATACCAAAAAACCTGCCATTAGAAATAAAGGCAGGTTTTTATTGTTATAATTTAAAAAATACTATCTAAAAATAGTTTGTTTTCTATCTGGCCCAACAGAAACCACTTTTATAGGTGTATCTAATTCTTTTTCTAAAAATGCGATATAATCTTGTACTTCTTTAGGCAATTCATCTTCAGTACTCATTTTAGTTAAGTCTTGACTCCAACCTTTAAATTCTTGATAAACTGGAGTAACGTTTTCTGGCTCTATATTATATGGTAAGTGAGAAATTTCTTCACCTTTGTATAAATATTTAGTAGCTACTTTAATAGTTTCAAAACCAGATAATACATCTGCTTTCATCATCATTAATTGTGTAACACCATTAACGTCTACAGCATATTTTAAAGCTACTAAATCTAACCAACCGCAACGTCTTGGTCTTCCTGTTACAGCGCCAACTTCGTTACCAATTATTGCCATGTCGTTACCAACTTTATCGAATAATTCTGTAGGGAAAGGTCCAGATCCAACGCGTGTAGTGTATGCTTTAAATATTCCGTAAACTTCTTTTATTCTGTTTGGTGCAACACCTAAACCAGTACAAGCTCCAGCTGCAGTAGTATTACTTGATGTTACAAATGGATATGTTCCAAAATCAATATCTAGTAAAGAGCCTTGTGCACCTTCAGCTAAAACTGTTTTACCAGCTTTAATGCTACTGTTAATATATTCTTCACTATCAATAAATTGTAATTCTTTTAAACGTTCTACAGCTTCAAAGAACTCAACTTCCATTTCTTCTAAATCGTATTGTACGTCTACGTTATAGAATTTAATCATAGCTTCGTGCTTGTTAGCAAGGCTACGGTATTTTTCTTTCCAGTTTGGCAATTCTAAATCACCAATTCTAATTCCGTTACGTCCAGTTTTGTCCATATAAGTTGGCCCAATACCTTTTAAGGTTGAACCAATCTTAGCTTTTCCTTTACTAGCTTCGCTTGCTGCATCTAATAAACGATGCGTTGGAAGAATTACGTGAGCTTTACGAGACACAATAAGTGTTTTCTTGTAATCAATTTTAAATTGATCTAAACCTTCTAATTCTTTAATGAAAACTACTGGGTCAATAACTACACCATTACCAATAACATTGGTAGATGTTTTATGAAAAATCCCCGATGGAATAGTTCTTAAAACGTGCTTTATACCATCAAATTCTAAAGTGTGTCCTGCATTTGGTCCACCTTGAAAACGTGCTATAATATCGTAGTTTGCTGTTAATACATCGACAATTTTACCTTTGCCTTCATCTCCCCATTGTAATCCAAGTAGTAAGTCTACTGCCATTTCTTTAATTATTTAGTGTCTTTACGAGTGCCGTAAAAGTATAATGAATGATTTGTTATATTGATATCAAAAACTTCTTCTATAGTTTTCTTAATTGTTTGTATTCTGGGGTCACAAAATTCTATAACTTCTCCTGTATCTGTTAAGATAACATGATCGTGTTGTTTATCGAAATAGGATTTTTCGTAATGCGCTTGACTTTGTCCAAATTGATGTTTACGCACCAAAGCACATTCTAAAAGCAATTCTATAGTGTTATAAAGTGTAGCTCTACTAACGCGATACTTTTTATTTTTCATTTTAATGTACAAAGATTCGATATCAAAATGCTCTTTGCTTTCATAGATCTCTTGCAAGATAGCGTAGCGTTCTGGTGTTTTACGATGACCTTTGGTCTCTAAAAATTTAGTAAAGACATTTTTTACAATGTCTTGATTTTTTAATGTTGTTGTATCACTCATAATTGCGCTTGCGAATTTACGTAATTTTTAGACTCTATCTACTTTATCAATACCATTAATTTTTTTAAGATTTACAATTAGTTTTTTCAAATGGTTTTTATTTTTGATAATAAGGTTAATTTTTCCTGTAAAAATTCCGTCTTCGGACTGAAATGTTAAGCCGTTCATGTTAACGTGCATATTAGACGAAATTACTCTTGTAACATCGTTAATTAGTCCAACATTATCTATTCCAGAAAGTTTTATTTGAATAGGAAATTCTTGTTGAGACGAGTCTATCCATTTAGCAGTAATAATTCTATATGCATAATTGGATTGTAAACTAACTGCATTTGGGCAATCTTTTTTATGTACTTTAATGCCTTCATTTATGGTAATAAAGCCAAAAACAGAATCTCCAGGAATAGGAGTACAGCAGGTAGATAATTTGTAATCTAGACGTTCTTCTTCTTTTCCAAAAACTAATAAATCGTAACTATCTGTAACTTCGTCTTTGTTAATATCTTCATTTTTAGCTGGAGATTTTCTAGAGATTTTACTTTTTAAGTAGCTCATTAAAGCATTACTTCTAGAAGCCGCATAGCCTTTAATTGCTGGACTATCTATAGTTCCAATTCCAACTCTATAAAATAAGTCTAAACTAGTTTTTAGTTTAAAGTGAATTACCATTTCGTTAATAGACTTTTCGTTTATGGTAATTTTTAATTGCTTTAATTTTCTTCGCAGAATTTCTTTTCCATCTTCTGCAATTCCTTTCTTTTCTTCTTTTAAAAGCGATTTAATTTTACTTTTTGCTCTAGAGGTAGAAACGTAATTTAACCAGTTAGGATTTGGTTTAGAGTTTTCGGATGTTATAATTTCTACTTGATCTCCACTTTTAAGTTCTGTGCTTAATGGTACCAATTTACCATTAACTTTAGCACCACGCGTTTTCATACCAATTTGTGTATGAATACTAAACGAAAAATCTAGTGGTGTTGCACCTTTTGGTAAGGACTTTAAATCGCCTTGTGGTGTAAAAACAAAAATTTCTTTAGAATATAAATTAAGTTTAAACTGCTCTACAAAATCTACTGCGTTTGTTGAGTGATTTTCTAGTGCTTCTTGTAAGCGACTAACCCACATATCTAAACTATCTTCTTTATCGTCTTGATTTTTATATTTGTAATGTGCGGCATAGCCTTTTTCTGCAATTTCGTTCATTCTTTCGCTTCGCACTTGTACTTCAACCCAACGACCTTTTGGTCCCATAACGGTTATGTGTAAAGCTTCGTAACCTGTAGATTTTGGAGATGTTATCCAATCTCTTAATCTTATTGGATTTGGAATAAAATGATCTGTTACAATAGAGTATATTTTCCAAGCCAAGAATTTTTCATCTTTAGGGTCGCTTTTGTAAATAATTCTAACAGCAAATTTATCGTAAACTTCTTCAAAACTTACGCCTTGTTTTGCCATTTTTCGTTTTATAGAAAAAATAGATTTTGGTCGTCCTTTTATGGCATATTCTAAGCCTTCTCGATCTAAAGAGGTTTGAATAACTTTATTGAAATCTTTTATATATGCGTCTTGTTCTTCTTTACTATCTTGGAGTTTACTTTGTATGTCGTTATAAATTTCTGGCTCTGTATATTTTAAACCTAAGTCTTCAAGTTGTGTTTTTATGTTGTAGAGTCCAATTCTATGTGCTAAAGGTGCATAAATGTATAAGGTTTCGCTGGCAATTTTAACTTGCTTATCTGGACGCATAGAGTCCATAGTTTGCATATTGTGCAATCTGTCGGCAATTTTTATAATAATAACTCTAACATCATCGTTTAATGTTAGTAGCATTTTTCTGAAATTCTCGGCTTGTAAACTAACGTCTTTATCTTTTTTTAGCGATGATATTTTTGTTAATCCATCTACAATTCTTGCTACTGTTTCGCCAAACAATTGTTCTATATCGTTTATCGAGTAGTCTTCGTTATCTTCTACAACATCATGTAATAATGCCGCAGCAATAGATGTGGCATCTAAACCAATTTCTTGAGCTACAATTTTTGCTACAGCAATTGGATGAAAAATATAAGCTTCACCACTTTTTCTGCGTTGTTCTTTGTGTGCATCTACAGCAACTTCAAAGGCAGAACGAATTAGTTTTTTATCGTCGTCTGATAAGGTTAAATAACTTACGCGTAGTAATTCTCTGTAAGCATTTGTAATAGCAGCATTTTCTTCTTCTATTTGTAAATCCGTCATAAGTTTCAAGATTGGCTAAGTTGAAACTTAAAAATACAATAATAAACGATATGGAAAAGCTAAGTTTTAAAAAAAATTAGTCTTTATTTTGATAATAGACTTCTGTTTTTAAACCAATACCATAATTATTCATTCCTTTAGTTAAAAGATTAGAATTTGAAATGTTTTGTTTATCAAATAAGATCCAATTTCCATTGTTTATAAAAATGCGTTTTACAAAGGTTCTTTTCTCTTTAATGGTGTTTGTAAATGGTAATAATGGTCTAAAAGTGGTAGATACTTTTACAATGCCACGTCTAGTTTTTACTTCTTTATATTTTTTATTTGGAAGCAATTTTCCTGTAGAATCTGTAAAACCCATAATTTGGATTGATATAAATATGCCGTTTTTTGGAATGTAAATGTTACTTTCTTTAATATTTAATTTGTAAAAATCTTCGTTTTCTTCTGTAGCAACAAAAATAATGTTTTCGTAGGTTATAACATCTCCAGGAAAACCTGTATTGTTCTCGTAAAATTGCACTCTAATTAGAGTTGAGAATTTACGTTTTTTTGTGTTTTTTCTATTTCTTGTGCGCCAATCTTTAGCTTCTGTTTTTATTGGAATATATAGTTCTGTAATGCGTTTTGGAAGTTTTTCTTTATTTGGAAAAAACACAGCAATTTCAGATTCTATGGTTGGCAACCAACAATTGTGATAATCGTTATGATATACAGGATCTATTTTTTCTTTTTTATATTTTCCTTTTGGTTTTGCTGTAATGGTTATTTCTTTAAGCATATCTGCAAATGGTTCTAAAACTAGTGTTTTAGATAAATTTTTAGCTGCTATTTTGAAATCTTTATATCCAATAGACGAAATATATAAGGTGTCTATATCACTATACATTTTTTTAGTAAATAGAAAAGAACCTTCATTGTCTGCAAAAAGTCCGTTTCCATTTCCAAACGAAATTGTTGCAAATGGCACTGGATAATTGGTTTCTTTATCTAGTATTTTTGTTTGAGCTGTAACTTTTAATGATATAAAACTTAACACTCCGAAAACTAAAAAACGTATTATCATAGAATCAAATATAATAAAAATGAAGTTTTTTAGAGTTGTTTTTTGATGTTTTAAGTATTTATGTTAATGTCTTCTTTTTATTCGCTAGATTACATTGCATAAAGTATTTCTTATAACGTGCTTTGCAGTTCCTTGATGGAAAATGGACAAAAAAAACAAGATTTTATAATCTGTTTCTTAAAATTTCTTTCGCGTTAACGCAAAAATAAGATGTTCTACTTTTATGATATATTTTGTGTAAATTGTATAATTTCAAATATTATTTTGCTTTCCAAGATCTTTACGTATTCTTTTGTTACGCTCATTTTTACAAAAAAAAATGAAGTTTAGATTTACAATAATATGTTGTGATTATAAACTCTTTTCAGAATTGTGCAAATTAACAGTCTTATATTTAGTGTTTTATAACAATAATAGAAGTAACCTCTAAAAATTAATTACTGCAAACTATAAAAATTAGTACCAGCGTTTTTTCTTCTTTTTAGAACCTTCGCTTTTTCTTCCTTTTTTGTGTTTACTACCAGTTTTATTAGACGTATGAACTTCTTTTTTAGCTTTTGGATCTAATGGATATGGATGATCTTCTACCACATCTAATTGTAAATGTATTAGTTTTTGGATATCCAGTAAATACGTTTTCTCGTCTGCAGAACAAAAAGAATATGCTATTCCTATTTGTCCGGCTCGAGCAGTTCTACCAATTCTATGCACGTAAGTTTCTGGAATATTTGGTAAATCAAAGTTAATTACAGCATCTAAGCTATCTACATCTAAACCACGAGCAGCAACATCTGTGGCTACTAAAATATCTACCTTTTTCTTTTTAAAACTTTTTAAAGCCTCATGTCTTTCGGTTTGACTTCTATCTCCGTGAAGACTTTCTACACTAAAGCCATTTTTTAGTAACGATTGGTATAGTTTGTCTACACCATATTTAGTACGTCTAAATATAATAATATGACCTTTTATAGTGTTTCTAAGCAAGTGTAAACACAACTCTATTTTATCTGGTTTAGGAACAAAATATAACTGCTGACTCACATTTTTTGAAGTCGATGAGTTTTGCGAAACTTCTACACGTTTTGGCTCTTTTAAGATTTCTTGGGCTAATTGCTCTACCTTATAAGGTATTGTTGCAGAAAATAGTAGGGTTTGCTTTGTTTTAGGACACAAACGTACTAATTTTTTTACATCATCTATAAACCCCATATCCAGCATTAAATCTGCCTCGTCTAAAACTAAAGTTTCTATGTGGTCTAAGTTTATAATATCTTGTTTATGAAGGTCTAAAAGTCGTCCTGGAGTTGCAATTAAAATATCTACGCCACCTTTTAATGCTTCCTTTTGAGGTTCTAAAGCAGTACCACCAAAAACAACTGTAGACGTTAAATTGGTATGTGTGCTATATTTTGCAAAATCTTCGGCTATTTGAACCGCTAATTCTCTGGTAGGACTTACTACTAAAGCTTTTACTGTTTTACCTTTTTTAGGCGCATCTTGTCTGTCGTATAACTGCTGAAGTATTGGTAATGCAAATGCTGCGGTTTTACCGGTACCAGTTTGTGCCGAAGCAATAACGTCTTGTTTCTCTAAAATTAACGGAATGGTTTTTTCCTGAACTAATGTAGGATTATCGTATCCAGCTTCGGCAATGGCACGAAGTATTGGTCTGTTTAATTTTAGGGCTTTAAATGACATTTTTTTGGCTTTGCGACAAAGGTATGCTATTTTGGGGATATGTAATTTTATTGAAGATTTTAATAATATGTTTTATTGTTCCTTTTCAAAATTCCATTTATCGGCATAGATTCCATAAATGTAATCCATTTCGTGTTTAACCACATAATTTTCATCTCTATCTATTTCGTAATTTAAATAGTAGAAAAAGACTTTAATATTGTTTTTCTGTAAGTCTTTTAATAAATCTATTTTAGATTCTAAAACAGTTCTTGGTAGTGCTACATATTTAATATTATACTTTTTTAGCGAATCTACAACATGTTCTTTTAGTTGATGTATAACTTTGTAAGAAGGCATAGCTCCTTTTATATTTAGTTTTGTAGCTTTTTTTACGGTATTCCAAGAAAAAAGCTCCATTATAAGTCTGTTTTTATAATTAAACGCTTTACTAAAACCTTCTGGATTGTTAATTTTGTCTGTAACTAAATAGGCATCTTTATGAGTGCTAAACCATTGATTTATAAGCTGCATATTTAGTGGTGTGTATTTAGAATAAATCTTATGTTTTAGGAATTCGGCTTCTAAAACTGGCGTTTTTCCTTTATAATTAGTTATCATTTTCCATTCTTTCCAATTATGTAAAGCTATATATTTTCCATCTTTAGATTCTTGTATATCTAACTCAAAATATCTAAAGCCTTTTGCGTAACTCTTATTTAAAGCTTCTAAAGAATTTGTGTATTTTTTCTTATCTATTTCTCCTGCAGCATGAGCTATATAACGTGTTGTGTCTATTTTATATTGGTTAAACTGTTTTGATATTTTAGGGACTAAATATGGCGAAGGATTTGTTCTATTAAACGCAGATATATTTAATTCTGTTAATGCTGTAATGTTTTTTTTTATGTATTTATTTTTATCGCCTTTAATATATTCGGTTAAAAATTTTGCGTTATGCTTAACTTTTGCACCTTCTAAAATAAGTTTAGGTAAATCTATTTGATATAAATACTGGTTGGAATTATAGCTAATATCTTCTTTTTTTGCATTTGTTAATACATACAATTCTCTATTTCCAGTTCCATTAAATAAAAAATCGTCTCCCATTTTTAAATGATCTGGATAGATGTAAATAATAGTGTTTTTTAGAACATCTATTTTTTCTAAATAGCCTATAAAATCGTTAACCATTAAATCTGTAGCAGATGCCATAAATTCTACTGGAGAATTTTGTGGTTCTAGTTTGTTTTCAAAACGCGCATCGTAAACACCATTTGGCGCATGTGTGCTCATTGTAGATAAAAACATAAAAAAAGGCTGTTTTGTTTTGCTGTTTTTTAGTATTTCTTGTTTTGCTTTGTCAAATAAATCTTTGTCTTGAGATTTATTATTTAAAACAGCTTTATCTATTATATGATTAATTTTGTGTGCATATAAAAGCTCTTGTGTACCAGAAAATTTTGCATTTGTAATTAGAAACGTTTTTTTATAATCTGCTTTATCTAAAATATGTCCAACACTAGATATATTAGAATGAAAACCAGACTGAAAAATACTATTATGGTTAGTTCCAAAAAATGCAGGTAATCCTGTTAAAGACGTGTAAAGTGAACCACTTGTCCATTTGCTGCCTTCGTTTTGTAGCATAGGATAATACGTCCAATTAGGATTTGCTTTTAAACTAGTTAGATAAGGTGTTAAATGATTTAATTTATCACTTAAAAAAGCTTTTTCAAACGATTCTAAAGATAATATAATGATGTTTTTCTGCTGACTTTTAACCTTTAAGTCTTTAGGCAATACATAATCGTTAATTCCAATTTTTTTAAGTTGTTTATTAAAGTCTTGAGAACTGGTATTAAAAACCGAAACTAATTTTATACTTTCATTTATAAGTCCGTAAGGTTTATTCATTACAAAAATAAAACCTAATAAGATGATAAACTTTAAGCTGTTATTTATAAAAGAAACCTTATTGTAAGCAACAGAAAATTTAGAGTTTATAAATAAATTTATAGTCTTATTAATTGTGTAAGATTTATAGTAGCTAAAGGTTATAACTAATGCAAATACAATTAGTAATATTAAATGCAACCAAAATAAGCCTAGCATGCTTATAATATCTCTAGTGTTAAAATGAATAATAAAAGCGTAACTTATAAACGTTTTAACAAAATATAAAGCGCATAATTGAAGCGTAACAAATACTGCAAGAATAGCACTTGTAAAAGCTCTAATTTTTGAGTTTTTTACAAAAGAACATACTATAAAACCAAATACTAATAATAGAAATAGGTTTAGTGTGGTAAATTTTCCACCAAATACTTGTATTAAATGATTTATATATTGCATAACCTGTTTCTATACGCTAAAGGTTTTGTAAAAGTACAATGCTATTATTAATTTAAACCGATAACAATCCAAAATCTTGTAACTCTAATAGTGGTTTAGAAAACCAGAATAATTCGAAATTTTCAAAATCAATTTCAAAATCTGTTTTAAGCTTTCCAAAAGTTACAGCATTAGAGTTTGTTGGTTGTAATTCTGGTAATTTATTTAGTAACCAATTGCCTTCATCTTTATTTAAGTTAATTTGAAGTGTTTCGGTTTTATCGTGAAATGTTAATTTTAATTGATGAAAAGTGTGTCCTTTTTTAGTTTTAGAAAATGCTTCAACTAAAGGTTCGTGACCTAGCCAAACAATTTTAGCATTTGGTTTAGTGCTAAAATTCTGTGCTTCGGTAAGGCAATCTTCTATATAATAAGGCTGAATTGTAGTTGATGGAATTTCAAAATCAAACCAATCTTGTAGGTCTATATCAAAACCAATTCCGTGCATAAAGTTAAATAACGATTTTTTTAATCCGAAGCTAAATTTACTATGGTCAATTCCTGTATTATCTGTAAAATCCACATCGTTATTTGCAAAAGTAATGGTGTTATAATGTGGTGTAATATTGTAAGCTTCGGGATTTTTTCCAATAGGACTATGAGCTGTTAAAGCAAATTGGTGCCAAAATCCAGATTGTATAATACCAAGTTCAAATAACTGACGTACCATTTCCAAACTATCTACAGTTTCCTGCTCGGTTTGTGTTGGATAACCGTACATTAAATAAGAGTGCACCATAATATTGGCTTCGGTTAAATGTCTTGTTACTTTTGCTACTTGCGCAACAGTTACACCTTTGTCTATAAGTTTTAATAATCTATCCGATGCCACTTCTAAACCTCCAGAAACGGCTATACAGCCAGATGTTTTTAGGAGTAAACACAAGTCTTTTGTAAAGTTTTTTTCGAATCTAATGTTAGTCCACCACGTAACAGTTAAACCTCTTTTTATAATTTCTAACGCTAAAGCTTTCATTAAAGCTGGCGGTGCAGCTTCGTCTACAAAATGAAATCCGTTTTCGCCAGTTTGGGCAATAAGTTGCTCCATTCTATCTACCAATAATTTAGCAGCAACAGGTTCGTAAATTTTAATGTAATCTAAAGAAATATCGCAAAATGTGCATTTTCCCCAATAGCAACCGTGCGCCATTGTTAGTTTGTTCCATCTGCCATCGCTCCATAAACTGTGCATTGGATTGGCAATTTCTATAACAGAAATATAATTGTCTAATTGTAAATCCGAATAATCTGGCGTACCAACAAAAGCTTGTTTATAGTCTGGTTTTGCGGTATTATTTTTATAAACTACAAGATTATCTTCTAATATAAAAGTGCGTTTAAATTCAAAATTAGAACTTTCTTTTTCTGTTGAAGTTATAAAATTATGAAGTAGCTCTAAAGGCAATTCGCCATCGTCTAAAGTTATAAAATCAAAGAATCCAAAAACGCGTGTATCTGTTAGTTGGCGTAATTCTGTGTTTGGAAAACCGCCACCAAGAGATGTTTTAATGTTTGGATAATTAGTTTTAATAAATTGTGCACATCTAAAAGCACTGTATAAATTACCAGGAAATGGAACAGAAATACAAACTAATTTAGGTTGTACTAATTTTAATTTTTGATCTAAAAGTTTAAGCGTACTATTATCTATGTAAGTGGTTTCTTGTTGAAGTTCTGCATGTAACTCATCAAAATTATTGGCACTTTGACCTAAACGTTCTGCATAGCGCGAAAACCCAAAATTTGGATCTATACATTCTACAATAAAATCCGATAAGTCTTCTAAATATAACGTTGCAAAGTGCTTGGCTTTATCTTGTAAACCCATAGATCCAAAAGCCCATTCCATATCGTCTAACTGATCGAATCTGGATGCTTGTGGTAAATAATTATCTGTTGCTAATAAACGTGCAAAAGTTGGTTGTTTACCTTGTAAAAAAGCAATAACGTTATTTAATGGTTTTAAATAATCTTGGCGTAACGTATAAATTCTTTGGCAATTTTCTGAAAC
Organism: uncultured Flavobacteriaceae bacterium; assembly: GCA_938073895.1. Classification (GTDB taxonomy): domain Bacteria; phylum Bacteroidota; class Bacteroidia; order Flavobacteriales; family Flavobacteriaceae; genus Aurantibacter. The sequence continues at coordinate 50,457 of CALJFB010000025.1, forward strand.
TATTGTGTTGTTTTTAAACGCAAGATTAAATAATTCTGAAAACGTTTGTTCTGTAAATAATTCTAAAATAACTTCTATACCTAAATCACACTGAAAAGCACTAATTTTCTTGGTGTTAAAAAAACCTTTTATATAAGCAGTTGCCGGATATGGCGTGTTTAGTTGCGTAAATGGTGGCGTTATTAATAAAATGTCTTTCACAAGCTTTTTTCTTTAAGTTGCTAAGGTAATTGTTTTATATATAAAATTGTACTTAGAACTTGTAGATGCAGGTTTGTTATTTGGGATAGTATTTTTTGCT
>CALJFB010000026.1 GCA_938073895.1 uncultured Flavobacteriaceae bacterium
AAAACACTTAATTTAGAACCATTTTTGAATTTGAAATTTTTTCCAAAAGACAAACCATAATTTACGTTAATTGGAGTATTAACTTGTTCTGGATCGATTCCGTGAGATAGTATTACTGCAAATGGATTATGGTTATATCTACCATAGTAGCCAAAAAAACCTGTTCCTTCGCTTCTTACAAAATTTTTATCTATGGCATTAGTATTAAATCCTGATCCAGAAAAAGCTTCCAGGTATGTTTTTCCTTTATGTTCTTTAGATGATATATCTACATTTCCAGCAGAGAAATCACCATAAAATTTAGAAGAATAGGCTTTACTTATAGCTACATTTTGAATAATCTCTGAAGCGAATAAATCTAAATCAATATTCTTTTTACTAACACTATTAGATGGTAAAGACAAGCCATTCATGGTGGTGTTTAAATATCTATCGCCTAAACCTCTAACATATACATTGCTAGAACCTTCTTGTTTAGAAACTCCAGAAATTTTAGCTACTGCACCAGCCGCATTGCTAACACCTTTTCTAGATAATTCTTCGGCGCCAATTATTTGTTTAATTTCTACCGCTTTTTTTTGTTCTGTTAATAGTGCGGCTTCTGTTTCTCTAGAAGTTGATGTTCTAATTATAACTTCGTCTAAAGCTGCTGCGCTAGGACCTAAAGAAATGGTTACGTTTATTTCTTTATTAGCCTCTATTGTAAGTGTTTTAATTTGTGTTTCGTAACCTATAAAACTATATTCAATTTCAATGTCTCCTGGCTCTAAGTTTTCTAAGATATAATTCCCATCTATATCTGTAGACGTTCCTTTTACGGTTCCCTTAACTAATACATTGGCAAAAGGTAAAGGTTCATTGTTAAAATCTTTATCTGTAACTATACCTTTTATAGATCCTGATTGACTAAAAGATACTGCAGAGATTAATAAAGTAAAAATAAATGTAACGTGTTTCATTTCTTGTTTTGTTTGTACATTGCAAAATAACGTTGGTTATTTAAAACAAAAGTTAACAAGATGATAAGTGTCTTTTATGAAACGGTTAAGTAATGCTTTAATGGCATAACATTTAGATAATATAAGGCCATAAAAAAAAAGCTAAACAACTTTAGGTTGTTTAGCTTTTATGATACTAATTAATAATCTATTGCCGCTACTCACGACAAACCTATTATTAGATTTATTTAACGACTAACTTTTTAGTTGTAGTTAAGTTGTTTTGTGTAATATTTAATAAGTAAACACCAGCATTTAAATTGCTAACGTCTAATTTATTATTTAATACTTTGTTACTTGATATTTGTTTACCAAGAATATCAAAAACAGTTACATTTATTGCTTCTGTAGATGTAGATTGAATGGTAACCAATCCTGAGTTTGTTGGATTTGGGTAGATTTTAAATTTTTCTACAGTATTAAAAACCGAATTAGATAATGTTCCAGGAGTTACATCTGCCCAAGTTGTTCCAATTCTTAATTCATCCATTATTAATGTAGGTGTTTCTGTAGCAGAATCCTGTCTTAATAAGAATTGTGTAAATGTATTTCCGCTAGTTAAAGAAGCTTCGGTTGCACTTGCAGTTGGTTCTGCAACACCTAAACCTGGATTTGTCCATACACTAACCGTATCGTTATCTATATCATAATTAAAAACAATGAAAACAGTATCACCAATGTTATGTACGTCTGAAGATATTTCTGTTAAACTTCCACCATTACTAATACCTACAGAGTAAGTTGTAGCACTTAGAGGAGATATCCATAATCTAGATTCATAACCGCCATTATCATTCCTTAAAATACCAAAATATCCATTAGTTGCAGCAGCATCTAATGCATCTATTTTTAACATAAATGAAGAATAGATTTTTCCAGAATTTGTTGGAGTAAAATCTACAACAGGGTCAGCACCGCCTCCATCAAAAGAAATTGAATTACCAAAACCACTTAAGCTTGAGTAGTTTAAGTTTCCTGAAGCTATTAAAACATCATCTCCAGAAAATAAAGAAGTCCATGCATCTTGTTCTGTTAATGTTTCTGCAGCTGTATAATCAAAGCTTTCTGTGTAAGGTAATGTTTGTATTTGAGAAATTGTAAAAGATACATCAGATGATACTGGCGTTGCTAAAGAAGCTCCAGAATTGTCTACTAATTCAATATTTACTGTATGATCACCAAAAGCTAAACCTGTTAAAGCTATGTCTGTAGTGTCAAATTTGTCTATATTAGTTCCACCATCTACGTTATACACAATGTGTCCGTCTCCAGATCCATTGGCTACATTAAAATTTAAAATCTCGAAAGTAACATCAACATCCTGAGAATTAAGTGTTGCACCATTCGTTGGAGCTGTTATAGATAGCGTTGGAGTAGTACTCGATCCATTTGCAAAAAATGATAAATCGTCCCAGTATACAACGGCATTTCCATATGTTCTAACTTCAAAGTAAAAACCATCTGCAGCAGCAGGGGCAGTTAATGTAACGGTATAATTAGTCCACACAAAACCATTATTATCAAAATAAGCATTATTTGGTCCTTTAAGTTCGTCTTCGTTATCGGTTAAATTTGACGTTCCATTTTTCCAATTACTCCAAATTCTTGCATCTGAACCATCATTTGAATTTGCGTCTACTTTATACCAAAGACTTAATGTGTAGCTATTTCCGCCAACAATACCTGTAATAGTTTGTCCTAAATCTTTAGTTCCACTAGCAGTATGTTTTGCAGAGCTGTTACCAGTTCTAAATTCAACAGTTTCCTCGGTTGTGTTTTCAACTTTAGTCCATGAATCTGGCTCTCCAGCAGTCCAACTTTCAAATCCACCATTTAGCAGAAGTTCTTGAGCATTAGCACCATAGCCAAATGCAATTAAAAATAAAAATAAGTAAATTTTTTTCATAACGTAAATATTAATTTAGTTGCAAAAGTATTAAAAATTCAGCACGATTAATAGAGATTTATTCATTAAAAGAAGACTTTACGATAAAATAACATTAAAAAGGGATTTTGTGTAGTTGGTTGAATAGATTAATGCTAGTAATACCTATAAACAACATTTTTTTTCTTATGTTAATAAATGGTTATCAATTTTAAAATAATCTATATTAAGTATTTAAGTTTTATATTTACCATTCAACTAATTTATAAATGAACTCAAAAGACATTAAAATTTTATTAGTAGATGATGAGCCAGATATTCTTGAAATTGTTGGGTTTAATTTATCTAATGAAGGTTATCAAGTTTTAAAAGCAGAAAATGGTATTGAAGCCATTAAAAAAGCAAAAAAACATAAGCCTCATTTAATTATTTTAGATGTAATGATGCCTGAAATGGATGGTATTGAAACCTGTGAGAATATTAGGAGAATTCCAGGTTTAAGCTCTACAATTATTACCTTCTTAACCGCTAGAGGTGAAGATTATTCTCAGCTTGCCGGTTTTGAAGCTGGTGCAGACGATTATATAGCAAAGCCAATTAAGCCAAAAGTGTTAGTTAGCAAGGTAAAATCTTTATTAAGACGATTAAATACAGAAAACTTTGAGGCAATAGAAATTGTAAAAATTGGTGGTTTAACTATTAATAGAGATGAATATAAAGTCTTATTAAATAATAAAGAAATAATCTTACCTAGAAAGGAGTTTGAGCTTTTAGCACTATTAACTTCTCAACCAGGAAAAGTATTTAAAAGAGACGTTATTTTAGATAAAGTTTGGGGAAGCGAAGTGGTTGTTGGAGGAAGAACAATTGATGTACATATAAGAAAGTTAAGAGAGAAAATTGGAGACAATTCTTTTAAAACTGTAAAAGGTGTTGGCTATAAATTTTCAGGGTAATTTTATGAAGTCAAAAAAAACATACGCCTTTGCATTACAGACTTCATTAATAATAGCTTTTGTATTAACGTTATTTTTTTGTGTGTATCTTTTTGAAAATAATCAAAGTTATTGGCACAGTGTTTTGTTTTTAGTACTCGTTTTTTTGGTCAGTTTTTTTATAATTCAGAAAAGAGTTCAAACATTTATTTACAAGCGAGTTAATAAAATATACGAAGACTTAACTCTTTTAGAATCTGTGGAGTTTAACGAGAAACGTGTTACTACAGACATGGCAACATTAACTCGAGAAATTGATAAATATGCTAGAGATAAAAAAATAGAAATTGAATCTCTTAAAGGTAGAGAAATGTATCGTAAAGAATTTATGGGAAACATATCTCATGAACTAAAAACGCCATTATTTACTGTTCAAGGTTATATAGAAACCTTATTAGATGGTGCATCTTCTAATAAAGAAATTACACAAAAATACTTAGAGCGTGCAAGTATTGGTGTAGAAAGACTTGTTTATATTGTTAATGATTTAGATTTAATTACCAGGTTAGAAGTTGGTAATCTAGTTTTAAATAACGAAGAATTTAATATTATAGAATTAGTCCAATCTGTTTTTGATTTATTAGAGTTAAAAGCGGTCAAGAAAAAAATTGCATTAATATTTGATGTAGATTACCCCAAGCCAGTTTTTGTTATTGCAGATAAAGAACGTGTGCAACAGGTTTTAGTTAATTTAATTGTAAATGCCATTAAGTATGGTCGAGAAAACGGCACAGTAGAAGTCAGTATAGAGCAACTAATTAAAAATAAAATTATAGTTCGTATTACAGATAATGGCGAAGGCATAGAAAAAATAAATATCCCAAGATTATTTGAGCGTTTTTACAGAGTTAATAAAAGTGGCTCTAGAAAAGAAGGCGGATCAGGTTTAGGGTTAGCTATTGTGAAACACATTATAGAAGCTCATGACGAGAAAATCTATGTAGAAAGTGAGTTTGGCGTTGGTAGCGAGTTTTCTTTTACATTACTCAAATCCTCAGAATAAAACATCGGGCTAGCTCTTTAAAAGCAACGCTTTTAAATTCTTTATAATGGATTAATCGTTTTAGTATCTACAAATAAACCTAATAATGGATTAATCGTTTTAGTATCTACAAATAAACCTAATTATAAAAGAGATAAGATTTTGTTTTTTTAAATTAATGGCTTTATGGTTTGTCTCGCATTTTGATATAAGTCACTTTCCAAAAAGCTCTACTATAAAACCTAAGCCTACATATGCTATATATTGTTTCTGAAAAAATAGTATAACTCATTATTATATTAAGAACCTAATTAAAACACAACCTCTTTTTTATTACTTTAGTAAAAGTTGAGTGTAAACAATTTAGTGTGAATTAAAATTTTTACTTTTGACGCTTAAAATAAACTCTCGTGGGAAGTAAAAACAAACAAAAAAGATTTAACGAAAACGCAACTTTTCCTCATGTATTCCAGCCAACTCGCGAAGAGATTGTAAGTGGAGCATATAAAATGAAAGGCAATTGGAATAAAACGTTTTTTAAAAACGATAACCCATTAGTTTTAGAATTAGGTTGCGGTAAAGGCGAATATTCTGTAGCTTTAGGTAAAAAGTTTCCAAATAAAAACTTTATAGGAATAGATCTAAAAGGTGCACGTTTCTTTTTTGGAGCCAAAGAAGTCGACACTAAAAAAATGGAAAATGTAGCCTTTTTACGTGCTCAAATAGAATTAATAGATCAGGTTTTTGCCGAAAATGAAGTCGATGAAATTTGGATTACATTTCCAGATCCGCAAATAAAATATAAGCGTACTAAGCATAGAATGACAAACGAAGCGTTTTTAGCACGCTATAAAACCATTTTAAAAGAAAATGGTACTGTAAACTTAAAAACTGATAGCGAATTTATGCACGGTTACACCTTAGGTTTATTACATGGTTCTGGACACGAAGTTTTGTATGCCAATCATGATATATACAGACAAGAAGGCGCTCCAGAAGAGGTTTTGCAAATCCAAACCTATTACGAAAGTCAGTATTTAGCAGAGGATAAAGCAATTACATTTATAAAGTTTAAAATAAAATAAATTGGAGATTACCATTATCTTTTTACTAGGATTTTTAATAGCACTTGTTGGCGTAATTCCTCCGGGATTATTAAACATAACTGCTGCTAAAATAAGTTTAAAAGACGGTCATGTTAGAGGTTTGGTGTTTTCTGCAGGCGCTTGCTTTGTAATTGCAATACAAACATTTCTAGCGGCGTTATTTGCAGGATATTTATCTAATCATCCAGAAGTTATTAGTATTTTAAAACGCGTTGCTTTTGTAATATTTGTTTTAATTACGATCTATTTCTTAATGTTAGCAAAAAAGACATCTAATAAACCAAAAAAAGATCGTGAACCTAGAAATAAGAAAAGTCGTTTTTTATTTGGCATGCTTTTGTCTGCATTAAACGTATTTCCAATACCTTATCAAGCTTATATGGTAATAACTATAGCTTCTTTAGGTTGGTTTAGTTTCGAAATAATAAATATTTACACCTATATAGCAGGCGCAGTAACAGGAAGTTTTGTAGTCTTTTATGTTTATGTATTTTTTTTCGAGAAAATAAAAAGTAATAAGCTAAAATCTCAAAAAAACATGAGTAAACTTATTGGTTTAGTAACAGGACTTATTGCTTTAATAACATTAATTAATATAATTCGTGACATATAATGAAACCCGAAACGCTTCATTTTTACGATAAAATTTATCAGGTAGCTCGTAAAATTCCATTTGGAAAGGTAACCAGTTATGGCGCTATAGCCAATTACCTGGGCGCAAAACGTAGTGCAAGAATTGTTGGTTATGCTATGAATAATTCTCATAATAAAAATGTGCCAGCACATCGTGTAGTAAACAGAAAAGGATTGTTAACAGGGAAGCATCATTTTCAAGGTACTAACTTAATGCAGCAACTTTTAGAAAGCGAGGGTGTTGTAATTATAGAAAATCAAATTCAAGATTTAGAATTGGTTTTTTGGGACCCATATTTGGAGCTTTCGGAATAAATTCAACAGCAATATCTTACTATAAATAAACCTTATTTCATTATAGAAAATCTTCAATAAAACGATTTATTCTTCAAGAGATATATCGTATATTTGTACTTAGAATAAATCTAAATTAAAGTAGTTTTAATCACTATATAAATACAAATTCATTTTATAATGAAAATACTAAAAGAAGACGTTTTAAAAGCCTTATCAACTATAACCGTTCCTGGCGAAGGACAAAATATGGTAGAAAGCGGTGCTGTAAAAAATGTAGTAACTTTTGCAGATGAGGTAATTGTAGACATAACTATAAAAAACCCAGCATTACAGGCGCGCAAAAAAACAGAGGTAGAAATAATAAAAGTTATTAAAGAACACGTTGAAGCAAACGCTAAAACCAAGGTAAACATAAAAGTAGAAGCGCCAGAAAAAGCACCTACAGAAATTAAAGGAAAAACAGTTCCAGGATTAAAAAATATTATAGCAGTAGCCTCTGGAAAAGGTGGTGTTGGAAAATCTACAGTTACCGCAAATTTAGCAGTAACATTATCTAAAATGGGCTTTAAAGTTGGAATTTTAGATGCCGATATTTACGGACCATCAATGCCAATAATGTTCGATGTGGAATTAGAGAAGCCACTTTCTGTAACCGTAGATGGAACATCTAAAATGAAACCCGTAGAAAACTATGGCGTAAAAATATTATCTATAGGATTCTTTACAAAACCAGACCAAGCTGTAGTTTGGCGTGGACCAATGGCCGCAAAAGCATTAAATCAAATGATTTTTGATGCAGCATGGGGAGACATAGATTTCCTATTATTAGATCTACCACCAGGAACAGGAGATATTCATTTAAGTATTATGCAATCGCTTCCAATAACAGGAGCAGTTATAGTAAGT
>CALJFB010000027.1 GCA_938073895.1 uncultured Flavobacteriaceae bacterium
ACGATCTAATAATTGCTTTGTTTTTACGTTTGTAAATTCAGCGGAAGCTAAAACACTAGACGTTTTAAATTGGCGTGTCTCAAAATATTCGCAACGTACTTTAGAAAACTTATCTTCTTTAATATCGTTTCCTAAAGAATCTTTTTTTACGTTTCCATTAGCATCTAAAACATATTTCCAGCCATCTTTTACTATGGTTTCTTTTATAATTTCGCGTTCTTTTATTTGTTCTGGCGAAATAATAATATCCTTAAAAATTAACGACATATTAAAATCGTAATCTACATTTGGTTGTTTGTTGTTATGGTAAACCGTCCATAAATTGTCTAAACCATAAGTACTTATATTTAGTAAGTCTTGCTCTAAACGTTTTGGGATTATTTGGCGTGTTTCGTTTTTTAAATTTAAAGATACATAATCACGACCTTTACTTAAAGCTTGGTTTGTTTTAATACCAACATCTCTAAAATTAGGATTGATTTTTTCTATGTACAGAAAATCTTCATAAGATTTACGGATGTCAAATTTGTTGCTACTGTTAAGTAAAGCCGAAGCTTTTTTGTACAAATAATCTGAAGTTTTGTTTTTATAATTAACAATCTCAGAGCTGTAATTAGTAAATTTAAGACCAACTTCTTTTCCGTTTAAGTATAGTGGTAAAACAGGCTTTACGCGTTCTTGTCGGTTTCTTAAGTTGATGTATTTATTATAAATCTGCTCGTGTTTTTCAGGATTATTATCCTTTTTTAGATAATTTATATCGTTTAAATCTCTATCGGCAGCTTTATTATAGGCACGTTTTAATAAACCAATATAGTCTTGTTTACTTTTACGTTCTTTATTAGTGCTTAATTTGCGTAAAGCATCGTTTATAGCTTTATCATAATTTCCGTAGCTTAATTGCTTTTCAATTTGCCTAGATGAAGAACAAGATATAATTAAAACTGTAACTATTAAAAGTGAAAATTTTTTCATGATGATAAGTTTAAATTTATAATAGACAATCTTAATGCCAAAAATAAATAATTGCTATTAATTTTTTACGATGGTATAAATTAGTTGACCAGAAGCTGTAACACCATTAATTGTTAATTTTAAATCTTTTAAACCTTCTGTTCTTATATTAAAACGTGTTGTTTTATCTTTAAACAAGCTAATATTTGGATGCCAGTCTATGGTTTTAAACGTGTTAGATAAGGTTTGTGTTCCATAAGTGATTAAGCTAGCTTCGAATCTTTTGTAGTTTTTTGAAAACCCAAAATCTGCAACAAAACTTTTAATGTTTGGAGTTCTATTTGGAAGCGGTTGGCCATCCATACCTTTAAAGGTTATTAAATTTAAAACACCATTAGGATATAACGGTCCAAATCCAGCTCCATTTGCATTAAATATAACATATTCAAATTCTGAAGCTAACATAAAATTAATTTGAGATAAATCGTTTCCTAAAAGCATACCATCCATAATAATAGCTATAGGTCTATCTCCAAGATCTGTAAAAGATGCGCTAGGTCTATTGTTATTTAAATAAGGTTGGTTTAGCGTGTTGTATTTTACACTAAAACCTCTAAGTGTTTGCAAATATTGTATAATGTTTCCAGTTGTAAATCCACCATTTTGAACTGTGTAAACTGTTGAAAATGCAGAGCCAATTATACCATTGTCTCTTAGGGCTTTTTTTAATTTTACTTCGGATTCTTTTTCGTAATTTATATTTACTTCTTCTAATTCCTCTGCTTCTGGGAAGTAAATATATTGTGTGTTTTTAGGCTTTTTGTTTAAGATCTCAAATTTTGAAAATTCCAAAGGTTTTACATTAATATTAGACTTATTTGAAAACTCCGAATGCTGATTGTAGACATAAAAATTAGCATCTATAATTCTGCCTTTTTTATCTAAAAGTGCTAACTCGTAATTAGAGTTTTTTTGTAAATAAATATTGCTAAAACTAAACGTCTTATCAGGTTTTAAATCTTCAACTAAAAGAATACTATTTTCGTTAGATTTTAGCATCACCTTACAATCTTCTATATTCTTTATAATACTATTTATGCTTCCGTTAATTTTAAAGCCTTTTTCTCTTGTAAATATATAGTCCTTGTTTTGTACATTTTGGTAAGGAAACGCTTTGGTTTTAGAGGCTATAATTTGAAGGTAATTGTTAATAAAATCGCTTTCTAATTCGTATTTGTTTAGCGTTTGTGCTAAAAACATATTGTTTAGATATACTGTAGATTTTATGTTGGGCTTACTTTGGTTAAAGTCTTTAGAATGTACAGCAATACTAAGGTTTGCCATGTTTTTAATTTGTTTGCTCTTTAGGCTAACTTGGATAGAATCTTTAGAAATAGTATTAAATTCGGCTTCAATTTTTACATTTTGCTCATTAAAAAAATAATGATCTACTAACTGTTCTTTTTCTTCATTTAAAATGCTAATAGTGTTTATGCCATTAAATAAATCGTTATTACTAAAGGATAATAAGTATTCTAATTTGTTGCTGTTTAAGGTAATTTTGGCAAAATATTTTAAAGTTCCTTTTTTGTGTAATGCTACAAAAATAGTTTTGCCTAAATAATCTTTTAATGTGGCTTGATTAGTTTTTAATATAAATGTTTTATTAGGAGCGTTTTTTGCAATTCTATTTTTAAAAATAGTAAACCCTTTATTTTGAGCTACAGGAAAATTAAAATCGTAGGTTTTAGTATTGAAATTTACAGAAGCTTTATAAGTAGATTGATTTTTAAAGAACGCAATGGTATTATGGTCTTTATCGATATTTAATGTTGCTATTTTTTTATTGTTTTTAGTGTCAATAATTTCAACTAAAGTGTTTTTTGGCAAATTAGTGCTAATAATTACTTTGTTGTGTACAGCATTTAATAGTGTATTACTTTCCGGATGAAAATTTAGAATTGGTGTGTTTGCAGAGGTTGTTTTTTCTATAATTTCTTGTTTTTTAATACTTGTAGCGTCATTTTTAGAGGTTGAAATAACGTCTATAGCAAAATTAATAGGTGCATTAAAATTACTATTATAATTTGTGTTTAATTGAAAGTAATATTGACCAGGTTTTAAGTCTTTATTTAATTGGAATTTACCAAAACTAATACCATTATTAATTAATAAGGCTTGTGTTTCTATAAGTTCTTTATTCTTATAAAGACTAATTTGTGTTTTTTCTGTTAATGTGTTTAGTTTAAGTGTGCTTTCTTCTAAGATATAAACTTTAAACCAAACAGTTTCTCCAGGGAAATATTGATTTTTATCAGTGTCTAAAAAGAATTTTTCGACATGAAACTCATTAAATAACTCACTTGTAATAAGACTGTTTTCTAACTTAGTTGTTTGAGAAAAAGCTAAGGAAAACACAAAAAGTAAAACAAAATTTAAGTATTTAAACATAAGATACAATATTTAGATTTAAATAAAATAACCCTTAATAAAATTAAGGGTTATGATATAAAAAAGAGATTTTATTTATTTTTTCTTTGGTTCAAAAACTGGTAGAAGTTTTGTGCTAACTTCTCCAAAACCAATTCGTGTTCCGTTATTTTCACAATAACCACGCATAATAACTGTATCGTTATCGTTAATAAACTTACGTTCGGTTCCATCATCTAACTTAACAGGTTTTTCGCCTCTCCAAGATAATTCTAACATAGAACCGTAAGAATCTGGTGTAGGACCAGAAATAGTTCCACTTCCCATTAAATCTCCAGAATTTACAGGACAACCATTTGAAGTGTGATGTGCCAATTGTTGAGACATACTCCAATACATATGCTTAAAATTAGAGCGAGACACTACAGTTTCTTTATGTTTTTCTGGTTGAATAGCTACTTCTAAATTAATATTGTAACTTTTTTCACCAGTTTGTTGTAAGTAAGGTAACTGCTTCTTTAAAGGTTTTGGACCTTTTACTTTATAAGGTTGTAAAGCATCTAAAGTAACAATCCAAGGACTTACAGACGATGCAAAACTTTTGGCTAAGAATGGTCCTAATGGCACATATTCCCATTTTTGCATATCTCTAGCAGACCAATCGTTAAATAATACCATTCCAAAAATGTATTCTTCAGCTTCATCTACAGGAATTGGTTCGCCCAAATCGTTAGCATCTGTGGTAATAAAAGCCATTTCTAGTTCAAAATCAACTAAGCGGCTAGGCCCAAAAACAGGTTCTGTAGCTCCAGCTGGTAAAGTTTGACCTTTTGGTCTATGTACCGGAATTCCAGAAGGCACAATAGAACTACTTCTACCATGATAGCCTACAGGAATATGCAACCAGTTTGGTAATAGTGCATTATCTGGATCTCTAAACATTGTTCCTACATTTGTAGCGTGTTCTATGCTTGAGTAAAAGTCTGTGTAATCTCCAATTTGAACAGGTAATTGCATTTCAATCTCGTCTAAACGAAATAGAACAACTTCTTTATGTTTTAAATTGTCTTTTAATGTATTGTTTTCTGCATCAAATATTTCAGCAATCTTGTTTCTTACTGCACGCCATGTTTTTCGGCCATCTGCAATAAAATCATTTAAAGTATCTTGTAAAAAAATATCGTCTGTTAAAGGAATATCTTTAAAATATCCTAATTGGTGTAAAGCTCCTAAGTCTATTGCTGTATCGCCTATTCTAGTTCCAATTGTAATAATATCGTCTCTAGTAAGAAAAACTCCAAAAGGAATATTTTGAATAGGGAAATCTGAATTTTTATCGACGTGTAGCCACGATTTTCTGTCTGGATTGTTTGCTGTAATTGGCATGGATTTACTTTTTTGTATGATTCTCAATTATCTATCAAACCTACATAATTTTTGATTTTAATACTAATATTCTGTTTTAAATATGCGTTAAAATTTTAGATTTCGTAAAATTGACGTGTTTTTTAAAGAATTCATTTTTATTGAACAATAAAACTTTTCTATTTCTTATTTTTGTTACTTATTATAAATAATCTATTGTTATGCAACGCGACGAACAAATATTTGAATTAATTGAAGCTGAAAAAGAGCGTCAATTACAAGGACTAGAATTAATTGCTTCAGAAAATTTTGTAAGCGACCAAGTAATGGAAGCTGCAGGTTCTGTACTAACAAATAAATATGCCGAAGGTTATCCTGGTAAACGCTATTATGGTGGTTGCGAAGTGGTAGATGAAGTAGAGCAAATAGCAATAGATCGTGCTAAAACTTTGTTTGGTGCTGTTTATGCTAACGTACAACCACATTCTGGAAGTCAAGCAAATACAGCGGTTTTTCATGCATGTATTAAACCAGGAGATAAGATTTTAGGATTCGATTTATCACATGGTGGACATTTAACACATGGATCGCCAGTTAATTTTTCTGGACGTTTATACAATCCATCTTTTTATGGTGTTGAAGAAGCAACAGGTTTATTAAACTACGATAAAATACAAGAGATTGCAATAAAAGAGCAGCCTAAATTAATAATTGCTGGTGCATCGGCTTACTCTAGAGATATAGATTTTGCTCGTTTTAGAGTAATTGCAGATAGTGTTGGTGCTATTCTTTTAGCAGATGTTTCTCATCCTTCTGGAATGATTGCTAAAGGAATTCTTAACGATCCAATTCCACATTGTCATATTGTGACTACAACAACACACAAAACATTACGTGGACCTAGAGGTGGAATGATTTTAATGGGTAAAGATTTTGATAATCCTTTTGGACTAAAACTAAAAAACGGAAACTTACGCAAAATGTCTTCTTTATTGGATTCTGCTGTTTTTCCTGGAAATCAAGGTGGTCCATTAGAGCACATTATTGCAGCTAAAGCTATTGCTTTTGGTGAAGCTTTAACAGACGATTTCTTACTTTATATGTTACAAGTTAAAAAGAACGCTAGCGCATTAGCAGAAGCTTTTGTAAAACGTGGTTATAAGTTAATTTCTAACGGTACAGATAACCATATGATGTTAATTGACTTACGTAATAAAAACATTTCTGGAAAAGAAGCCGAAAACGCTCTAGTAAAAGCAGATATTACTGTAAATAAAAATATGGTGCCTTTTGATGATAAAAGCCCATTTGTAACATCTGGAATTAGAATTGGATCTGCAGCAGTAACAACAAGAGGTTTAAAAGAAGCCGATATGGAAACTGTAGTAGATTTAATTGATACAGTTCTTGTTAATTTTGAAGATGACGAGACTTTAGAAGCTGTTAAAGTTAAAGTTAACGACTTAATGAAGGATTTGCCTTTGTTTAAAATGTAAGCTAAGTATTTATTCTATACAAAAAAAGCAACCTTTATTAAGGTTGCTTTTTTATTTTATCTGTTTATCTTTTTTTGTAAAAGATTATGTTTGTATAAATTGAGAAATTATTATAACTCTAAATAATAATTTTAGAGAATTTTTAAGCCTTGTTATTCTTTATTAAAAATTAGGATCAGTTAAGCTTTAAATGTCAACTTAGTTTACAATAATCTCTTTAGTAGTATTTATGCTAAAATTTATTAGTTTAACTAATCGTTAAAGTTTTTACGCATCAACTTAAGACAAACTAAAACAACAAAAGTATCATGCTTATTTTTTTACCCAACCAATTGCTTTTCTAACATACGTATAAATAAAACCGTTGGTTTTTGCGTAATAAAAAGAAATAATACAAACGGTTACTATAAAAAAGATAGCACCTATAATAGCTTCTGTTGGATTTAAAGTTTTATAAATAAATTTCTTTAAACCTAAACCTGTATAACTGCCATAAATTATTACAAAATGAATGATGTAAATGGATAATGTTTTTTGCCCAATTTTGGTGATTAAAGATTGCCTTAAGTAATTTTCTAAACCGTAAAAAATAAAAAATAATACCAATACATTTCCAAGTCGTGAAAATAGATAATTGTAATTAGCACTTTCCATAAAAATCGAAATATCTGTAATCTTGGTTAAAAATCTTAAAACTGGAGACGATAAATAAATAGTGCAAACCCCAAGAACTCCAAATAATATTAACATAACAAGTTTAAAGTTTTTCTTGTTTTCAAAAGCATTAAAAATTATGGCAATACAGCTTCCAAAAGCCACATAGCCAAACCATGGAATTATGGTAAAAACAGACCCATTTGCTTTAGAAATATAGTTGCAAATTATTAATGGTAAGTTGTTGCAATCCAAAGTTCTGTACCAAGGTTCGAAAAGAAAAATTAGAAATCCAATTATAAAAAAAGTAAGACCTAATGCTGTTTTGTGCTTTCTTAATAACGTGTAAATTGTTATTATAAGTATAATAGATACGCCAATACATTGTAAAACATCTACTGTTAATACATAAGTATTAAAATGTCCAAAAAACCAATCTTTTAGGTTTGCTCTTAAAGAGTAGCCAACTACAATTAGCATTATACCACGAGTTAATCCTTTTTTTATTCTTTTTTTTGTGGCTCCTTTTTGTTCTGCTTTAAATAAAAGATAGCAAAAAACTAAACCGGTAATAGTAAAAAAAGTAGGAGCAGTAATACCTCTAAAATAGTTCCAGATACTATAAGTTAAACTAGAATTATCTCTGTAGATTGGCGAAAGCATAGTATCTATAAAATGGCCTTGTAGCATCATTAGTATAGCAAAAGCTCTTACAGTATCTAAGAAAAAAAGGCGTTTAGCTTTCAAAATTCAAAATTTGTTTGATTACAAAGATAATTTTTAAAACAAATTGAATTCGTTTTTGTGGTGCTTTTCTTTAAATGCAAATAATTTATACATAATAGCCTTGTTATTTTTGGTCTTAAATAATTGCTTTCCTATGCATTTTTATTCGTCCTTCTAAAAAAAAAAGATGTCTTTTATTTCGGTTACTTAGTTAAATTAAAAGACTCATAAATCTAATAGCTTAGTTTTTTATAAAATTAGCACGATTTATTTATAAGATCAAATTGTATAGTATTCAAAATATATTAGTTTAAAAATCCAAATTTTATTTTTAACTTGAAGTTTTTAAATAAGACAGATGAGCAATTTTCACATAAAACATTTAGAAGAGTATTTTCAAGTTTATAGAAAATCGGTAAGGAATCCTGAAGCTTTTTGGGAAGAAATTGCCGAAGAACACTTTTTATGGCGAAAAAAATGGGACAAAGTGTTGACTTGGGACTTTAATACACCAGAAATTAAATGGTTTGAAGGTGCAAAATTAAACATTACAGAAAATTGTTTAGATAGACACATGCTATCACGTGGAAATAAAACAGCATTAATTTTTGAACCCAATAGTCCAGACGAAAAAGCCCAACATTTTAGTTATAAACAGCTTTATGAGAAAGTTTGTAAAATGGCAAATGTGTTAAAGTCTCAAGGTGTTAAAAAAGGCGATAGGGTTTGTGTTTATTTACCTATGATTCCGGAATTAACCATTTCTGTTTTAGCTTGTGCAAGAATTGGAGCTATACATTCTGTGGTTTTTGCAGGTTTTTCAGCCTCTGCTATTGCGTCAAGAATAAAAGATTCTGACTGTAAAATAGTAATTACTTCAGACGGATCATTTAGAGGTAAGAAAGTTATAGATTTAAAGTCTATTGTTGACCAAGCTTTAGAAGAATGTCCAAATGTTTCTAAGGTCTTAGTTGTAAAAAGAACACATCAGCCTATAGAAATAACAAAAGGAAGAGACCTTTGGTTAGAGCCTTTATTAAAAGAAGCTTATCCAGAATGTGCGCCAGAAATTATGGATGCAGAAGATCCGTTGTTTATATTATATACATCCGGTTCTACAGGATCTCCAAAAGGCATGTTGCACACTACAGCAGGTTATATGGTATATACTGCTTACACATTTAAAAATATATTTCAATATAAAGAAACTGATGTGTATTGGTGTACAGCAGATATAGGTTGGATTACAGGACACAGTTATATTATATATGGCCCATTATGTAATGGTGCAACAACAGTAATGTTTGAAGGCGTTCCAAGTTATCCCGATTTTAGTAGATTTTGGCAAATAATAGAGAAACATAAAATTAGTCAGTTTTATACAGCACCAACTGCAATTAGAGCTTTAGCAAAAGAAGGTGTCAATTTTTTAGAAAATTGTAACCTATCAACTTTAAAAGTTATAGGAACTGTAGGAGAACCTATTAATGAAGAAGCTTGGCATTGGTATGATGATAATGTTGGGCAAAACAAGGCACCAATTGTAGATACGTGGTTTCAAACAGAAACTGGTGGAATAATGATTTCGCCAATTCCATTTGTAACACCTACAAAACCAACTTATGCAACATTACCGTTTATTGGAGTACAATTAGCACTTATGGATCATCAAGGTGAAGAGCTAAAAGGTAATCAGGTTAATGGTCGTTTAGCTATAAAATTTCCATGGCCAAGTATGGCAAGAACTATTTGGGGAAATCATAAGCGTTATAAAGAAACCTATTTCTCTACATATAAAAACATGTACTTTACTGGAGATGGCGCATTAAGAGACGAAGTTGGTTATTATAGAATTACAGGTAGAGTAGATGATGTTATTATAGTTTCTGGACATAATCTAGGAACCGCACCAATAGAAGATGCTATTAACGAGCATCCAGCAGTTGCAGAAAGTGCTATTGTAGGTTTTCCTCACAA
This sequence comes from uncultured Flavobacteriaceae bacterium, assembly GCA_938073895.1. GTDB lineage: Bacteria > Bacteroidota > Bacteroidia > Flavobacteriales > Flavobacteriaceae > Aurantibacter. Next base: position 9,603 of record CALJFB010000027.1, read on the forward strand.
CATTAAAGGTAACGCTTTGTATGGTTATGTTATTCTTAAAGATACAGGTGAAAGTAGGAGACAAGACAATCTTAAAAACGAAATAAATCAGATTATAACAGAGCAAATTGGTCCAATTGCTAAGTTGGATAAGATTCAGTTTACTTCTGGATTGCCAAAAACTAGAAGTGGTAAAATTATGAGACGTATTTTAAGAAAAATAGCAGAAAAAGACACCTCTAATTTAGGAGATATAAGTACGCTTTTAAATCCAGAATGTGTTCAGGATATTATAGACAATGTAGTTTAGATTTTATAAATTGAATTGCTTTTTTGTAAACACATAAGTTTATAAGTTGAATTGACACATTAAGACTTTAAATTACTCCTGCAGAGTGCTTTTTGTTTGTAGGCTCTTAATGGTAAGGTTTAAAAAGCACAAATATTAATTTTCTTGCAGATTTATTCGTTTTACAATTAAAAAAGTAATAACAGATAAAAGCCCAAAACATGTAAATCCAATAAATAATGGTAAAGCAGATGTGGTTACAAAACTACCAATAAAACCTGCAATTGGAACTGCTAAAACAGTAGATATAAATCCGTTTAATGCAGCGCCAATTCCTGCAATATGGCCTAAAGGTTCCATTGCTAAGCTTCTTAAGTTTCCAAAAAGAAAACCTACAGCAAAAAATTGTAGTAAGAAAAATGTAAGAATAACGTATAAATGCGGATTTTCGCCAGAGTAAAATAAAATCACATATAAAAGCGATACTAAAAAGTATGCAATAGCAGCATAAAATGCAATATTATAAGACCCAAATCGCATAACCAATTGGCTGTTACTAAATGTAGCAAAACCAACAGCAAAAGCGGTACTTCCAAAAACATAAGGAAACATATCTCCTAATTGATATTGAACTTGAAAAATATGTTGAGATGTACTTAAATACACCATAAAAGATCCAGTAATAAATCCAGAAACAAGCGTAAAAGCTACTGCTTTTTTAAACTTAAAAAAGGTTTTTGTTCCAGATATAAACGTAGATAGTTTAAACGGAATTCGTTTTTCTATAATTAATGTTTCTGGCTGTCTAAATCCAAACCATAAAATAACCAAAGTCCCAAAAATTAAGTTGAAATTAAAAATACCTCGCCAACCAGAATACGTTAAAATAAATTGTCCTAAACTTGGAGCAATAATAGGAATTAGAATAAAAAACATAACAACTATAGAGAGTAATTTAGCCATGTAATCTCCGCTGTATAAATCTCTAATCATAGCAATAGCTATAGTTCTTGGAGAAGATAAACCAATACCTTGAAGTATTCGGCCTAAAATCATAAGTTCAAAGCTTTTAGTAGTTACACACAAAACACTTCCTGTAACAAAAACAGTAAATCCAATATAAACCATAGGTTTTCTACCATAACTGTCGGATAGTGGTCCAAAAAGCAACTGTCCAAAACCCAAGCCTAAAAAAATCATTGTAATTAATTGTTGGTGCTTTGCTAAATCTGTTTCACCTAAATCAAAACCAATAGCAGGTAAAGCAGGCAATAATGCATCTATAGAAAAAGCTACAATAGACATTAATAAAGCCATTAAGGCTATAAATTCTACTTTTATTGGTGTTGATTTTTGCATACCGCAAAAGTAGTTTAATCTATGTTATAAGTTTTAATTATAGTTTATAATTTCAAACAAGTATTGGTATAAGGTTATGTTAAAAGCATTTAGAAAGCCTAATTATCCATTGTATATTTGCAAACTTATTACACAACACAAATGAAACATCTTCAAGATAAAAATACATCAGATTCTAAAACAAAATCTAAACCAAAAGTGACCTTAAAAACTGCCTTTAAAACCATTATTTGGCCAAGAAGAAATCTGGTTTTAGTAGGTTTGTTGCTTATTGTTATTAGAAGTTTATCGGGATTAATACTACCTTGGCAAAGTAAGGTTTTGTTAGATAAGGTTGTACCAAATAAAGATTATGCACTATTATATCAAATGGTAGGAATTGTAGTTGTTGCAATTACAGTACAAGCGGTTTCATCGTTTTTATTAACACGTATTTTAAGCGTACAAGCACAATATTTAATAAGCGAATTACGAGCACAAGTTCAGAAAAAAGTATTATCGTTACCTATAAGTTTTTTCGATAACACAAAATCGGGCGCATTAGTGTCAAGAATTATGAGCGATGTTGAAGGCGTTAGAAATCTTATAGGAACTGGTTTAGTCCAATTAGTTGGAGGAACTTTTACAGCAATTGTATCATTAATCATCTTAATAAAATTAAATGCTTGGATGACGCTTTTTGTGTTTGTACCATTATCTATATTCGCAATTATAGCCCTAAAAGCCTTTAAATATATCCGACCAATTTTTAGAAAAAGAGGAAAAATAAATGCTGAGGTAAAAGGACGTTTAACCGAAACTTTAGCTGGAGTTAGAGTTATAAAAGCGTTTAATGCCGAAAAACAAGAAGAAGAAGTTTTTGAAAAAGGCGTAGATTTATTATTTCAGAATGTAAAAAAGAGTTTAACAGCAACAGCTTTAATGACAAGTTCGTCCACTTTTTTAATAGGAATAGCAACAACTGGAATTATGGGAATTGGTGGCTATTTTATGATTTTAGGCGAAATGACTACTGGAGATTTCTTATTCTTTACCTTAGTTTTAGGATTTATGATTGCGCCAATTGTACAAATGAGTAATATTGGAAGTCAGTTAACCGAAGCTTTAGCAGGTTTAGACCGCACCGAAGAATTAATGCAATTAGCCACCGAAGATGACGATGAAAATAGAACTTTAGAATTGCCAAACTTTAAAGGAGATTTAGAATTTAAAGATGTCTCTTTTGCATACGAAGAGAACAAAAATGTATTACATAATATTAGTTTTAAAGCGCCATCTGGTTCTGTTATTGCTTTAGTTGGAAGTTCTGGTTCTGGTAAATCTACCATTGCAGGATTATCGGCTACGTTTTTAAATCCTAATAGTGGCGAAATTACTATAGATGGAAAAAATATAGCCGAAGTAAAGCTGAATAGTTTCCGTAAAAATTTAGGTGTTGTTTTGCAAGACGAATTTTTATTTGAAGGTAGCATTAGAGAAAACATACTTTTTCCAAGACCAAATGCAACCGAAGCACAATTGCAATTTGCAGTAAAATCTGCTTACGTTAACGAATTTACAGACCGTTTTGATGATGGTTTAGAAACTTTAATTGGAGAAAGAGGTGTGAAATTATCTGGTGGACAACGCCAACGTATAGCCATAGCAAGAGCTATTTTAGCAGACCCAAAATTAATTATTTTAGACGAAGCAACTTCCAACTTAGATACAGAAAGCGAAGGTTTAATTCAGAAAAGTTTAGCAGAATTAACTAAAAACAGAACTACTATTGTTATTGCGCATAGATTAAGTACAATCCGTAAAGCAGACCAAATTTTAGTTATAGAAAATGGTAAAATAGCAGAACGTGGAAACCATAATGAGTTAATAGAAAAACAAGGTCGTTATTTCGATTTATATACCTATCAAGCTAAGATTTAATGGGTTTGTGGAGTTTTGTATAACGTTTGTATATAACAGTAGTTGCGTGTGTAAGTAACTAGTTTAGTAAATAA
>CALJFB010000028.1 GCA_938073895.1 uncultured Flavobacteriaceae bacterium
TCTAAAATAAAAAGATTTGACTGACCAAATTTTGGGTTATAAACTAGACTTGACTCTAATATCGCTAAATCTTTGGACTCGTTAAAAATTATTTTATAAAAATAATACGTAGGTATAATTGATCTTGGATTTTGTTTTAAATAGTAATCTTTATCCTTTTGAGAGAAATTTGATTTATAAACGAAATGATAATTTTCATTACTTATTTTTTTTAAATCCAAATCATAATCATTTGTTATTTTATTAGTTACGATATAAGCGTAATCTTTTGGTGAAAGATGAGGTTTAATCATACTAAGCAAGGTTGTGTTAAAACTAAAATCACTAAGACTATCATTAACTATCACTTTTAATGGTTGTGTATAAATTTCTCTTAAGGAATCTGATTTTTTTCGAAATTTGCCTAAATCTTCTTTCTTTTTAATATCATTAGGCGAAGGAGCTATTACATATCTATAATCTGTAACAGTTCTATTTACTATTTCGTAAATTATATCTGAATAATTGTTTTTTCTAGTATTGCTAATACATGATGTAATTAAAAAAACAAAAAATATATTGTATATCAATTTCATAATTTTAAATTTTAATTTAAAGATCACAGTTATGCTTAATAGTGTCGCGGTTTTTATATTTACATTAAATATATTGTTTAAAATTTTACTTTCCAATCAGAATAACATCTGATAAGACGTAATAAAAAAGCTATAATTATTTTACAATTTACTAATTGGTAATATTCCTTGTAATACTTATTTAACTTTATCCCAATCTAGCCTATTTTTAATAGGTGCTACTATAGATGATGAGCCTTGAATTGGAATAACAGATAGATCAACTGGATTATTCACGAAGCTATTCAACCTTGTTTGAAAACTCTCCCACAAACCATCTGCAACTTGAAACTCATCATCAACAAAATCGTTAAAATTTCTACGTATGTAATCTTAAAATTTATCTGCGTTATATTGTGGTTATATATGATTAATAGTATTATTTAGTTATAAAAACTAAATAATACATAAGTAACAATGCTAATAAAAATATTGATCTATAAATAAAGTTTTTGTAAATTTTGGCTTTTAATTCAAGAAATAAAAGTATGAAATACATAATAATCAATAAAGGTATTGCAATCAAAAGTAACCAACCTAAAATTTTAGGATTATAAACGCCTTTTAAATAATGTCTAGGAAGTGACAAAACAACTGTAACAAAAATTCCTAAGATGTAATAAATATAATTTCCTTTCGTGGTTTTTATTTTCATTGTTTAAATATAGTAAAAACCACAACTTTTAAGGGTTGTGGTTTTTGTATTAAATATTAATTTATAATTTTATCTTCTACTAACCATATCTTTTCTACCTCTATTAAGCATCCAGTATTTTTATCTTCTCTCACAAATATAAAAATAGAATAATCACTAAAAAAATCTGGGAATTTTTTGTGTTTATTTGATGATATAAATTCATTATATTTAGATACATTAGGAATAATTATATCAAATTTAACCATATTTTTTTTATGCTTAATCTTATCATATTTAAAAGAATGATATTTTGCTAATTTGTAAAACTCATTATCGTTATTATTAATAATGGTATCATTTATTTCGTCAAAAATAAAAATAATTTTTTCTTTTTCTTGAGATAGAAGAATACTAGAGAACAATACTATTAATAAAAATAATTGATTTTTCATATTATTGACAATTTGGGTTATTTAAATAGAAATCACTTAAATTTTGATTAATATTATCTCTTTCTAATTGTGATAAATTATTCCAAGCCACTGTATTCTCAAGACCTGTCCAAGCAAGAGAATTATAAACCTCATCTGTTTGTGTGTCATCATATTCTCTTAAAGCAAGTTCAATTATATCTCTATAGTGCTCTGCCATTGCTTGATGTTGAGCGCTTGTTGCAGTTTGACCTTGTGGTAAATTCCATTTCCAACGCATATAATAATCATATAACCCAGGATAATCATTTCTTAATTGTATTATCTGACTTTGAGTTAATAGAATACTTGGATGCTGTGCAACAGATAGTAGTTTTCTAAAAATTTCAGCATGAATAATTTCGTGAATAAATGTTCTTGCAACTGATAGACTAGGTCTGTCTAAATTATTTTCGTTAAATGTTATCGTGATGAGATAGTTTTGTGGAGCACTAGTCTCAGCGTTTGTACCACTAGACATTGTTGTATTTGATGTTAACAATAAATTAGCAACAGACATAGTTCCATCAAAATTATTTAAATAATCACCAAAAGTAACTCCTGTACTCATACTAGTATAAACACTATTTAAACAATTATTATTTTTTAAATTATTAGATATAATAATCTGCTCATCAAAATCAACCTCTCCACCATTACAAATAGCCTGTGCAGCAGCCTTAGAAAAAGCGGTTTCTGTAAGGTTTGCGTTGTGGAAAGTAAATAAGGCTTGCGCATTTGTGCAATTGTCTGTTTCTAATAAACAATCTGTAACTTCTTGAGATAAACCTAAAGCAGTAGTTAGAGCTGCTACTTGGTTGGTTGCACCACAATCTGGAACTTCAATACAAGGACCATTTTTTGGATTACACGTTATAACAGCAGTACTATTACCGGTGTTACTACTAGCTGAGTTAGAAGATGTATTATTAGTAGTGCTATCTGGATTTCCGCCACCGCCAGTAGCAGGGCAAGACAGTAAAGACATAACGCCTTCTCTTGTTGGTTGAATTGAAGCGTTACAATGTATGCCTTGTTCATAGACCTCATTCCAAGTATGTCCAGCTTCATTACAAGTAGACGAATAATAAGCAACATCATAAATGCAACCATTATCTCCAATTAATATTTTAGCAGTATTAGAAGCAAAATTAGTATTAAGTTCTGTAAATGTAAGTTTATTAGTTAAATCTACTTCTTGGTTATTGTTCATCATAATTATCTCTTCATCCGTAACATTATAATGGACTAGAAATTCTTTATAGGTTCCATCTGGTTGTAAACTAACTAAAACATTTTCTATTCCCGCGCCATCTGGTGTATTTACAACCATAAAAGTATAAGAATGGTAATTAAGGTTTGTTGCTTCTAAATATTTAGAGAAATCGGTATCTATTTCAATACCTGTTACAGAATCTAAAATAGTTTTAGAGTTAGCAACGCTACGTTGTAGTTTTTTACTTTTTAGATTTTCTAAAATTCCAAAAACATTTTTATTGGAATTTATCTCTTCTGTACTTAAATTTTTAACAGTGAAATTTGGTTTTTCTTGACTAGCATTTTTGTTGTTGGACTGAATGATGTCTTTTTCGCAACTTGAAAAAACTACAAGTAGGGCTAAAACTAATAGCCTAAGTTTGTTTGTTTGTTTGTTTGTTTGTGCATTTTAAAGTAGTTTTATTATTACAACTCTAATGTACTTAAATATTTTTAACTATTATCAATTTAATTGTTAAATCATTATTGTTTTAATAATTTTTTTACTAAAAAAATATAAATACATTATTTTTATTTACGTTTTTTGTTAAAGCTACTTATTTGCGTTAGCGGTTGCAATGGCATCCTTTTTTTTATAAATGACCTTAAATTAATTATGTTACTAACTTAACTAATTAGCTTTAAAGATGCTTAACCAAATTAAGCATAAAAAAAAGATATAGTGGAAAACGCGACCTGCAAGGTAACGCCCAAAAATTAATACAGGATTTATTAGGCTTCAGGATTCTTATCTCTAATACGTTTATAAACTTTAAAACCTACCATTAATAAAATACCTAAAACAAGAATTGCTATAACCCCAAAAATCCAATTTATGGCACTTTTAACCAAAACTAAAAAGATAACAGCAAAGAGAATAAAGGTGGCGCCTTCGTTCCATAAACGCATAAAATTAGAGGTTTTTTTTACATTATCTATTTGTAATTGTTTAAAATAAATATGTGTTTTTAAATGATATATAATTAATAAAACTACAAAGCCTAATTTAACTTGCATCCAAGGAAGCTCTAATAAAAACGGTCTTAAATGTAGTAATAATAAGGCAAAAATTATGGCTAAAATTGCACTTGGCCACGTAATTATAAACCATAAACGTTTTGCCATAAGTTTAAGTTGTTTTCCTAAAATTTCTTTTTCTGGCGATGGTTTATGAAATGCTTCAATTTGATAAACAAATAATCTTGGAATATAAAACAAACCTGCAAACCAAGTGATTACAAATATTAAGTGAAATGCTTTTATGTAGTTATAATAGGAATCCATTAGGCAGCTATTTTATCTGTTTTTGGTAATTTTTTAAGTGCTTTATTTAAAAATACCGCTGTAATTATTGTGGCAAGAACATCTGAAATTGGAAATGCCATCCAAATGCCTAATTCGCCATAAAACTCTGGTAAAATAAATAATAAAGGTATAAAAATAAATCCTTGTCTGGCTAAAGTTAACACTAAAGCTGGAATTGCTTTTCCAATGGCTTGAAAATAGGCTGCACCAATAATTTGTATAGCTGCAATTGGTGTGACTGCAAAAACCCATCGCATTGCGTTTGGTGCTAATTCTAAAACGGCTTTGTTGTTAGTAAATAATTTTGAAATGGCTTCTGGAAATAACATAAGTATTGCAAATACTATAAGTCCAAAAAATACGGCTGCTTTTATACCTACAAAAACAGATTCTTTAACTCTTGCATAATTTTTTGCGCCGTAATTATAGCCTGCAATTGGTAAAAATCCTTGTGTTATTCCAAATACTGGAAACAAAGCAAACATTAGCATTCTGGCAGAAATGGCATAAGCAGTTACTAAGGTTTCGCCACCAAAACGATATAAAATATTGTTTAAATATAAGTAAGTTATGCTAACTACTGCTTGCCTTGCCAAGGTTACAAAGCCTAAACTTGCAATTTCTTTTACAATAACTAATTGTAGTTTTAAATGTTTAAATTTTACTTTTAATTCTGAGTTTTTTGAGATAAAAAACCAAATTATAAAGCTTACGCACAAGCCATAAGAAATGGTTGTTGCCCAAGCTGCACCTTGCATTCCGTAATCTAATACATTTATAAATAGGTAATCTAGGATTAAATTTCCAACCGATGGAATTAACATGGCATACATGGCAAATTTTGGTTTGCCTTCTGCTCTAATTACCGTATTTCCCATCATAGAAAGTGCTAAAAAAGGCACACCATAAAGGACAATAGTATAATATATTTTTGCGGGATCAAAAATAGCGCCTTTTCCACCAAAAGAAGGAATTAAACTATCTACAAAGTACAATCCTGCAAGTACAAAGCTAATTGTTATTAGTAAAGTTAATGCAATTTGATTTCCAAAAACAGCTAATGCTTTTTCGGGTTTATTAGAACCTAAAGCTCTGGAAATTATTGAAGATCCACCAACACCAATACTCATTCCAACTGCCGCAATAAAAAACGATACTGGTAAAACCACGTTTATTGCTGCAATTGCTGTTGGACCAATCCATTGACCAACAAAAATGGTGTCTATTAAAATATTTAAAGACATTACTAAAATACCTATAGAGGCAGGAATGGCTTGTTTTACCAATAATTTTGGTATGGTTTGAGTTCCAAGTAGTGATGCTTTGGTGTTTTTCATTAAGCTTTAACTGGAGTTTTAGCCCATTGGTTAATCCATTTTGCTAATAATTCTACCCAACCTTGGTTGGTGTTTAAGCATGGTACTGTTGTAAAATCTTGTCCACCAACTTCGTGAAATAACTCTGCACCTTCCATAGCAATTTCTTCTAAAGTTTCTAAGCAATCGCTTACAAATGCTGGTGTTACAATGGCCATATTTTTTACGCCTTTTTTACCTAAACGTTCAATAGTTCTATCTGTGTAAGGTTGTAACCATGGATCGAATCCTAAACGAGATTGGAATGATGTTGAGAAGGTTTCTGGCTCTAAATTTAATTTTTCGGCTACCAAACGTGTTACTTCTTTACATTGGTGACTGTAGCAGAATTCGTGAGCTTTACTTGGTGTTTCGCAGCAAGAACCATCTATTTTACAATGTGATTTTGTAATGTCGCTTTTTCTAATGTGTCTTTCTGGAATACCATGATAAGAAAATAATAAATGATCGTAATTTTTATCTTTTAAGTCTTCTTTTATAGAATTTGCTAAAACTGTAATATAATCGTTGTTATTATAAAAAGGTTTTTGGTCTGTTATTTTAAGGTTTGGAAAATCGGCTTTACGAATTTCTTCAGCTAAAACTAAAATAGTTTCTGTTGTTGCCATAGCAAATTGAGGGTAAAGTGGAATTAAAAATACTTCATCTACACCTTTATCTACCAATTCTTGTAACCCTTTTTTAATAGTCATACTACCATAACGCATAGCTAAAGCAACAGGAAAATCTACATTTTCTTGTACTTTTTCTTGTAATTGCTCACTTAAAACAATTAGTGGAGATCCATTTTCCCACCAAATTTTCTTGTATGCTTTTGCACTAATTTTAGGTCTTGTATTTAATATAATTCCTTTAACTAATAGTGTTCTTGCCCAAAGTGGTACATCTATAACACGTTCGTCCATTAGGAATTCTCCTAAATATTTTTTTACATCTTTTGGTTCTGGACTTTCTGGAGAACCTAAATTAACTAATAAAACTCCTTTTTTCATTTTTCCTTTTTTTAGCAATTACAAAAATACAACACTATTTTGTAATATACTTAACATTTTAAACGTTGATTATGGGTAGCCATTTAACTATATTTACTACTTAATATAACCTGCCTAATGAGATGTTTCCTTTTTGTGCTTAGTTTTCTTTGTTTTTTTATAGCGTCATCGCAAAAGAATCAAAACAGTTTATTGTGGGAAATATCCGGAAATGGGTTAGAAAAATCGTCTTATTTATATGGAACTATGCATGTAAGTAGTAAAGTTGCTTTTAGATTAGACGATGTGTTTTTTGAAGCTTTAAACAAAAGTGATTATGTGGCTTTAGAGTCTGATCCAAGTGATTGGTTAGGTTTTAATTTTGATAACTCTATATTATCTCCTCAAAATTACAATACCGCTTTTAACAAAGGATTTTACGATAATATTGTTGGTATGGAAACGCCAAAAGATATTTTAATTCGCTCTGCAATAAGATTCAATAATCAGTTAGTTAACGGTATTTTGTATAGAAAGAACTCTTCGCGAGATAATTTTGAAGAAGAAACCTACTTGGATATGTTTATTTATCAGGCAGGAAAAAAAACAAACAAGCCAATTATTAGTTTAGAAAATATTGAAGAATCTCGTTACTTAGTTTCCAAAGCTTCAAAAAATAGTAGAAAAGATAAAATAGATTCTTGGTTGTCTAAGGTTTACGAAAAAGAAAGCGCTTATGTTTTAAGAGAAAAAACGTACAGAGATAGAAATATTGAGTTATTAGATTCTATAAGTCAAGCGTCTAATACTGCATTTTTTAGAAACAATATGTTAACCATAAGAAACACTAATATGGTAACTGTTCTGGATACTTTAATGATGCGTAAATCTGTTTTTTCTGGTGTTGGAGCAGCACATTTAGGTGGTAAAAATGGAATGATAGAAATGCTTCGCAATAAAGGTTATATTTTAAATCCGCTAACATCTCCTAAAACTCAAGTTGCTAAAATTCAAAAAGAACGTTTAGAAAACAGTATTAAAACACCAGTTTTCTCTAAACATACTACGCCAGATGGCTTTTTAAGTTTAAATACATTTGGAGAATTAAGAGAGTTTGTACACAAAGGAATGAAATATTATATCTCGCCAGATTTACCTAATGGTGCGCATCTATCTATAAGTAGAATTAATACTTATAATTATTTACCTAACGATAAAAATTTAACACTTAAAAATATTGATAATTATCTTTTTGAAGATATTCCAGGAGAAATTATTACTAAAGAAAATATTTCTGGTCATTTTCCAGGAATTAGCATTCTAAATAAAACTAAAAAAGGAGATTACGAGAAATATCATATCTATCAAACTTCTTTAGAATTTGTAATTATTAAACTTTCTGGGAGAAAAAACTATGTTTTAGATTTCGAAAAAGAAGTTTTTAATTCTATTACATTCAAAGAAAAATCTTCTAAAATAGTTACAGTAAAAGAACCAAATAATAAATACAGTTTTAATTTTCCAAACACTTACGTTACAGATAATTTTGAATATGCTGGAAATAAACTACTTCAAGCAGAATTTAATAATGCTACTTATTTTTTAAAAGAAGCAGTTTATTTTGATACTTATTATATTGAAGAAGATAGTTTTGAAGCCAAATATTTAGCAACCAACTTTTTTGAAAACTTAGAATTAGATCAATTTAAAGGCAACTACAAATCAAAAAACTATAAAAGCTTTGAAGCTGAAGCTCTTTTAGATAGTACAACGTTAAAAAAGCTACATTTAAAAACTATTGTAAAAGATGGCAGCTATTATATTTTAGGCTATATAGGAACCAAAAAAGATGATGCAGATTTGTTTTTTAAATCGTTAAAATTCAATAAAACCTTATATCCAGAAACGTTTAAAACAGTTGTAGATACTTCTTTACACTTTAGCGTTACTACAAATACCAAAACAACGCCACCAAGATCTTACAAAGGTTACAACAAAAAGAAACCCTATTTAGGTTTTACCACAAAGACTAATTATTATTCTAATTCTAACGAGCAGATTTATGTAGAAAAGCAAAAATTTCACGATCTTAAAATGATAACTAATATAGATAGCTTGTGGAATAAAACTGATAAATTATACGAAAACTATAGCGATTCCGATGGTTTTAAAAGTTTTAAAATTACAGGAAAATTAAAAACTCAAAAAGACAGCGTTTATTCTTACACGTTTAATCTACAAGACAGTATAAGCACAAAGCAGATAAAAGTAAAACAGGTTTTAGTTAAAGGTACTTTATTTGAGTTAAGAACTCTTACAGATTCTTTAACCGCACCAAGTAAATTTATTACAGAATTCTTTACTAGTTTTAAGCCACAAGATACCATGCTTGGTGTTTCGGTATTTAAAGACAAAACAGACACTTTTTTTGAAGCTTTAAAATCTAACGATAGCATTGTTTTTAAAGCTAAAAATGAAATACTGTTTAGTAATAAACACGTACCAAAAATGATCTCTTTTTTGGAAGAATTCGAATTTCCTGAAAATAAAGAAGACTTAAAATATTTTGTTTTAGAAAGTTTAGGTCGCTTAAATCATCCAGAAATTGTGCCTTATTTTAAGAAATTATACAAAGCATCTTATTCGGATCCAGATGTGCAATTAGAAATTTTAAATAGCGTTTTTGATAAAAATACAGAAACAGCAAATAAATTATTTTTAGAATTACTAAGCGAAGATTTACCATTAGACGAAAGAGAAATTGGAAATGTTCTAAATAATTATAAAGACAGTTTAACCACAAGAAAAACCTTATTTCCAGACCTTTTAGACTATACATCTGTAACAGAATATAAAGAAAATATTTACGAACTTCTATCTAGACTTAGAATTAAAAACTTAATTAAAGCCAAGGTTTATAAGACTTATAAAAAACAGATTATTAACGATGCTAAAATTGAAATTAAACGAAGTTTAAGTACAAATGCAGATTCTTTTAAAGGTAGTTATACGCTAATAGATTACGTTTATTTAATTTTTCCGTTTAGAGAAGATGCCATTGCTAAATCATTTTTCAATAAATTAATTGAAAGCAAAAATGGTCATGCACAAGCATCATATTATATGCTTTTGGCTAGAGCAAACGAGTTTATTCCACAAGATTTAATAACTAAAACCGTTAATAATAAAGATGTAAAATATTTAGTTTACAGAAAATTAGCACATAAAAATCTATTTAAAGCAATTAATTCCTCTGGAATAACGCAAGAAAGTTACATAAAATCTTATATTTTTTCTGATGTAGATATTGAAAAAGAACGCGATTCAATTGTCTTTGTTGGTGCCAAACCTTTTATAACCGATTTAGATAAAGAAGGCGAAGTCCATTTCTATAAAGTTATAAAAACTACAACAAGTAAAACCACAACTAAACTCCATTATTTTGGCTATTTAAAACCCGATAACAAGCAATTAATAGCAGTAGATCCATATATAGAATCCGGTACTTACGGCGATTATTTTGACGAAAACAAAGACGAAAACGAGATTTATACTAAAATTATAAAACAAGCCATCCATAAAACAAGAAAACGTATTAAGGATGATGATTAGTAAGCTGAGAATTGGAATAAATAATGTGTTTACCTCATTTGTAGCTTTTATAATACTACTTTGTTTAGGAGTTTTAATCTATTTATCTTTTGATAAAAACATCTATTGAGTGATATAATTTTTCTTGCAAAATTTTTTCTAGGCATTTTTAGTTTAATTTCAATTGGAGCTCTATTTTTTGTATTAGTTAAATTTAGACTGCTATTTATTACGTCTAAAAATATTTATTCCATTTATCCTTTTTTATTCAAGAAGAAAAAAATCAGATTAGACCAAATAACAAATGTAAAATGGTCAAGCTGGATAAGTCAAAATGCAATTGTTTACAGAAAGGTTGAAGTAAAAAGATTCTAACTACTCTGCACATATTTCTTAGGCGTAGTTCCATATTTTTTCTTAAAAGCAGCAATAAAATGGCTTCCAGTACTGTAGCCAACTTTTAGTCCAACTTCGTTAACATTATGTGCGCCAGATTCTAATAATTTACGGGCAACTTCCATTTTATAATCAAACAAGAAACCGTAAACCGTATCGCCATAAATTTGTTTAAAACCTTCTTTAAGTTTCTTTAAGCTTAGGTTTATTTCTTCAGATAATTCCTGTAAAGTTGGCGGTTCTGCCATTTTAGAAATCATAATATCTTTGGCTCGTTTTATTTTAGTTACGTTGCTTTCGTCTGCTAAAAACGGACATTGCTCAATATCGGCATCTTCGCTTCTATTAAAATATAAACTTAGTAACTCGTAAGCTTTCGCTTTAAAGTATAGTGGCTTTATAATTTCGTTTAAATTATAATTAATAACCTGGTTTAAAGAGATGCTCATAGATGGAGAGATTCCGCCATCTTTGTAATATTTATTTTCCTTGTTTTCTTTATTTAAAAATGAAATATAATCTGCTTCTTGAGAAAATAAGCCGTGAAATTTTTTAATTGAAATAACAATAGAAACCATCCAACTATTAGGGTAAATCTTTAAATTAATTGGTAAATCGCGTTCTGGATTGTATAATAATAACGAAGATTCCTCAGAAATATCTAAAACATAAGAACCATTATTAAATAAAAAGGCACTTTTACCTTTTAAGCAAAAATGAAACTGTATAAAACTGCTATCAACATCACGCTCAACACTAATAACTTTGTCATCATCATTTCTATAACTTAAAACAAAAAAACCGTCTTCAATTCTTGTTTCGTTAAAAAACCTTGTAGCGTTATTTTTTTTAATAGCTTCTTTCATTTTTAAAAATATTTTATTTAGATTGGTTCTAAATTATTAAAGCTAAAATAGCTTAAAACAATTGTTTTTGTTGATGTTAGCGTAACAAAAGTACAAAAAATAACGCT
Source organism: uncultured Flavobacteriaceae bacterium (assembly GCA_938073895.1). Classification (GTDB taxonomy): domain Bacteria; phylum Bacteroidota; class Bacteroidia; order Flavobacteriales; family Flavobacteriaceae; genus Aurantibacter. The sequence goes on from CALJFB010000028.1 coordinate 11,591, forward strand.
AAAAAACCACTAGCGATATTTAAAGTTCTTATAGCGTTATTTAAAACAAAGTAAGGCACATAGCTTTGCAAAGCAATTTGTTTAAAATTAAATGGAGCAATACAACATCTCAAAAGGAACTCATTTTTACGCTTTAGGTCTTAGCTATAAAAAAGCTGATGCTGAGGTAAGAGGTTCTTTTAGTTTAGATGAAAATGCAAAACAAAACCTTTTAAATCAAGCCAAAGAAAACAATATAGAAGGTTTAATTGTAACGTCTACGTGCAATAGAACCGAGATTTTTGGTTTTGCAGAACATCCATATCAGCTTATTAAATTATTGTGCGAAAACACGAAAGGAACTGTAGAAGAATTTCAAAAAGTAGCATATATTTATAAAAGTAGAGACGCTATAGCGCATTTATTTAAAGTAGGTTGTGGATTAGATAGTCAGATTTTAGGCGATTTTGAAATTATTAGTCAATTAAAGATTAGTGCAAAAGCTTCCAAAAAGCAGAATTTATTAAATCCTTTTTTAGAACGCTTGTTAAATGCTGTAATTCAAGCTAGTAAGCGTATTAAAACTGAGACTGAAATATCTTCTGGAGCAACATCTGTATCATTTGCATCTGTACATTATATATTAAAGCACGTAGAAAATGTTTCTGATAAAAATATTTTATTATTTGGAACAGGTAAAATAGGCCGTAATACTTGCGAAAATCTTGTAAAACACACCAAGAACGAGCATATTACATTAATTAATAGAACAAAAGATAAGGCCGAAAAAATTGCGGGTAAATTTAATTTAATTGTTAAAGATTACGCCAATTTACAAGAAGAAATAAATACTTCGGATATTCTAATAGTTTCTACAGGCGCACAAAATCCTACGGTAGATAAATTTATAATTAAAAATAATAAACCACTTCTAATTTTAGACTTGTCTATTCCAAAAAATGTAAACAAAAACGTTACGGATTTAGATCAGGTTACGTTAGTTCATTTAGATCAATTATCTCAAATGACTGATGAAACATTAGAAAAAAGAAAAGAACATATTCCTGTTGCAGAACAAATTATAGAAGAAGTAAAAGCAGAGTTTAGTGCTTGGTTAGAAACTAGAAAGTTTGCACCAACTATTAAGGCTTTAAAACATAAACTTCAAGATTTTAAAACAGCAGAATTAGATACACAACGTAAAAAAATAGCAGATTTTAACGAGGCACAAGCCGAAATAATTAGTAATAATATTATTCAAAAAATAACCAATCACTTTGCGCATCATTTAAAAGACGATGCAAGTTCTGGAACAGAAAGTTTAGAGCTTATACAAAAAGTGTTTCAGTTAGAAACAAAATAAAATGTCTAAAACCATCCGTATTGGTACTCGCGATAGCCAATTAGCCCTTTGGCAAGCAAAAATTGTAAAAATTCAATTAGAAAATTTAGGTCACACTTGTATCTTGGTACCTGTAAAATCTACAGGAGACATCATTTTAGATAAGCCACTTTACGAGCTTGGTGTAACTGGAATATTTACAAAAACACTGGATATTGCTTTACTTAACGGTAATGTTGATGTTGTGGTACATTCGTTAAAAGATGTACCAACGCAAATGCCAGAAGGCATTATACAAGCCGCAGTTTTAAAGCGTGGAAACACCAGAGATATGTTAGTTTTTAACGACTCTGAAGAATTTATGAGCCAGAAAGATGCCGTAATTGCTACCAGTAGTTTACGTAGAAGAGCACAATGGTTAAATCGCTTTCCAACACATAAAATTGAAGATATTCGAGGTAACGTAAATTTACGTTTAGAAAAGTTAGAAAACAGCGAAACTTGGAATGGCGCTATTTTTGCAGCGGCAGGTTTAGGTCGTTTAGAGCTAACACCAGAAAATTCTTTTAATTTAGATTGGATGATTCCTGCGCCTGCTCAAGGAGCAATAATGGTTGCTGCGTTACAAGAAAATACAGAAATTGTAGAAATTTGTAAAGAAATTAATCACGAAATTACAGAAATTTGTACCGGAATAGAACGTAAATTTTTACGTATCCTAGAAGGTGGATGTTCTTCGCCTATTGGTGCAATTGCATTTTATAGAGACAAAGAAAACGATATTTGTTTTAAAGGTATTTTACTTAGTAAAGATGGAACTCGTAAGATCGAAGTCGAGAAAATAGAAACACTTGGTAGCCATCACAATATTGCAGAATTTTGTGCCAACTATATTTTAGATAAAGGAGGAAATAAATTAGTAGACGCAAGAGATTACACTTCTAGAGACGAAAAAATATTCTCTACAAAAGCGTTAACAGACGAGCAGAAAAAATTATTTAATCAAGGTATAAAGGTCAATCAAGCAGATTTTGTAAAGGTTAATATTAACCGTATTTCGCCAATTGTTTTAAAACAAGAGCACAAAAATGTGGTTATTACCAGTCAGAATGCAGTAGAAGCTATTATAAATAGTATGCCTGCTCAAGATTTAAAATTCGCTAACATTTATTGTGTTGGAAGAAGAACTAAGAAGTTAATTGAGCAAAAAATTGGTCCAGTAGTACATCAAGCAAAAAATGCTGAAACATTAGCAAATTATATTGTAGATTATTTAGAAGGAACAGAAGTATCATATTTCTGTAGCGACATTAGATTAGACGCATTACCAACTATTTTAAACGACAATAATATTACTGTAAACGAAATTGAAGCTTATACTACAAAATACGAAGGATTAGAAATTACCAATACCATTGAAGGTGTACTATTTTTTAGTCCAAGTACAGTAGACAGTTTTATAGAACACAATACAAGCAAGCCAATAGCTTTTTGTATAGGAGAAACAACAGCAAAGCACGCAAGACATTATTTTGATGATGTTCGTGTAGCTAAAGTGCCAACTGTAGAAAGCGTTATTGAGTTAGTGAACCAAGTTTATGTTTAAATAAGTTTTTGGCGTTTAGCCTTTTACTTTTTGCATTAGTATAATTTGATAAATAAAAACAGCTAAAAGCCAATAACCAAAAGCTAATAGCCAAACAAATAGAGAGTTGACAGAGTGGCCGATCGTGCTACCTTGGAAAGGTAGTGTACTTGCAAAAGTACCAAGGGTTCGAATCCCTTACTCTCTGCAATATTATTTCAAATAGAATTAAAGACTATTTTAATTCTATTTTATAACTATAATTAAAGTTTTCTATTTTAAGAAAGCAGAACAGACAGTATGTTGAAAAACGATTTATTTTTAAGAGCACTAAAAGGAGAAACTGTAGATAGACCACCAGTTTGGATGATGCGTCAAGCAGGAAGATATTTGCCTGAATTTATGGAAATAAAGGCAAAATACGACTTTTTTACGCGTTGCGAAACTCCAGAATTAGCAAGTGAAATTACAGTACAACCAATTCGTAGATACGGAATGGATGCAGCAATTTTATTTTGCGATATATTAGTAATTCCGCAAGCAATGAATATTGAGGTGCAAATGAAGCCTAATTTTGGTCCTTATTTACCAAATCCTATTCGTAAACAAAGAGATGTAGATAATGTTATTGTTCCAGACGTAAAAGAAAGCTTAAGCTATGTTTACGAAGCTATAAAAATGACTAAAGAGAAACTTAACGACGAAATTCCTTTAATTGGTTTTGCCGGTTCTCCTTGGACAATTTTATGTTATTGCGTGCAAGGTCAAGGTTCCAAAAACTTTGATAAGGCTAAAGAGTTTTGTTTTACAAATCCAATAGCTGCACACCAATTATTACAAAAAATTACAGATACTACTATAGCTTACCTAAAAGAAAAAGTAAAAGCAGGCGTAAATGCTGTTCAAGTGTTTGATTCTTGGGGTGGAATGTTGTCTCCAGTAGATTATCAAGAGTTTTCTTGGAAATATATCCAACAAATTATTGATGCTTTAAAAGACGACGCACCTGTAATTGCATTTGGAAAAGGTTGTTGGTTTGCATTAGATACAATGGCTAAATCTGGTGCTTCAGCTTTAGGTGTAGATTGGACATGTTCTCCAAAAAATGCGCGTTACTTAACAGGTGGAAATATTACATTACAAGGTAATTTTGATCCAACACGATTATTTTCGCCGCCAGCGGAAATCAAGAAAATGGTTACACAAATGATTAACGAGTTTGGTAAAGACAAATATATTGTGAATTTAGGTCATGGTATTTTACCAAATATTCCGCTAGAAAATGCTAAAGCATTTATAGATGCAGTAAAAGAATATAAAGCTTAAAACTAAAAGCGTTACTTTTATAAGAGTAACGCTTTTTTAATATAATAGAATGATAAAAAACATCTTTCAAGGTATTCAAGCCTACTTTAAGAGTTTTAGATTAATCTCAGAATTAAAACTTTGGAACTATTTTTTAATTCCAATGCTTATTAGTTTTATAACTGCTGCAGTAATAGGTTTTACAGCTTATGGCTTATCGGACAATCTTGGCGAGTTTATTGCTGAAATTTGGGTTTGGGAATTTGGTAAAGAAGCTTTCACTACAGCTTCAACCGTAATTGGTGGCATAATGCTGTTTGCTATTGGATTAATCTTTTACAAACACATTATAATGGCTTTATCTGCGCCATTTATGAGTCCAGTTTCAGAAAAAATTGAAGCACATTTAATAGGAACTCAAACGCATCAACATAGAAAAACGTCTTTTAAAGAGCAGCTTTGGCGAGGTATTAGAATAAACCTTAGAAATTTAGGAAAAGAACTCTTAATTACTATTCCATTATTGCTTTTAAAATTTATTCCAGTCATTAATATTTTATCTACAATATTACTTTTCCTAACTCAAGCCTATTACGCAGGTTTTGGAAATATGGATTACACTTTAGAACGTCATTTTAAGTATAGAGAAAGTATACAATTTGTAAAAAATAATCGTGGCGTTGCTATTGGTAACGGAAGTGTTTTTATACTATTTTTATTAGTTCCTGTTATTGGCGTAATTTTAGTTTTGCCATTTAGTGTAACAGCTGCATCATTAAAAACAGTAGAGATTCTTGAAAAAGAAAATCATTTAACCTTACAAAAAAGTTAATATGATTATTGAATTCGACAACTTTACTATTGCTCAAATTCAAGAAAAAGATGCTTGGAGTATTTGCGACTTAATGTTAGCAAACGAAGATAGATTTAAAGCCTATTTTCCTATAACCTTAGCTCAAAACACTAATCCAACCTTGGCAAAGTTATTTGCCCAAAAAAAAGTGAAGCAATTTCAGAATAACGAAGAATATTTATTCATTTTAAAAGAAAATAAAACTCATAAAGCCATTGGTTTAATTTACATAAAGGCATTAGATTGGAACCATAAAAAAGGTGAGCTTGCGTATTGTTTAGATTATAATTTTAAAGGACAAAACTTAATGAGTAAAGCTGTAAAATATTTAAATGTTTACGCTTTCGCTGAATTAGGCCTTGCTTCACTTCAAATTATAGTTTATAAAAAAAATAAGGCAAGTATAAAAGTAGCAACAAATAATAATTTTACGTGGCAAAAAACATTGCCTAAAGAATATACACCACCAAATTCTGCACCATTAGATATGGAGCTTTACGAAAAACACAAATAAAATGAAAGATCAATTTTTTAAATACATACAGCAATTACAAGATCGTATTACTACAAAATTAGAAGCCGTAGACGGAAAAGCTAAATTCCAAGAAGATGTTTGGGATAGACCCGAAGGTGGCGGCGGAAGAACACGCGTTATAGAAAACGGAAACGTATTCGAAAAAGGTGGCGTTAATATTTCTGGTGTTCATGGGAAATTACCAGATTCTATGCAAAAGTATTTTGGTGTAGAAGATGCCGATTTTTTTGCCTGCGGATTAAGTCTAGTACTTCATCCAAAAAACCCAATGGTTCCAACAGTTCATGCTAATTGGCGTTATTTCGAAATGTATGATAAACAAGGCAATATAGTAGATCAATGGTTTGGTGGCGGACAAGATTTAACACCTTATTATTTATTTAATGAAGATGCAAAACACTTTCATCAGGTTTGTAAAACGGCTTGCGACAAACATAATCCGGAATTTTATCCTAAATATAAAGCTCGTTGCGACGAGTATTTTTATAACGAACATAGAAACGAAGGTCGCGGAATTGGTGGCTTATTTTACGATTATTGTAAAGCTACCAAAGAAACCTCTATGCAAGATTGGTATAATTTTGAAACCGAAGTTGGAAACTCTTTCTTAGAAGCTTATGTTCCAATTGTAGAAAAACGCAAGAATTTAGAATACACAAAAGAGCAACGCGATTGGCAAGAAATTAGACGTGGACGTTACGTAGAATTTAATTTAGTACACGATAAAGGCACACTTTTTGGATTAAAAACCAACGGAAGAATAGAAAGTATATTAATGAGTTTGCCACCGCACGTGCAATGGGTTTACGATCATAACCCAGAACCAGAAAGCGATGAAGCTAAACTATTAGAAGTTCTAAAAAACCCAGTAGATTGGGTTTAGAAAGCCTATTACAACTTCTAAAAAAATAGTAAATGAATTGTTACTGCGGAAATAAGAAAATCTACCAAAACTGCTGTGAAGTCTATCATAAAAATGGCGGACTAACAGAAACAGCAGAACAACTTATGCGTTCACGATATGTGGCTTTTGTTTTAGCAAATGGCGATTATTTAATGCAAACACATCACGAAAGTACAAGACCAATAAAAGAAAAAAAGGCTATAGTAGATTTTGCAAAATCTGTAGAATGGTTAAAGCTTGAGGTTTTAGAACGCACAGAAAATACTGTAAAATTTAATGCGCATTTTTCCGAAAATGGAATCCCAGACGTAATTCACGAAAATTCTAAATTTGTAAAAGAAAAAAATGTTTGGTATTATTTGGGTTTAGCAAACCAAACAATTTAATTAACTAATAAAATCACGCTAATTTAACTTCTAATTAGTATAATCATTAACTTTGTTTGTACTAAAAGTAAGCAAATTAAATTTTATTTAAGATTAGTCAAATAAAACTATTTACAAAACATTAGACTGCTTATACCTTACTAATAAACCAAGACTGAAACTATGTATCCATTAAGACGAAATAGAAGATTAAGAGCAAATCAAGCCGTTAGAAATTTAGTGCGTGAAACTATTATATCTCCAAACGATTTTTTAGTGCCACTTTTTATTGTTGAAGGCAAAGGTGTAAAAGAAGAAATTGCGTCTATGCCTAACTATTTTAGATACAGTTTAGATTTATTAGAAAACGAAATAAAGCAACTTTGGAGTTTAGGATTAAAATCGGTTTTATTATTTGTAAAGGTGCCAGATCATTTAAAAGATAATGCTGGTAAAGAAGCTTTAAATCCAGACGGATTAATGCAACGCGCCATTAAAACCGTAAAAAATGTATGTCCAGATATGTTGGTAATGACAGATGTGGCTTTAGATCCTTATTCTAAATATGGACACGACGGAATTATAGAAAACGGAAAAATTGTAAACGATATTACCTGTAATTTTCTTGCAGAAATGAGCGTTTCTCACGCAAAAGCTGGTGCAGATTTTGTAACACCAAGCGATATGATGGATGGTCGCGTTTTAGCTATGAGAGAAGCTTTAGAAAGCGAAGGATTTACCGATACAGGAATTATGAGCTATTCGGCAAAATACGCCTCTGCTTTTTATGGGCCATTTAGAGATGCTTTAGATTCTGCTCCAGTAGATATGCAAGATATTCCAAAAGACAAAAAAACCTACCAAATGGATTATGGCAACCGCACAGAAGCCGTTAGAGAAACCTTAATGGATATAGACGAAGGTGCAGATATTGTTATGGTTAAGCCAGGTTTATGCTACTTAGATATTGTTAGAGATATTAAAAATGCAGTAGATGTTCCTGTGGCAGTTTATCAGGTTTCTGGCGAGTATTCTATGTTAAAAGCAGCAGCTCAAAAAGGTTGGTTAGATCACGATGCAGTTATGATGGAGCAAACCACAGCCATAAAACGTGCCGGCGCAGATGTTATAGCAAGTTACTTTGCTAAAGATGTGGTAAAGCTTTTAGGGTAATATTTTTATGGCGTTACCTAAAGGTCGTGCTTTCCGCTAAATCTTTTTTTTTATGCTTAATTTATGTCTGCATTATTTTAAGCACCTGTTATTTAGGTGATTAATCTCATTTTAGTAAGTTAAAAAAAGGATACCGCATCAATCACTAACGCAAATTCAATACATAATAGAAATTTAGTGTAAAAAAAGGCATTCAAATTCCTATAGTATACCGTTAATAATATTTGTTCTAAATCATTAAAACACAATAAAAAGAGTATACAAATACATACGTTACGGTTAGAAATAATTAAAGCTAAATGCAGATTTACAACTTGTAGCATATTTAGCAAGAACTACAAACATTTTGTATTTACTACGCTCAATTCATTACAATTAATTATTTTAGTAAAAACTAAATTTCACCTAATGACAGTATTATTACTTTGGGCAACCGTATCTATATTTTTTTCATTTTTATGTTCCATTTTAGAAGCTGTACTTTTAAGTATTACGCCAACATTTCTAAAAGTTAAAAAACAAGAAGGAAAAACTTATGCAACTACTTTAGAAGCTCTAAAAGAAGATGTAGATAAACCATTAATTGCTATTCTTACATTAAATACCATTGCGCATACTTTAGGCGCTATGATGGTTGGTATTGCAGCCGAAGACTTACCATACAAAATAGAGTTTTATGGTATAAATACCGTAGGAGTTGTGTCGGCAATAATGACGCTTTTAATATTAATAGCATCAGAAATCATCCCAAAAACTATTGGAGCAACTTACTGGAAAGGACTTTCTAACTTTACAGCTAAAGCCTTAACGGCACTAATATTTCCTTTAAAATGGACTGGTATTTTATGGTTATTACAATTAACTACAAAACTTATTGGTGGTAAAGGTCACGGCAGTGTTTTAAGTCGCGAAGGGTTTTTAGTTATGGCAGATATGGCTCACGAAGAAGGTGTTTTTCAAGAAAACGAAAGTAAGATTATTAAAAATCTATTAACTTTTAAAGAGGTTTTTGCAAAAGATGTAATGACGCCAAGAACGGTTTTAAAGTCCGAAGACGAAAACACAACTGTAGAAGATTTTTTCAATAAAAATGTAGACCTACGTTTTTCAAGAGTTCCAATTTATTCTAATAATACCGATAATATAATAGGTCTAGTTTTAAAAGCGGAAATTTTTAAAGAAATGGCGCTTGGAAATGGTTCTAAAAAACTACTAGAATTAAAAAGAGATATTATAATTGTAGAACGTAATAAACCAATTCCGGCATTGTTCGAAAAACTAATCCAGACCAGAAATCATATGGCTTTAGTGGTAGACGAATATGGAAGCGTAAGCGGAATTGTAACTATGGAAGATGTTATAGAAACACTGCTTGGTTTAGAAATTATGGACGAAAGCGATAGCACAACAGATTTGCAACAATTAGCCAGAAAAAGTTGGGAAGTTCGTGCTAAAAAATTAGGACTTACAGATTCTAACACTTCAAATTTATAATGGAAGAATGCATTATAGCTTCGCCTTTAGGCTTTACTAAAATCTGTGGAGATGTTGATGGCATTCAATCTGTATCGGTTTTAAATTCCGAAGAAAAACCTACAGAAGTTATTCCAGAATGTTTAGAAGATTGTATCTATCAGCTTAGAGAATATTTTAATGGCGAACGCACAGAATTTAGCTTGGTATTAAATCCTCAAGGCACCGATTTTCAAATGTTGGTTTGGAGTGCTTTATCTAAAATTCCATACAATACAACGTGTTCTTATTTAGAATTATCCAAAAAATTAGGCAATGTAAAAGCCATTAGAGCTGTTGCAAATGCAAATGGTAAAAACCCCATTTGGATTATAATTCCGTGTCATCGTGTTATTGGAACCAATGGAAGTTTAACAGGTTATGCTGGTGGATTACATCGTAAAAAGTGGCTTTTAGAGCACGAAAACCCTTTTAAACAACAATCTTTGTTTTAAATAAATACTACTTTTTTATAAAAAAAACCAATTCAAAAAGCCCGATTTCCTAACAGAAGTTGGGTTCTATTTGTTAACATGAATCGCTATTTTTTAATAAAAAATTATTGTTTTTCGATAATTTTTATATATTTGTTATTGTTAAACAATAATTTTATTATTATGAGAAAACTAACTATTTTAAAAACTATAGTCGATTTGTTTTGGATATTGTCTTTAATAACAACACCAATACTATTGTTTTTTATAGCATTTATTTTAACTAATAGTTCTAAAGATGGAATTCCAATTAGAATACAAGGAATATTATACGATGAGCATAACTTAAGCACTAAAGTTTTATTAATTGTTACTGTAATTAGTTACATCATAATTATCTATACAATCTATCAATTCAAAAAAGTATTAAGAGAATTTCAAAAGACTAAAATATTTAGCGAAATCGTTTTTATAGGTTTCAATAAAATGGGTATTTCCTTGATAATTGGAGCAATTTTAACAGGTATTTCATCGTTATTATATCCTATATTTTCAAAAAGCAAATTAGAATTATCTTTTGATTTAAGTCCTTTTATTTTAATGTTAAGTTTTGGCCTATTCTTTTTGGTTTTAAGCGAAATATTTAAAATAGCAAAACACACTAAAGAAGAAAACGAGCTAACTATATAACCTATGCCAATAGAAATAAACTTAGATCTTATTCTGGAAAAACGCGGTATGAAAAGTTACGAACTTGCAGAAAAAGTGGGCATAACAACCGCTAATCTTTCCATTTTAAAAACAGGAAAAGCTAAAGCTATACGGTTTTCTACTTTAGAAGCTATTTGTAAGGTTTTAGAATGTCAACCTGGCGATATTTTAGAATTTTCGGCAGAATAAAAAAAGTCCCAATCTCTAATTGAAATTGGGACTTTTTATAAACCTTTTTTTAATGCTATTTTTTTTAAGACAAAGTTTAAAAAATATTAGCAGAATTTTACACTACCAGAAGTTACATTATACATGGCACCTACAATTTTAATTTCATCGTTGTCTTCCATTTCTGTTAGTATTGGGCTTTCGCTATGGATTCGGTCTATAGTTAATAGTACATTTTTTCTGGCCACGTTATCTACAAATTCTAAATTAGAAGATGTTCTTAGGTTTTTTTCTTTAGGTTCTGTTACTGCATTAACTGCAGGCGTTATTTTTTGAATAAGCTTTGTTAGATTTCCCATTTCTGCTTTATCGCAAGCGCCTTTAATTGCACCGCAACTTGTGTGTCCTAAAACAACAATAAGTTTGGTTTTTGCTAATTTACACGCAAATTCCATGCTGCCCAGAATATCTTCGTTTACAAAATTACCAGCAATTCTAACGCTAAAAATATCTCCTAAACCTTGGTCGAATATTAATTCTGCAGAAACTCTAGAATCTATACAGCTTAAAATAGTTGCAAAAGGAAATTGGCCTTCGCTGGTATCGTTAACTTGTTCTAATAAGTTACGGTTAGCTTTTAGGTTGTTTTGAAACCTGCTATTGCCTTCTTTAAGAAATTTTAAGGCTTTTGCAGGAGTCATGGTATCTTGTGTCTCTTTTGTATGTGCTTTCATAATAATATGTGTTTTATTTAAACTTATATAATAAGTTTAAATGATGTCTTTTACGTTGTTTTTTATCCAAACTAGACAAGATTTAAAATCTTTAAAAATATGATCTTTAGTTACAAAATTTGGAATTATACCAATACGTTCCATCATATATTTTGGTTGTTTTAATACATTTACAAAAACAACAGTTACACCTTTGCTTTTAAGTTCTTGAAGCATATCTTCCATAGCATATAATCCAGATTGGTCCATATATTGCATACGTTCTAATCTCATAATTACATATTCTGCTGTATTTGGAATTTGATCTGAAAGTGCTTGAAAATCACTAGTAGATCCAAAAAACAATGGGCCTTTTAAATGTTTTATAAATACTTCTTCTTTTAGTTGAATAGGAAAGTCTATCTCATCGTCCCAATTTTCTTCTTTTAGATTTTTAACATCGCTGCGTTTAGCTGTAATGTCTCCAATTTTTTTCATGAAAGATAAAGATGCAATTACTAAGCCAATTCCTACAGCATATATTAAATTCCAAAAGGTAGATAATAGTAATACTATTAGCATAATTAGAACTTCCGAACTTAATTTAATAGGACCTAATTTAATATCTTTTGGTAAACTAGGAATTGCTTTTAAACCTTTGTAATCCATTACACCAATACCAACAGTTATTAAAATACCAGCTAAAACTGCTGCAGGAATTTTAGAAGCTATTGGTCCTAATGCTAGCATAATTACTAATAACATTAGTCCAGCAATCATTCCTGATAGTTTTGTTTTTCCTCCGGAATTTATATTTACTACGGTTCTAATGGTTGCTCCTGCTCCAGGTATTCCTCCAAAAATTGCAGCAATACTATTTCCAATTCCTTGACCAATTAATTCTTTGTTTGGTTGGTGTTTGGTTTTTGTCATATTATCTGCTACAACACTAGTTAGCAAAGAGTCTATAGCGCCTAAAAGTGCTAGAGATAACGCTGTAAATATATATGGTGTAATATTGCCAAAGCTAAAATTAGTAAATATTTCTAAGTTAGGCATTGGGAAAACTCCTGTAATTTCTTGTATTGGCTTATAGTCTATATTAAATCCAAATGCAATACCAGAAACAACAACTAATGCCACTAGAGTACTTGGTATTTTTGTTGTAATGCGTTTAAACCCATAAATAATAAAAATAGTACTTAATGCTAACAACAATTCTCTCCAATTAATGTTTTGAAATGCTCTTGGAAATGCTTTTACAGCACCTAAGGCGCCAGAAGTTGCTTTTGAAGCTAAATTTTCTGACTCTTCTTTAATGTTTGTATCTGAAATATTTTCAGCGATTACAACAGCATTTTTAAAGTCTTGTGTATTTAGAATTTTAGTTTCTTTATTACTTTTTGTGTCTTTTAAGTTTTTATTAATAATAACTTCTTCTACTTGAGAATTAAAGTTTTTAACAAAATCTTGATCTTCTTTTGGATAGTAGCCTATAGCAGGTAATACTTGTGTTAATAAAATAATAACACCAATTGCTGTCATAAAACCAGAAACTACTGGATACGGAATGTATCTTATGTATTTTCCTAACCCTAAAAAACCTAACCCTATTTGCATTAACCCTGCAAGTAAAAATACAGTTAAAATTGCTGGAAGCGCTTTTTCTACACTACCATTATTGGCTGCAACAATTCCTGCAATTACCACCATACTTACTGCTGTCATTGGAGCTGTAGGTCCTGATATTTGTGTGTTTGTGCCACCAAAAAGTGCTGCAAAGAAACTAATAAATATAGCGCCATAAAGTCCAGCTTCAGGACCTAATCCAGAAGATACACCAAATGCTAGCGCTAAAGGCAAAGCAACAATTCCTGCTGTTATTCCACCAAAAGCATCACCTTTTAAATTTGAGAAAATTTTTTTCATAATAGTTTAAATCAATATAATAATTGTGTGTAATTAAAATAGGGTATAATTCTCTATTACCTAAAATAGAGCTTAGTTAGATTTTATCTTTTAAGTTTAGTTTACTAAGCTTGTAAATCTGGTGGTGGAGAAATGAGATTTAATTGTGGGTTTGTATAATTTTTAAACCTATAATTAGAATAGTTCTTCTTGTTAAGGTTTAACGTTGTTTTCCAAGAAGGTGAGTTTTCTTGAATATTTAATTCTAAGATATCTAAACTTGTAATTTCTTTGTATTGTTCTTCTTCTTCAGATACTTCTAGAATTATTGAAACGTCAATGTTATTGTCTATAATTAATATCATAGTTGGCAAAGATATGGTTGCCATAAATAGTAGGATAAAGGTTATAGAAAGAATTTGTTTCATTTTGTAAACTGTAATGAATCAAATATAATATTCTCAAAAGTATTTTAGGGTAATATCTTTAAAATATACCTAACTCTTTTAGGTCTTCTTTTAGAATCCAACCTTTTTTTCCGTTTGATAGTTTAATTTTAGCCCAATTAGCTTCATAATTAACAACTTTTACTTTTGTGCCTTCGTGTAAAATAAAAAGTTCATCACTTTTAAAGCTTGGTTCTATTTTAACTTTAGTTTCTTTTGCAAAAATAATAGCAGGATTTATATTCGTTTCTTGGTTGTGCTTAAAATAAGTAAAGATTAATGTTAAAAGCGAGAGTATTAAAAAACTAAAACTAGACGAAAATAATAAACGTTTTGTTGTTGTACTTAAACTAAAAAAGTAGCTGATTAATAAAATTACAAATAACGCAAAGAATAGAACTGTTAAAATAGCCCAATTGTCTGTCTTTAAAATGCTTGTAAGTTTATTTAAATACTTACTGTAACCAATTTCTGGTAAAACTTCTAAATGGTCTACCTTCATGGCATTTGCAAACGCTAAGTTTTGTTTTATTGTATGATCTTTTGGGTTTAACGCTAATGCTTTTTCGTAATTATAAATACTTTGTGCGATATGATTTAATTTATAGTGCGAATTGCCAAGATTAAAATATAATTCTGCAGAATGTTTTTTTGTTTTTAAAACCGAATTATATGCATTAATAGCATCATTATATTTTCCGTTTTTATAAAGCGCATTTCCTTTTTCAAATACTGATGTGTTTTGAGCTAAAGAGGTTAAGCTTAAGCAGAACACTAAAAAATATATAAAATGTTTCATAAGGTTTCTTTTTAGCTTAAACAATCTCTTTATCTATGGCGTTTATACTATTTTCTGCTTTACTAAAATCTTGTTGCATTGTAACTTCTGTAAAAGGCGAATATCTTGCTTGTTCACAATTTTCTAGAATTGCTACAAAATTGGCTACAGTTACATGTTGGACTTCTCTTTTTTGAAGCAGTTCTGAGATTTTTTCTTTACTCATTTCGCTGGTTTCAATTCTAAGTTTTGCTTTTAAATAGTTATGTAACGCTTTTTCTAAGGCAATATAAAATGGTTCTTTTTGTCCTAAAGATTTTTTAGCAGAGCTTAAATACTTTTTAGATAATCTATTTGCTTTTCTTGTTTTACTACCAACAATATCTAAAGCATAATTTTCTTTTTTACGACGAATAAATAACGCTAAAGGAATGGCTAAAAGTGATACTATTAAAGCTAACCAAAATGTAGTTGATTTAAAGAATTTATTTTTTGTTTGATTAATAAAAGTAGTTTTGGTTTTAATATCTGCAAATGTATAGTCGGTTTTACCACTTGCTGGATTAGTTATATTTGGCTTTATTTCTTCAAAAGTTGGTCCGTTTATAACGTTAATAGCTAAGTCTTTAGATGTAACAGTTTTATAAGTCTCTGTTTTTGGATTAAAATAAGAGAAATTAATAGTTGGAATAGGATACTTTCCTTTGTATTGAGGTACAATAGTATAGCTATCTGTTATGCTACCTTGCATACCATTATAATTAGTGCTTATTCTTTCGGAATGTTCTGGTTCGTAAACTTCTAAATTACTTGGTAAGGTTACTTTTGGAAGATTAAATAGTTTTAAGTTTCCTTTTCCAGAAACTTCTAACGCTAAACTTAAAGATTCTGTAGCGTTAAGTTCTGTTTTAGATAAGCTTGTTTTAAAGTTAAAATCTCCAACTGCACCAGTAAAATTTTCTGGTCTGTTTTCTAAAGGCAATGCTTTAACGTCTAGAGTTCTAGTTTTTGCACTTATTTTTTTGTGTACTTGTTGCATTTGCATTTGTCCAAAAAAGTCGCGTCTGTTTGTTGGGACATCTATAGTAACATCTAAACCTAAAGGTTCTATAATTAGTTTGCCTGTTTTTTGAGGATATAAAACTGTTCGTCTTAATACAACATATCTATAATCTTCACCATTGTATTGTCCACGTTTTATGTTTTGAGTTTTAGAGTCTGTACTTTGACTCCAAAAGCCATTGTATTTTGGACTTTCTACTTCTCGCCAATTACTAACACCTGTATTTGGTGCAACATATAATCTGTATTCTACAGTAACTGCTTCATTTAAATACGGGTTAGTTTTAGAAACCTGAGCAACTAAATGTATGTTGTTACTGGCTATGTAGTCTGGGTCGTTAGGGTTTTTAGGCTTAGTAATAGCTTTGGTTACTAAAATATTTATTGGTTTTGTTACATAAACAGTACCTTCAATTTTTATGCTTGCCTTTTTAAGTGTAAATCTTCCTTGTTTTTTTGGGGCTAAGAAATAACTGTATGTTTTACTAAAACTTCGTTTTCCATTAACCCAAGAATGGCTAACAGATTGATTTGGTCCTGCTACAATATCGAAATCTGAGAAACTTGGCGGATTAAAGTTGTCGCCATCTTGATTCATTTTAAAATCAATTCTTAAGCGCTCATTTATACCAAGTTTTTTTTTACTTACAAGTGCTTCAAAACTTACCTGTGCTTGTAATGTTACAGCACTAATAATTAAAAGGGTAAATAATATGTGTTTTAGGGCTTTCAATGTTTAAACTTTGTATTGGTTACCAATCTTTTTCGGTTTGGATTTTTACACCTTTTGCTTTCTGAGCATTAACTTTGTCTTGGACTTTTTGCTCTTCGTTTTCCATTGCTTCTAGCAAGTTTTTAATTTGCTGTGGAGATAATTTTCCTTTTTGCTGCTGAGGTTGCTGTTGTTCTTGGTTACCTTTATCGCCTTCATTTTTCTTATCGTCTTTAGGATCGCCTTTGTCGTCTTTATCCTTGTTTTCTTCATCTTTCTTATCGCCATCATCACCTTTGTCTTCTTTATCGTCGCCTTTATCTTGGTCTTTTTTATCGTTATTTTCTTTGTTGTCTTTATCTTTATTTTCTTCTTTATCCTTTTTATCGTCGCCATCTTTATCTTCTTCTTGCGGATCGTCTTGCTGGCCTTTTGCACAATCTTGAGCTAATGCTAAATTATAACGTGTTTCGTTGTCTTTAGGATTATTTCTTAGTGCATTTTTAAATGCTTCAACAGCTTGTTTACATTTTTTGTTTTTCATTAAAATGTTTCCAATATTATGAAACGCTTTATGTTTTTCTATTTTGTTGGATGAATTGTTTGCTGCTTGTTGGTTACGAAATAAGGCTTCTTCAAATTTATCGTTTTTATAATAGCTATGTGCTAAATTATAAGTTCCTGCAACGTTTGATGGTTTTGTAGAAATGGCTTTTCTGTACATCATTTCTGCTTCAACATAACTTGAATCTGCTAATTTATTGGCTTCAGCAATATAAGAAATAGCTTTGTTGTCTAACTTTTTAGTTATGTTATCTTCATCTTGAGCAGAACTTAAAAAGCTTACTAGTAGAAAGATATATGTAAAAAAGTATTTCATTAGTATGGATTTAGGAATTTCTAAATTAAGAAACTGACATAAAGATTTAGTTAAAAGACTTATAAATTCTCGTTAAACAGATTTAATTTTTTAAGCCAATCTGTTTTTCGTTCTAGAAGAAAAATATCTAGTAGCAAAAATAGTAAACCAAGACCTAAAAACCATTGGAATTGGTCTTCAAAATCTGCAAATTGACTTGCTTCTAAATCGGTTCTATCTAATTGATCTAATTGCGCTTTTATGTTATCTACAACAATTTTTGTGTTTGCACCATTTATGTAAATACCATTTGCGGCTTTAGCTATTTTTTTTAAGGTTTCTTCGTTTAATTTTGTAATTACGGTTTCGCCTTGTTTATCTTTTTTATAATTTAAAATAATGCCTTTTCGTTTTATAGGAATTGGTCCACCATTTATATCTCCAACGCCAATAGTAAATATTTTTATGCCTTCATCTTTAGCTTCTTCTGCAATATCTTCGGATGCTGTAGAGTGATCTTCACCATCAGAAATTATAATTAACACACGATTAGATTCTTGTTCTTTGTCGTAATAAGTTTTTGCTAATTCTATTGCTTCGTTAATTGCAGTTCCTTGAGAAGACATCATGTCTGTGTTCATGTTTTGAAGAAACATTTTTGCTGCTGCGTAATCTGTAGTAATTGGCAGTTGCGGAAATGCTTTACCTGCGTAAGCAATAATTCCAACACGATCGCTGGCTAAACTATTTATAATTTGAGTTACCAATTGTTTAGATTTTTCTAAACGATTTGGTGCTATATCTTCGGCAAGCATACTTTTAGAAACGTCTATAGCAAATACAATGTCTAAACCTTCGCGTTTAATATCTTTAAATTTAGTGCCCATTTTTGGGTTAACCAATGCAATTGCAAAACATATAAATGCTAAGCTTAAAATTAGCACTTTTAAAACGGATTTAAAAACGGATTTATTTGGGCTTAATTTTTTTAATAACTCTGAACTAGCAAATTGTTGTTGGGTTCTTTTTTTCCAATACTGAAGTGCTAAAAAACCTAACCATAGGATAGGAATTATTAGCAGAGTCCAAAACCATATTTTTTCTTCAAATTGAATCATTTGCAGTAATATCTATTTATTTTTTATTTAAACAAAACTTCTAAAAATAGTGAAACGTAATGTTAGCTCTAATAGTAGTAATAATAAGGCAATGTAAACTAACGGACGAAATAATTCTTGATAAGACGTAAATTTTAATTCCTCTACGTCTGTTTTTTCTAATTTATTAATTTCGTTATAGATTTGCTCTAATTTTTTATTGTTGGTTGCTCTAAAATATTTTCCACCAGTTGTGGTTGCTATTTTTTTAAGTAATTTTTCGTCTATTTCTACTTTTGTTCTTCCGTATTGGAAACTTCCGTTTGGTCTTAGTGCTACTGGAGATAGCGCCATGCCATTTGTTCCTAATCCAATAGTGTAGGTTTTTATACCGTATTCTTTGGCTAGTTCGCTTGCAATGTCTGGATTTATAGAGCCAGAATTGTTTACACCATCGGTTAGTAAAATAATAACTTTACTTTTAGCTTTACTGTCTTTTAGCCTATTTACAGATGTTGCTAAACCCATTCCAATTGCAGTTCCGCCATCTATTAATGTGTTATAATTAATATCGTTTAAAGAACGAAGAACAATACTTTTATCTGTTGTAATTGGTGTTTTTGTATAACTTTCGCCTGCGTATTCTACTAAGCCAATTCTATCGTTTGGTCTGCCTTTTATAAACTCTGCTGCAACGTTTTTTAGAGCTTCTAAACGGTTAGGTTTTAAATCTTTTGCTAACATACTTGCAGAAACATCTATTGCCATTACAATATCTATTCCTTTTGTAGTTTTAGTTTTAGATGTAGTTTTAGAGGTTTGTGGTCTTGCTAACGCAACAATTAATAGACTTAAAGCTAATAGGCGAAGTCCAAAAAGTAAATGTTTTAGTCTTGGTAAAACAGAATTGGTAATTTTAAATCCTTTTAGGTTAGATATATTTAATTCTGCAGTCTGCTGCTTATTTTTAAAAATATACCAAATTAAGGCTAATGGCAAAACCAAAAATAGCCAGAAAAATAATGGACTTGCAAATGTAATTCCTTCCAGCATTAGTTATTGTTTTTATCTTCTTTAGGTTTTAATTCTAAAGAGTTTATAATACGCTCATGTATGTCTTTTAAATATACATCGTCTTTTAAATAGGTCATAAAAACCTGCTGCAATACTTGGTCTTTATTTGCGGCAAACGTTAATATGGTAAAATTTCCATATACGTAAACATCCGATCCTTCTTTAATTGGTAACTCTAATGTTCCTGCTGTTTTTAAGCCATTGGCACCATTAGGTGTTGTAAATTTCTCGTTAGTTGATAGTATGTTTCTTCCGCCTTTAGCTTCAATTTGTTTTAAACTACCTTCAACAGCTTGTTCAATATCAATTTCTGGTGTTTCTTGTTTTGGTGCTTGCGGGTTTTGTTGCGGTTTACTAAATTGAGTTGTTGAGGCTACTATTGTAAATTTCTCTTTTAACTCGTAGCTAAAAAGAGCCATTTTTACGTTCTTTTTTAAGTTGTCTGGTAACTCAACTACGGTTCGTTTTAAAACGTTTGGCGTTTCTAGATGAATAGGAGGAAAGCCATAATCGCTGGTAATCCATTCGCCTTCAAGTAATTTTTTTGTGTCTTTTTGTATAATAGTATCCACGGTATAATTGAAGCCGTATTTTATTCCAAAACCAATAAATGTAGCTGTTATTAGTGCCAAAACTATTGCAATTGTTATTATAATTTTATGACGTTTTTTTTTGCGTTCTTGCTCTTTTTTATAAGCTTTATCTAGTAATTTTTCTTCTTCTGTTGCTTCTGGTAAAGCTTCTTTTACATGATCTATTTCTTCTGCAACTACTTTACGGTCTAATTTAGCTAATTCTATATCTGGAGCAGATTTTGCGAATTTTACTAAATCGGCACGTTTTAAAATAGACTCTAAATTTTTTAAAGATTCTTTAGATAAATCGATTTGATTGCCATCTTTAAGCAGGTTTAACTTAGAAATTAATTCGTCTGTGGTACTTTCTAAAGCGCGATCGTAAACTTTTTCGTCTAAGTATTTTCTAATAGCTAGTGTTAATTCCGAATAGTAATCTTTTATAGCTTCTCTTTCTAAATAACCAGAATTATCTAAGTTTTTTAATGCTAATTGAGCTCTATCATATGGTGGTAATAATGCTATTTTTTCTTCTTCGGTTAATGGTTTTTCACGCCAAATAAACCAGTATAAAATAAAACCAATTACACTTGCAATTAGCAGACCTATTAAAACATATTTCCACCAATTACTGCTTGGTGTTTTTACATTTATAATTGGTTTAATATCGTATAATTTCTGTTTTGTAGTGTCAATTTTTACGGTGTTAATTTCAACTAAAAGAGAATCTAATACCTGTATTTTATCTCCAATAATTACTTTTTGTTTAGGTATGTAATATCTACCAGAATCAAATTGTGTTAAGCCGTATTTTTTAATTAATTGAAATTTTGCGTCTTTTTTTACTGTATCGGTTTTATAAGATTCTATCATTTCTAATGGTGCAAATGTTTGTCCTTCTGGAAAAACCACACGATTAGTAGAATCTGTTTCAACTTCAATTTTATAGATAATTTCTTGTCCTATTTTTACCGACGTAGAATCCACAGAAGATTTTATCTGACTAAATGCGCACAAAGTAAAAAGCATAAAGAAAAGTAACAGTACTAAGTTTTTAGTCTGTTTATTTTCAATATTTAAAATTCGAAATCTATAATTCATAATTCGTTTTATCTTCTTTTAAAATAGCCTAATAATTTTTTAACATAACTTTCGTCTGTTCGGCAATTAATAGTTCCAGCACCAGATTTAGCAAAAGCATCTTTGTAAAAATCTACCTTGTTAGTGTAATATGTGGCGTAATCCTGACGTATTTTTTTTGAATTTGTATTTACCAACATTAATTGGCCAGTTTCTTGATCTTGCATTTGTACCATTCCTAGATTTGGAATGCTTTCTTCGTGCTTATCGTAGACTCTAATTCCTGTAATATCGTGTTTGTTAGCTGCAATTTTAAGTGTTTGCTTATAGTTGTCTGCAATAAAATCACTTAAAACAAAAACAATAGCTTTTCGTTTTAGAACATTAGATAAAAATTTAAGCGCATCTGCTATATTTGTTTGTTTGCTTTGCGGTTTAAATTCTATAAGCTCTCTAATAATTCTAAGAACATGTGATCTTCCTTTTTTTGGAGGAATAAATAATTCGATTTGATCTGTAAATAAAATTAAACCAATTTTATCGTTATTCTGTGTTGCAGAAAAAGCTAAAGTAGCACCTATTTCTGTTATAATATCTTTTTTAATTTGTTGGTCTGTACCAAATAATTCTGAAGCTGAAATATCTACCATTAACATCATTGTTAATTCGCGTTCTTCCTCAAAAACTTTAATATAAGGTTCGTTATAACGTGCGGTTACATTCCAATCTATGTTTCTAACATCGTCGCCAAATTGGTATTGTCTTACTTCAGAAAAAGTCATACCACGACCTTTAAAGGTCGAGTGGTATTCGCCTCCAAAAACGTGATCGGACAAACGTCTTGTCTTAATCTCTATTTTTCGAACTTTTTTAAGTAATTCTTTAGTATCCATTTATTTAGTGATTAATTATTAATAACCGGTTAACAATTTAGCAAGTTTAGATCTGCTATTGTTACATTAATAATTGTCTATGGTACTTCTATCTCGTTTACAATCTTGGTAATAATATCTTCAGATGTAATGTTTTCGGCTTCAGCTTCATAAGTAATACCAATTCTGTGGCGTAATACATCGTAAACAACAGCTCTAACATCTTCTGGGATTACGTAACCTCTTCGTTTAATAAAGGCATAACATTTAGCTGCTGTAGCTAAGTTAATGCTTCCACGTGGCGATGCTCCAAAAGAGATTAACGGTTTTAAATCGTCTAGTTTATAGCGTTCTGGATAACGAGTTGCAAATATAATGTCAAGAATATACTTCTCAATTTTTTCGTCCATGTAAACCTCACGAACTGCATTTTGTGCTGATTTAATTTGTGCTATAGAAACTACAGGATTTACTTTCTCGTAAGAACCTTTTAAATTGGCTCTCATAATAAGTTGTTCTTCGTCTTGTTTTGGGTAATCTATAACGGTTTTAAGCATAAATCTATCGACTTGCGCTTCTGGTAAAGGATAAGTTCCTTCTTGTTCTACGGGATTCATTGTTGCCATTACTAAAAATGGTTTATCTAGAATAAAAGTCTCGTCTCCAATAGTCACTTGCTTTTCTTGCATTGCTTCTAATAAAGCAGATTGTACTTTTGCTGGTGCACGGTTAATCTCATCTGCCAATACAAAATTTGCGAAAATTGGACCTTTTTTAATCTTAAAGTCGTTTTCTTTCATGTTGTAAATTAGCGTACCAACAACATCTGCAGGTAATAAGTCTGGTGTAAACTGTATTCTGCTAAAACTTGCATCTATAGCTTTAGATAATGTATTTATGGCTAGTGTTTTTGCTAATCCAGGAACACCTTCTAGTAGAATGTGTCCTTGGCCTAAAAGTCCAATTAGTAAGCGTTCAATCATATCTTTTTGACCAACAATGACTTTGTTCATCTCAAAAGTTAATAAGTCTACAAAAGCACTTTCTTTTTCAATTTTTTCATTAATAGATTTAATATCTACTGTTGCATTTTCTTCCATATCCTGATATAATTTGTGGCGAAATAAAATAAAATATTTCTTAGGTGCAAATAATTAAAAAAAATGGCACGATGCTGTTAACAATTGGTTAAAAATATTTCAACATATTTAAATTGGTCTATTTTGTTTTTTAATAACTTAGTAAAAATTTTTTAAATGACTAAAATAGCTTTAATTACTGGTGCAACAAGTGGAATTGGTAGAGCTACTGCTTTCGAATTTGCTAAAAATGGAATTAATTTAATTCTATGTGGTAGACGTGAAGAACGTTTGCAAACTATAAAAACTGAATTATCTAAATTAACCCAAGTGCATACGTTATGTTTTGATGTTAGAAACAATTCTGATGTTAAAAATGCTATAGCATCTTTACCAGAAAAATTTAGCACAATAGATATTCTAATTAACAACGCTGGAAATGCACACGGTTTAGATCCTATACAGACTGGAGCGATTGAAGATTGGGATGCTATGATGGATATTAACGTAAAAGGTCTATTATATGTTAGTAAAGCCATTATTCCGCAAATGACTGATAGAAAAAGTGGACATATTATAAATATAGGTTCTAGTGCAGGAAAAGAAGTTTACCCAAATGGAAATGTATATTGTGCAACTAAACACGCAGTTTTAGCCATTACAGAAGGTATGCGAATTGATTTAAATCCATTTGGAATTAAAGTTGGTGCGGTTAATCCAGGAATGGTAGAAACCGAATTTTCTAAAGTGCGTTTTAAAGGAAATGAAGCTGCTAATAATGTCTATAGCGGCTTTGAGGCTTTACAACCCGAAGATGTTGCCGAGATTATTCAGTTTGTAATTTCTAGACCAAGCCACGTAAATATTGCAGATTTATTGGTGTTTTGTACCGCACAAGCAAGCTCTACTATTGTAAATAAAGCTTAATTCTTATATTTATAATTTGAAAGAATTTAATTATGCCAAAAATTAAATTTAGTATAAATCTGCAAAGGTTTATTTTCTTTATTTTGAAGGTTTAGATGTGGCTTTTTAATGACTATTGAAAGATTATAAGTTGATTTTTTTAAGTTTTACAACTATAAAATTAATATTATAATGTGTTAATATTAAGTATAAAAAAAAATCCATTTTATTTTTATAAAATGGATTTTTTGGTTGATTAGTTATTTTATGTTGTTGGTTGTTTTCCGCCGTCTAATTGGTTTTGCCAATCTTTAAGTTCTTGCCATTTTCCATTAGCAGCCATTTTTGACTGTTTGGGCCAAGTGCCTGGTTTGTGAATTTTAAAGCGATCGCCACCAGAATTTAAAACTTCTTTACATTTATCTACAGAGCATTCCGAAAGTGCTTGCCATGTATTTATATTATTTTTATGAAACAATTCTTGAATTTTTGGCCCAATACCATCAATTAAAGTTAAATCATTTTCTTTTACTTTTTTTCTAAATACGGCTTTAGCTGCTTCACTATTAAAGACTGTAGTTGCAGCTTTTTTAACCTTAGTTGAAGTGCTTTTATTTGTTCTTTTTACTGTATTTTCTGCAATTGGTTTTATTTTATTTGTTTTACAGAATTCTAAATCCGATTCTAATTTTGAGATTCTACTTTTATAAACGGAATCGTCGAATTGATCATTTTTATTTAGCATTTTTCCTAATAAATAGCCAAGAATACCACAAATTAGTCCTGTTAATAATGGGATTAGTATACACCACATAGTTAAATATTTAAGTTAATTAATTGTTACTGTTACACGTCTATTTTTTGCTTTTCCTTTTTCTGTTGTGTTATCTGCAATAGGTTGGTCTGGACCTTTAGAATTTGTATTTATATACGATTCTGAAATTCCATTAGTTTTAAGAATGCTTTTTACAAAATCTGCTCTTCCTTGAGCTAATGCTATATTTTTTGTTCTAATTCCTGTATTATCTGTATGTCCTGTAACATAAAGCTTACTATTATCAGATTTTTCTACGTAAGTTAATAAATTGGCTACTTTTTGCCTTTGCTCTTTTGTTAGTTTTAAAGTATTAGATTTAGTTTTAAAGTAAAGCGTTAATGGATTTCTTAATAAGCTGTCTTTAAGTTTTTGTAGGTTTTTATTATTGTTGTTATTAGCTTTTAAAGTTGTAACGGTGAAGTTAACTGGGCCATAAAAAACCTGTAATGTGTCTGCTATAAGTGTATCGTCTAATTGTCCAGAAAGGTTTATTTGTTTTGAAGATATTCCTTTAAAAAGAAAGTAATTTTTAATATGATTAGCTCTAGCATATCCTAGGTTTGGAAATATAGATTTATTTATTTCATTAGAAATATATAAACCTGTAACATTTACCTGTTTGTTTACGTTGTTGTTTAAATAAATACTAAGTCTATCTATTTGATTATTCATATCAGTGGATAAAGAATCTTTGATATTGTAATGGTCTTTTAAGAAAGTGAAGTTGTCTATGGATTGAAAAGCTAATCCGCTACTATTGTCTAAAATATTGAAACTTTTTTTTGTAGCTAAAATTGTTACTGGTTTTTTTTTACTAATTTCTGTAATTTGATTTGTGTTTTTTTTACTACTAGAATCTTTACAACCGTTACAACATAAAAAGTAGTTTAAAACACAGCCAATTATAATGGTTATTATAATACCAGTTAGATATAATAATTTTTTACTCATTTTGGTGTTTAATTGCTTTAATTTTATTAAAGTTACAATATTTGTTTTAATTTAATGTTAAATACTTGTTTTTTATGTTAAAAAATAGATGAAAACATTAAAATGTCGATAAAACACAAAAAGCCACCTAAAATTAGGTGGCTTTTAATAAATATTTAATGAATTCTATTATAAATCGAATTTAATTCCTTGAGCTAGAGGTAGTTCGTCCGAGTAGTTAATTGTGTTAGTTTGTCTTCTCATGTAAACTTTCCAAGCATCCGATCCAGACTCGCGTCCGCCACCAGTTTCTTTTTCTCCACCAAAAGCACCACCAATTTCAGCACCAGAAGTTCCAATGTTTACGTTAGCAATTCCACAATCTGATCCAGCGAATGATAAGAATTTTTCTGCTTCTTTTAACTCGTTAGTCATAATTGCAGAAGATAATCCTTGAGCAACACCATTCTGTACATCAATTGCATTTTCAACTTCTCCAGAATATTTCATTATGTATAAAATAGGTGCAAAAGTTTCCGATTGTACAATTTTAAAGTGATTTTCAGCCTCGATAATAGCTGGTTTTACGTAGCATCCAGATTCGTATCCTTCGCCTTCTAAAACGCCACCTTCAACTAATACGTTTCCACCTTCAGCTTTAGCGCTTTCTATTGCTGCTAAATACGTGTTAACAGAATCTTTGTCTATTAATGGTCCAATATGATTGTTTTGATCTAAAGGATTACCAATTGTTAATTGCCCGTAAGCACCAACAATAGCGTCTTTAACTTTATCGTAAACAGATTCGTGTATAATTAAACGTCTTGTAGATGTACAACGTTGTCCACAAGTTCCAACAGCACCAAATACAGCACCAGGAACTACAACTTTTAAGTCTGCAGTTGGTGTAATAATAATTGCATTGTTTCCTCCTAATTCTAATAAAGAAGTTCCAAAACGTTCTGCAACTGTTGCACCAACAATTCGTCCCATTCTTGTAGATCCTGTAGCAGATACTAAAGGAATTCTAGAATCTGTAGTCATAAATTCACCAACTTTGTAATCTCCATTTATAATAGAAGAGATTCCTTCTGGTAAGTTGTTTTCTTTTAATACTTCGTTAATTATGTTTTGACAAGCAATAGAACATAAAGGTGCTTTTTCTGAACCTTTCCATACACAAACATCTCCACAAACCCAAGCTAAAGCAGTATTCCAAGCCCAAACAGCAACAGGAAAGTTAAATGCAGATATAATACCAACCACACCAATTGAGTGCCATTGCTCTCTCATTACGTGTCCTGGACGTTCCGATGGTATAGTTAAACCATTTAAAGAACGAGATAAACCAACAGCGAAGTCACAAATGTCAATCATTTCTTGAACTTCTCCATAACCTTCCTGTAGAGATTTCCCCATTTCGTAAGATACTAACTTACCTAAAGGTTCTTTATATTCTCTTAATTTATTACCAAATTGGCGTACAATTTCACCACGTTGTGGTGCAGGCATTGTTCTAAAAGTTTTGAAAGCCGATGTTGCAGCATCCATAACTTTATCGTAATCTGCTCTTGTTGTTGTAGTTACTTTTCCAATTAAAGATCCATCTGTTGGTGAGTAAGAAGAAATTGTTTCTCCGCTACCAAAGTTGTTAGAACCTGTAGAAGTTCCGTGGTTTAAATCTTTAATTCCAAGCTGTTGTAAAGCTTCTTTAATTCCGAATTTAGCCGAAACATCTGCCATAATATCTTGATTTTTAAGGGTTATTTAATTTTTATGCAAATATACTAATAATAATGCTTTTTGTAAGATGCATCCTGTTTTAATAATATTTGACTTAAATATAAGAAAAAGCTAAAATTTTAAAAATACAGCATTAGATTTATTATTAACCTACCAATCTTTAAACGGCTTTTTACTTAAT
Organism: uncultured Flavobacteriaceae bacterium; assembly: GCA_938073895.1. GTDB lineage: Bacteria > Bacteroidota > Bacteroidia > Flavobacteriales > Flavobacteriaceae > Aurantibacter. The sequence goes on from CALJFB010000028.1 coordinate 39,289, forward strand.
TGAGAATTGTAATATTTTATGTTTCCTGTAACTTCTTCACCTAACCAATTTGGTTTTAAAAATGATTCGTTTTCTACGGTTAATTCTACCTCTGCAACAATTAAACCTTGATTGTTGCCATAAAATTCATCAATTTCAAAAATATGTTGTCCGCTTTTAACTTCGTAGCGTATTTTTTCTATAACACCAGTTTCGCAAAGTTGCAGTAGTGCTTCAGCTTCAGCTAAAACAATCTCTTTTTCCCATTCAAATCTAGATGTTCCACTTTGGTTAGACTTTCCTTTTACGGTAATAAAACCACTATTTCCTTTAATTCTAACTCTTACTGTACGCTCTGGATGAGTATTTAAAAAACCTTGTGTAATCCTGGTTTGTTTAAAAGCGTTGGTCTTATAGCCTGATTCTTTTACTAAAAATTTACGTTCTATTTCTTGCATTATTTTATTTGAATAAGCGATTTATTATGTAATTTACTAAAAAGTAATAATCCTATTGTAGCACCAATGGTTGCATATAACATATCAGATTGTGTATCCCAAATATAGCCTTGTGTTCCTAAAAATGCATTGCCGCCATTTCCAGTGTAAATAGATACAAACCATTCTATAAACTCGTAAGTAACGCTTATTGCCATTGCAATGCAAACCACAATAAAGCTTAGCCATTTTTTGCCATTTACTACGTTTTTTCTAATTAGAAGTTCTCTAATAATAAAGGCAGGAACAAAACCTTGTGCAAAATGTCCTAATTTATCGTAATTGTTTCTTGTGTGATTAAAAATTTCTTCAAAATAATTAAATAAAGGAACTTCTGCGTAGGTATATTTTCCTCCAATAATTAATATAACACAATGACAAAAAATTAATGTGTACACAAAATTTGTAAATCTAAATTTATTAAATGTACCTATTAAGATTAGTACACCTAAAATAGCGGGTAAAACTTCTAAAAACCAAGTAAATTGTTCTTTAGGGTTACTTCCAGACCAAATTAATAAGATTATTATAATTGATATATAAGTATAAAGAAGTTTCATTTGTTTGACAATAATTTATGCTAAATTTACGCTATGTCTAACACATTTCCAATTAGAAAAATTATCCATGTAGATATGGATGCATTTTATGCGTCTGTAGAGCAAATGGATAATCCTGAACTTATTGGAAAACCCTTAGCTGTTGGCGGTAGCGAAACTAGAGGTGTGGTTAGTGCTGCAAGTTATGAAGCTCGTAAATTTGGAGTTAGAAGTGCTATAAGTGGCGCTTTAGCTAAGCGTTTGTGTCCAGAACTTATTTTTGTGAAACCAAGATTTGAGCGTTATAAAGAAATATCTAAACAGATTAGACGCATTTTTAACGATTATACCGATTTGGTAGAGCCTTTATCTTTAGATGAAGCTTATTTAGATGTTACAGAAAATAAAAAAGGAAATCCTAGCGCATCTTTATTAGCCGAAGAAATTAGAACCCGTATTTTAAACGAAGTTGGCATATCTGCATCCGCTGGCATTAGTATTAATAAATTTATTGCCAAAGTTGCAAGCGATTATAATAAGCCTAACGGACAAAAAACAGTTAATCCAGAAGAGGTTTTAGAGTTTTTAGAAGCTTTAGATATTAGAAAATTTTACGGTATTGGAAAAGTTACAGCCGAAAAAATGTACCAAAAAGGTATTTATACAGGTCTAGATTTAAAAGGAAAAACCTTAGACTATTTACAAGAAAATTTCGGAAAATCTGGCAACTACTATTATCATGTTGTTCGAGGCATTCATAATAGTGAGGTAAAGGTAAATCGCATTAGAAAATCTTTAGCAGCAGAACGTACGTTTAACGAGAATTTATCTTCCGAAATATTTATGTTAGAACGTTTACAGCAAATTGCCGAAGAAGTGTCGCGACGTTTAAAAAGAAATAAAGTTGCTGGTAAAACCATAACGCTTAAAATTAAATACAGCGATTTTACTCTGCAAACAAGAAGTAAAACGCTACCTTATTTTATTAGCGATGCTGCTATTATTCTTGAAACCGCCAAAGATTTATTATATCAAGAAAAAATGAGTAATTCTGTGCGCTTACTAGGTATTTCTCTATCTAATTTAAATACCGAAAAGAAAAAAATGCCTAAGGTTGAGAAACCTGTAAGCGTTCAATTGGTATTTAAATTTTAGGCTTATTTCTCTGTGACTTCTAAAATTCTGTTTAACGGAATTACTGTTGACTCTTTTAAGATAACGCCAGTTGTTGTTAATCCCCAAATTGTAGTTTCTACACGCTTAACTCCAATGTTATCTTGAAATACTATTTCAACCTTTACATGTTCTAAATTCCCTAAAGATAAGGCGCGTTTTAAAATTATAGCTCTGCTGTTTTGTGCTTCTTTTGTTTTTAAAACTTCTTCTTTTGGAAAGCTTAAGTTTTTAATGTCTTCTTTTTCTATGCGTATTATTTCTTTTGCCATTTGTATTTTAGTTTCAATTTATTTAGGTAGAAGTTAAATTAGTAAATTAATTACAAGTTTTACAACTTTTGTTTTGTAAAAATATGTTTACAAAAAAAAAGCACTTCCATTATATAATATTGGAAGTGCTTTTTTGCTTTAGAATTACCTAACTAGGTATAGACTCTGTTTTTTTTAATTTTTGGGTTTCTGAGATAAACGTAGCACAAAAACTATATCTCTGAAACTCTTAGCGTATTTACCATTCCTTTTTCTTGAATAGGCATGGCAGCCAGACTAACTAGCATGTCTCCTTTTTTTAAATAGCCTAGTTTTGTTGCAATTTTATTAACATCTTCAATAGTTTCGTCTGTACTTACAAACTTATCGTAAAAAAATGCTTTTACGCCCCAAAGTAAATTTAGTTGAGTTAGAATACGTTTGTTAGATGTAAATACTAAAATGTGAGATTTTGGTCTCCATGCCGAAATTTGAAATGCTGTATAACCAGAATTTGTTAATGTTGAAATTCCCGCTGCATCAATCTCGTTTGCCATTAAAGCTGCGTGATAGCATATGGATTTTGTAATGTAACGTTTTGTCTTTATAGTTGGTGGATCTTGTGGTACATTTATTAGATTAGAATCTTCTACACTTCTAATAATATTTGCCATCTGTCGAATAACTTGTACTGGATATTTACCAACGCTTGTTTCTCCAGAAAGCATTACAGCATCTGCACCATCCATAACAGAGTTGGCCACATCGTTAACTTCTGCTCGTGTTGGGGTTAAACTAGTAATCATTGTTTCCATCATTTGTGTAGCAATAATTACTGGAATACGTGCTTGTTTAGCTTTAAGTACTAATTGTTTTTGTACTAATGGCACTTCTTCTGCTGGGATTTCTACACCTAAATCGCCACGAGCTACCATTAAGCCATCGCAATAGGCTACAATTTTATCTATGTTTGTAACAGCTTCTGGTTTTTCTATTTTTGCAATTATTGGAATTTTATAATCGCTATGTTTTTTAATTAATTCTTGTAATTGTATTAAATCTTCTGCGTGACGCACAAAAGAAAGCGCCATCCAATCAACACCAATTTTACATGCAAAAATAGCGTCTTCGATATCTTTTTCTGTTAATGCGGGTTGAGATATGTTTGTGTTTGGTAGGTTAACACCTTTTTTAGATTTTAATGGACCACCTTGAATTACTCGAGCAACAACTTCATCTTTTTTATTTGAAGAAACAACTTCAAAATGTAATTTTCCATCGTCTAAAAGAATTTTTTCTCCTTTTTTAGCATCTTGAGGGAACTTATCGTAAGTCATGTAAACACGTTCTTTTGTACCTACAAAATGTGCTCCTGTAGCAAACGTAATTAGATCGTTTTCGTTTACAATAACTTCATTTTTCATTACTCCAACACGAAGTTTAGGACCTTGTAAATCTCCTAAAATTGATACGTTGTAGCCAAATTCATCGTTTAAATCACGAATCATTTTTATACGTTCTTCAACATCTGTATAATCTGCATGCGAAAAATTTATTCTAAAGACATTTACGCCTTCATCGCACATTGCTTTTAATGTATTTTTATCACTTGTTGCAGGTCCTAAAGTGGCAACAATTTTAGTTTTTTTAGTTTTTAACATTAGTAAAATATTAAATTGTTTTTAGATTTTAAGTTTTCTGCATTTACGTAATATGCAGTTATAACTTGTGGAATCTCTAGTATTTTATTTATAAAATCCTGAGTTCTTTTATTGGTAAATTCAGTATCTATTTTTAAAAAATAGCCTGCTTTTTTATGCTCAGGTATTAAATAGTGTGTTGTTTCGTTTGTATGATCTTCTTCAGAGAACAAATTTGTTGCATTTGTTTTTACCTTTTTTGTAATAACTTTGCAGCGGTTTTCTACTAAATTGTATGTAATTTCTTCATTTGTATCTAGATATTCAAATAATGCATAATTTGTGTTTAGCTTAATGTTTATAACATCCGATTGGTCTTTTACAAAAGCCGTTTTTAAATGTTTGTTAAGTAAGTATGCTAATCTATAGTTGTCTAAAATGCAGTGTATGGCAATTAATGTAAATGCTTCGTCGTTATTTAGATCATCAAAACTCAATTTAAGAACTGCCATTATTAGTGCTAATTAATTGTAAATATAGCATTTATAACGGTTTTATTACTGAAGATTCTTAATTCTTAACGATAATTTAATACGAAATAATTTAGTTTGTATGGAACTACAGTTTTAAGCTTCTATTTCCTTTTGAAGAACAAAAAATGCACGCTTAGATGCTTTTTCTTCTGCCTTTTTTTTAGAAGTTGCTCTTGCTTTACCAATAACTTTATTATCTATAACTAATTTTACAGCAAAATGTCTTAATTCATCTATGCCTGTATCATCGTATATGTTATAAGTAAATGTCTTTTTTTCTTTTTGACACCATTCTATAAGTAAACTTTTGTAGCTAATTACTTTTCCTTCTAATTTTGCAATATCTACGTGAGGAATTATTATAGTTTTATAAATAAATTTTTCGCAGAATTTGTAGCCTTTGTCCAGGAAAATAGCACCTACTAAAGCTTCAAACAAATTCCCGTGTATATTACGTCCAAATTGAGTTTTAGGAATTTTACTTTTAATTAAATTAACTAGCCCAAGTGCTTCGCCTAGTTCGTTTAGATGTTCACGACTTACAATTTTAGAGCGCATTTTGGTTAGGTAACCTTCGTCTCCACTAGGTACTTCTATAAATAAATGGTCTGCAATTACAGCACTTAGCATAGCGTCTCCTAGAAATTCTAATCGTTCGTAATTAACAGAATGACCTTTATCGTTCTTTAAGTTTAAAGAGCGATGTGTAAATGCTGTTTGATAAGGTTTTATTTTTTTAGGTTTGAAACCTATAAGTTGAGTTATAGTTACAAGAAATTGCCTGTCTTTATTAGAAGATTGGTATTTAAAGATGTTTCGAATGATAGACATTCGAGATTAATCTAATTTTCTGAAAACAACACAAGCATTATGACCACCAAAACCAAAGGTGTTACTCATAGCTACTCTAATGTCTCTTTTTTGAGGTTTGTTTAACGTTAAATTTAAACTTGGATCAATATTTTCGTCTGCAGTTTTATGGTTTATTGTTGCTGGAACAATACCATTTTGTATGGCTAAAATAGCCGAAATTGATTCTATGGCTCCGGCAGCACCTAATAAGTGTCCAGTCATAGATTTTGTAGAGTTAATATTGATGTTTTTAGCATGATCGCCAAAAACTTCTGAAATTGCTTTTAATTCTGCAACATCTCCTAAAGGTGTAGAAGTTCCATGTGTGTTAATATGGTCTACATCTTCTGGTTTTAAACCTGCATTTTCTAAACAGTTACGCATTACAGCCATAACACCAATTCCTTCTGGATGGGGTGCAGTCATGTGGTAAGCATCAGATGATAAACCGCCACCAATTAACTCGGCATAAATTTTAGCGCCTCTTGCTTTAGCGTGTTCGTAGCTTTCTAATACAATAGCTCCAGCGCCTTCACCTAATACAAAACCATCACGGTTAGCATCAAACGGTTTAGAAGCACCTTGAGGATCTTCATTGTTTGTTGATAATGCATGCATGGCGTTAAATCCACCCATACCAGATATGGTTACAGCAGCTTCACTACCACCAGTAACAATAACATCACAATGTCCCAATCTAATGTAATTTAAAGCATCAATCATAGCGTTTGCTGATGATGCACAAGCAGAAACTGTAGTATAGTTTGGTCCCATAAAACCATTCTTAATAGAAATGTTTCCAGGAGCAATATCTGCTATCATTTTAGGAATAAAGAATGGGTTAAATCTTGGTGCACCATTTCCTTCGCAGTAGTTTATCATTTCGTTTTGAAATGTTTCTAATCCGCCAATTCCTGCGCCCCAAATAACACCAACTCTTAATTTGTTAACTGTTTCTAAGTCCAGTTTAGAGTCCGCAATAGCCTCATCAGATGCGACCATTGCGTACTGTGTAAACCTGTCCATTTTACGTGCGTCTTTCCTATTAATGAAATCGGTCACGTTAAAGTCTTTAAGTTCGCAAGCAAATTTTGTCTTAAAATGTTCAGTGTCAAAATATGTAATAGGTGCGGCGCCACTTTTACCTTCAAGTAAAGCGTTCCAATACTCGTCTTTGGTGTTACCAATTGGTGTTAGTGCTCCTAATCCTGTTACTACTACGCGCTTAAGTTCCATAAATGTGTTTAATTATTTTGCAGCTTCAATATATGAAACAGCTTGACCAACTGTAGAAATGTTCTCTGCTTGATCGTCTGGAATTTGAATATCGAATTCTTTTTCGAATTCCATAATTAATTCCACAGTATCTAATGAGTCTGCTCCTAAGTCGTTTGTGAAGCTTGCTTCAGTTACTACTTCGTTTTCGTCTACGCCTAATTTGTCTACGATTATCGCTTTAACTCTTGATGCAATGTCTGACATAATTTTTTAATTTTAAGTTTTAATTAAGTCGCAAAAATATAAAACTTTCATTTAAAACACACATTTAGTTTAAAAATGTGCAATTAAATTTAATAATTTTTATTTAAATAATTTGATTTTTGCGTCGAAATTGTAATTATTATTCTTTTTTTTGTTGTGTAAACCTAACCTATTAGCTGTATATGAAACGAATTGTGATTTTTGCATCTGGAAGCGGATCTAACGCTGAAAATTTAATAAAGTTTTTTCAAAACAGTGAAAAAGCTAATGTTACACTTGTAGCTACTAACAATCCTTATGCCAAAGTGTTAGATCGCTGTAAAACCCTTAATATACCTGCGATGTCTTTTAATAGAGATGCTTTTATAAACACAGATGTTGTATTAAACGTGTTAAAAGACCAAAATCCAGATATTATTGTTTTAGCTGGATTTTTATGGAAATTCCCAACATTTATTCTAAAAGAGTTTCTTAATAGAGTTATTAATCTTCATCCTGCATTGTTACCAAAATTTGGTGGAAAAGGAATGTATGGAATGAATGTGCATAAAGCAGTTGTAGATCAAAAAGAATCTGAGACTGGAATTACTATTCATTATGTAAATGAAAATTACGATGAAGGCGCTGTAATTTATCAAGCAACTTGTAAAGTAGATGAAAATGACACAGCAGAAGATGTTGCAGCAAAAATTCACACCTTAGAGATGGATAATTTCCCAAAAATTGTAGATCAACTACTTAATAATTAATATTTTTATTTAGCTTCAATAAATTATTTTTATTGATAATTAGAACAACTTATGTCTAAGAAGAAATTTTATGTGATTTGGCAAGGCCACAAAACAGGTGTTTTTACGTCTTGGAATGTTTGTAAAAAGCTTATTAAAGATTTTAGTGGTGCACAATACAAATCATTTGGAACTGAAGCAGCAGCAAAAGAAGCTTTTAAAGGAAATTATTTTGATTATGTTGGTAAAAAGGACGATTCTAAAAGTTCTTTAACCAAAGCAGAGCTTTTAAAAATAGGCTTACCTAATTATAATTCAATTTCTGTAGATGCTGCATCTAGTGGAAATCCTGGAATTATGGAATATAGAGGTGTAGACACTAAAAATAAAGATCAGTTATTTATACAAGGACCTTTTGCCCAAGGCACTAATAATATAGGCGAATTTTTAGCCCTAGTTCACGGCTTAAGTTTTTTAAAGAAGCATAAAAGCGAACGCTTAATTTATACAGATTCTAGAACAGCAATGAGTTGGGTTAAAAAAAAGAAATGTAATACAAAATTAGCTCGTAGCGAAAAAAACAAACCTGTTTTTGATCTAGTAGATCGTGCCGAAGCTTGGCTTAAATCTAATACTTATACCACAACTATTGTAAAGTGGGAAACTAAAGCTTGGGGAGAAATTCCTGCAGATTTTGGAAGGAAATAGTATATAAATTACTATGTTTTATATATCTGTAACACTATACTTTTAATCCTAAAAATTTTATGTAAATTTGCAGTTCATTTCAAAATACAATTATGAGTAAATTAGTTATTGTTGGAACCGTTGCTTTTGATGCTATTGAGACGCCTTTCGGGAAAACAGATAAAATTCTTGGTGGCGCAGCAACTTATATAGGTCTTTCAGCTTCTCAGTTTAATGTAGATGCAGCTGCTGTGTCTGTAGTTGGAGGCGATTTTCCTCAGGAATATTTAGATTTACTAACAGATAGAACTATAAATATTGATGGTGTAGAGATTGTAAAAGATGGAAAAACTTTTTTCTGGTCTGGAAAATATCATAACGATATGAATTCTCGCGATACTTTAGTTACAGAATTAAATGTATTAGAAACTTTTAATCCAATTGTTCCAGACGCTTACAAAGATGCAGAAATTGTAATGTTAGGAAATTTACATCCATTAGTGCAATTAGGTGTTTTAGAGCAAATGACAAAAAAGCCCAAGTTAGCTATTTTAGATACAATGGATTTCTGGATGAATATTGCTTTAGACGATTTAAAGAACGTAATATCTAAAATAGATGTTATTACTATTAACGATGAAGAAGCTCGTCAATTATCTGGAGAATACTCTTTAGTAAACGCAGCTAAGAAAATTCATGCAATGGGCCCAAAATATGTGGTTATTAAAAAAGGAGAACATGGCGCATTATTATTTCATGATAATGATATGTTTTATGCACCAGCTTTACCATTGGCTGAAGTTTTTGATCCAACAGGAGCAGGAGATACATTTGCAGGAGGATTTGCAGGTTATTTAGCTAAGTCAGGAGATATTTCTTTTGAAAATATGAAAAAGGCTGTAATCTACGGTTCTACATTAGCATCGTTTTGTGTAGAGAAATTTGGAACAGAACGCATGGTAAATCTAAAACCCGAAGACGTCAAAACAAGATTGAAACAGTTTAAGAAATTAACACAATTTGATATAGAATTAAATTAACAAAAAAACGCTCAATTCTTTGAGCGTTTTTTTGTTAGTATTGCAATAATTTTTATAAAACTATAACAACTTAACCTACACAACAATTCAACAAAAATGAGTGATGCTTTAAAACATGAATGCGGAATTGCATTAATTAGACTTAAAAAACCATTAGAGTTTTATAAAGAAAAATACGGTACAGCATTTTATGGTGTAAATAAAATGTATTTAATGATGGAGAAACAGCATAACCGTGGTCAAGATGGTGCTGGATTTGCAAGTATTAAATTAGATATGGAACCGGGACAACGCTACATTAGTCGTGTTAGATCAAATAAACAATTGCCAATTCAAGACGTTTTTGCTCAAATAAACGAAAGAATAAACGACGAGCTAAAGGCAGACGAAACTCTAAATAACGATATTAAAAGACTAAAAGAAAAAGTACCTTATGTAGGAGAAGTGCTTTTAGGTCATGTACGTTACGGAACTTTTGGAAAAAACAGTGTAGAAAGTGTTCATCCTTTTTTAAGACAAAACAGTTGGATGCACAGGAATTTAATAGTTGCTGGAAATTTTAACATGACAAATGTAACTCAGTTATTTAAAGACTTAGTTAACATTGGGCAACATCCAAAAGCAGAGGCAGATACTATTACTGTAATGGAAAAAATTGGTCACTTTTTAGACCGACAAGTTTCTAAACTTTATAAAGAGGCAAAAAAAGAAGGTTTATCTAAAATAGAAGCATCTAAAACTATTGCAGAACAAATAAATATTGCTAAAATATTAAAAAAATCTGCTAAAAAATGGGATGGTGGATATGCAATGGCAGGAATGTTAGGTCATGGAGATGCTTTTGTACTGCGTGATCCAGCAGGAATAAGACCAGCATATTATTACGAAAACGATGAAATTGTTGTTGTTGCATCCGAGCGACCAGTAATTCAAACAGTTTTTAATGTAGATTTTGATGATGTTGTAGAGTTAGATCCAGGAAAAGCAATCATTATTAAAAAAGGCGGAAAAACATATTTAGAACAAATATTAGAACCTTTAGAAAAGAAAGCTTGTTCTTTTGAGCGCATCTATTTTTCTAGAGGTAGCGATCAAGAAATTTATGCTGAACGCCAGAAACTAGGCCGCTTATTATTTCCACAGATTATGAAATCTATTGGAGATGATATTGAAAATTCTGTATTTTCTTTTATTCCTAATACAGCCGAAGTATCATATTATGGTATGATTAAGGAAGGTGAATTGTTTTTAAATAAACAAAAAGAAGCCTTACTACTTCAAGAAGAAAATAGAACGCCAGAAAAGATAAGAGAAATTTTAGCTAAAAGTCTTCGTACAGAAAAAATAGCCATTAAAGATGCTAAATTAAGAACCTTTATTACAGATGATGATAGTAGAGACGATTTAGTAGCTCATATTTACGACATAACTTACGGTTCTGTTAAACCAACAGATAACTTAGTTATTATAGACGATTCTATAGTTCGAGGTACTACATTACAAAAAAGTATTCTTACAATGATGGATAGATTAAATCCTAAGAAAATCATTGTAGTATCGTCTGCACCGCAAATTCGTTACCCAGATTGCTACGGAATAGATATGGCAAACTTAGAAGGTCTAATTGCTTTTAGAGCAATGTTAGCACTTTTAAAAGACGATAATAAATACCATTTAGTAGAAGAAACTTATAAAAAATGTCTAGAACAAGTAAACCTTCCAGATGTAGAGGTTAAAAACTTTGTTAAAGATTTATATGCACTTTATACAGATGAAGATATTTCAAGAAAAACAGCACAATTACTAAGTTCTGAAGGTTTAAATGCAGAAGTAGATATTATTTATCAATCTGTAGATAATTTACATTTAGCTTGTCCTAAAAATCTTGGAGATTGGTACTTTACAGGAGATTATCCAACCGTTGGTGGACAAAGAGTAGTTAATAGAGCTTTTATTAATTTCTTTGAAGGAAATAAAGAACGTGCTTATTAATAAAACGTTATTATAATAATTTAGAAGGCAATTATTTAAAAGTAATTGCCTTTTTTTGATTCGTTTAAATGGTGTTTTATTAGATTTTTATTGGGATTTTAAAAGAGAACTATTAAAAATAACTCTAAATTTTTATATTGATTAAGTAAATTTTCCACGTTAGTGATTAAACGGTTTGTTTAAGCGTAAATTACCTAAGAAATTTTAGTAGTTAAAAAATATAATTCAAAATATTAAAAAAAAGCATTATATTTTTACAGATAATGTATATTTGTATTACAAATTTTAAACAAAACTAATAATATCATAATTAGTATTTTATGGAACATAAAATTGAAGCTTTTTTAAATAGCGTAAAAGAGAGAAATGCAAACGAGCCAGAATTTATGCAAGCGGTTCATGAGGTTGCAGAAACTGTAATTCCTTTTATTGAAGATAATCCTCAATACAAGGATAAAATGTTATTAGAACGTATGGTAGAACCAGAACGTACTATAATATTTAGAGTTCCTTGGATTGACGATGCTGGTAACACTCAAGTAAATAGAGCTTTTAGAGTTGAGTTTAACTCTGCTATAGGACCTTACAAAGGTGGATTACGTTTTCATCCATCTGTAAACTTAAGTATTCTTAAATTTTTAGGATTTGAGCAAGTATTTAAAAACTCTTTAACAACTTTACCTATGGGTGGAGGAAAAGGAGGAAGTGATTTTAATCCTAAAGGAAAAAGTGATAACGAAGTTATGCGTTTTTGCCAATCTTTTATGAGTGAATTAGCACGCCATATAGGAGCTAATACAGATGTTCCTGCAGGAGATATTGGTGTTGGAGGAAGAGAAATAGGTTATATGTTTGGGCAATATAAACGTTTAAGAAACGAATTTACAGGTATTTTAACAGGTAAAGGTTTGTCTTATGGAGGTTCTTTAATTAGACCAGAAGCTACAGGATACGGTTGTGTTTATTTTGCAAAAAATATGTTAGCAACTAAAAACGACTCTTTTGAAGGTAAAACAGTTGTTATTTCTGGGTCTGGAAATGTCGCACAATACGCTTGTGAAAAAGCAACACAATTAGGAGCTAAGGTAACTACGCTGTCTGATTCTGGTGGATATATTTTAGATGACGCAGGTATAGATGCAGAAAAGTTAGCATTTATAATGGATCTTAAAAATGTTAAAAGAGGAAGAATTAGCGAATATGTTGCAAAGTACAGTTCTGCTAAATATTTTGAAGGAAAACGTCCTTGGAACGAAACGTGCGATATCGCATTGCCATGTGCAACTCAAAACGAGTTAAATGGAGATGAGGCTAAAGCATTAGTTAAAAATGGTGTAAAAGTTGTTGCAGAAGGTGCAAATATGCCAACCACACCAGACGCTATTGAAATATTACAAGGTGCAAATGTATTATTTGCTCCAGGTAAAGCTTCTAATGCAGGTGGAGTTGCAACGTCAGGCTTAGAAATGAGTCAAAATAGTTTACGCTTTAACTGGACAAGAGAAGAAGTAGATACTAAATTAAAGCAAATTATGAGTGATATTCATACATCTTGTGTAGAATATGGTACCGCCAAAGATGGTTCTGTAGATTACGTTAAAGGTGCAAATATTGCAGGTTTTGTTAAGGTTGCAGATGCTATGTTAGCTCAAGGAGTCGTTTAGATTCTTAATACTATACTATAGTTAAAAGCCTTTAAATTAATTTTTAAAGGCTTTTTTTATTAAAGACTATGGTGTATTAACTCTTGTTAGATTAATTAAATTTCGTTCTATAATTTCAATAATAACAATATCTGGTTTTACTTTTTCTATAAGTTTAGTGTCTATATTTTGATGTTTTATATAGCTTACCTCATTAAAAGTGTTGTTCAGAAACAACATTAAATTATCAGAAAATGAATCTCTTATAACCATTAGTTTTTTCTTACCTTTTTGGTTTTTAAAATGTTTTAATGAAAGATTATAACTTAGTGTGTCTATGTCTATTTTTTCTTTCCTTTTAAAAGAAAATCTTTCTACTTTATTTTTGGATTGTATTATTACTGATAAATCTCCGGTATAGTCTTTAGTCTTAGT
>CALJFB010000029.1 GCA_938073895.1 uncultured Flavobacteriaceae bacterium
CCATAATAATCATAAAAAACGGGCACATTCTGAATTTGAATTATAGCACCAAACTCATCATATTGTAAATAAGGATTGTAATTGTATCCAGAGTTAAAACTAATTCCAGAATTATGGTTTCCAATTGTTACAGAAATTTCTGGTCTACGGTTTTGCATATAAAAATCGAATTGTCCATCTCGAAACACCGAAAATTCAATACCTTGTTCATTAAAAATGAAAGAATTTCCATAACCATAATTGTAAGAAGTATCTAAAGAATTTTGGTTTATAGTTTCTGCCATGCTTGTGTTAACAGCTACAGAACTAATCAGTAATGCTGTAAATAAGTATATAAGCTTTTTCATAATATAATGTATTAGTTAATGTGATATGTATTTCAATCTTCGTGCCAAAAAAAGAATAGTATTCCTTAAGTCTTGTAAATTCTATAAAAGTTAAAAACATTATATTAGCATTAAGAAAACATATTTCTATTATTAAATGATTGAAGGAAAAAAAATTATTATTGTACTTCCAGCTTATAATGCAGAGAAAACTTTAGAAAAAACCTATAACGAAATTCCTTTCGATATTGTAGATGATGTAGTTTTAGTAGACGATTTAAGTACAGATAAAACAAGTGCTTTAGGGCAAAAATTAGGCATTAAGCATATAATTACACATACTAAAAATAAAGGTTATGGTGGCAATCAAAAATCGTGCTATAATAAAGCTTTAGAGCTTAACGCAGATATTGTAATTATGCTGCATCCAGATTATCAATACACACCAAAGCTATTACATTCTATGAGTTATTTAATAGCAAATAATGTTTACGATGTAGTTCTAGGATCACGTATTTTGGGTAAAGGAGCTTTAAAAGGCGGAATGCCATTTTATAAATATGTAGCCAATAGAATTTTAACACTTTCGCAGAATATTTTAATGAATCAGAAGCTTTCTGAATATCATACAGGTTACAGAGCCTTTTCTAAAAAGGCTTTAAAAAGTATTAATTTTGAAGTAAATTCGGATGATTTTGTGTTCGATAATCAAATGCTAGCACAACTCTGTTTTGAAGGTTTTGAAATTGCCGAAATTACCTGTCCAACTAAATATTTTGAAGAAGCATCTTCTATAAATTTTGGTAGAAGTGTAACTTATGGTTTAGGTGTTTTAAAAACATCTTTACTCTATTTTGGACATAAAACTCTAGGTATATCTTCTTATTTATTTAAAAAATAGTATGTTTTTAAATCATAAACTAGCTTTAATTTTTACGTATATAATTGCTATTAGCTTGGTGTTATTGTCTTTAAATAATGCTTTTTTTTGGGATACAGTTCAATTAGGATCAAGGCACGCAACTTATTTTTATACTACTAATTTTAGTTCGTTTTTATTACCAAATAGCATGGATAGCGGACATATTCCTGCATTTGGCTATTATTTGGCTTTACTTTGGAAACTCTTTGGAAGAACTTTAGTTGTTAGTCATTTAGCACTTTTACCTTTTGTAATAGGTATAGTTTATCAATTAAATATCGTTGTTTGTTATTTTTTTGAATCAAAATATAGAGGTATCGTGCTTTTAATGGTGTTTTTAGAAGCTTGTTTATTATCTCAGCTAACTTTAATATCTCCAGATGTTGTTTTAGCCTTTCTTTTTTTAATGGCATTTAATTCAATTCTAAAAAATAAAAAAAGCCTTTTAGGTATTGCTATAATTGGGCTATTCTTAATAAGTATGCGAGGAATGATGGTGGCTTTAGCTTTGTTGTTTGTAGATATTTATATTAATATTAAGCACAATGCTTCATATAATAAAACAATTTCCAATTTATTAAAAAGAAGCCTAGTTTATATTCCTGCTTTATTAATATTTATAGTCTTTAGTTTATATCACTTTAATCAAGTTGGTTGGATTGGTTTTCATAGCAATTCGCCTTGGAAAAATAGCTTTGTAGCTGTAAATTTAAAAGGTGTTTTATATAATATTGGAATTGTTGGTTGGCGGTTTTTAGATTCTGGTAAAGTAATTGTTTGGATTATTTTTGGTGTTTTATTATTAAAATATAAAAAGCAATTGTTTAAAGTAAAACAAGTTCAAGTTTTAGCCATTTCTTTTGTTGTTATAGCTTCGGTTTTAACCTTAAATATAATTTGGGCAAAAGGCTTACTCCAACATAGATATTTATTACCAGCTTATTTACTATTTTCATTATTTGTTGCAAAATTATTGTTTTCTGAATTGACTTCAAATGCATTAAAAAAAACTGGAATAATTTTATGGTTATTTATAATGCTAACAGGTAATTTATGGGTTTATCCACAACATATATCTAAAGGTTGGGATAGTACTTTAGCACATTTACCGTATTACAATTTACGTTTAGAATGTATTCAGTTTTTTAAAGACGAATCTATTAAAGTAGAAGAGGTTAGTACTTTTTTTCCTAATAATATGAGTTTTGATTTAATAGATTTAAATGCTAACAAATTAGTATTTACTTCGTTCAATAATAAAAAAGAATATGTACTATTTTCTAATGTATTTAATTTAATAGACAGCGATTATTTGTTATTAACTAAAAACTATACATGTATAAAAACGTTTAAAAGTATTACAGCAACTGTTAAAATATATAAAAAAAACAAGAGTTATTAAAGCTTAGTTTTAAGTTAAAATAATTTTAGCATTATAATGTATTTACCAAAATATAAACTAAGTATGCTATTTTTTAAAAAAAGCTACTTTTACAGAACAAATTAAATTTAATAATGGCTTATCATTCTTGTAAAAACTGTAATCATCCGTTTGGCACATCTTATAAATATTGCCCAAATTGTGGATTAAAACAGGCCGATACTTTAACTATTAAAGCCTTGTTTAATAATACAATTCAAAACTATTTTGCTTTTGATGCACGCTTTTTTAAAAGTTTTGTACCATTACTTTTTAGGCCAGGATTTTTACCAAAACAGTTTGTAGCAGGAAAACGTTTAACTTATTTACATCCAGCTCAGCTTTATTTATTTAGTACAATTTTATTTTTCTTTATCTTTTCTTTCCAAGCAAAAATAGATGCAGAAGATATGGATGCAAGTATAAACGAAGCTTTTTCTGCAGTTTCTAAAGAAAATAGAGAAGTTAAATTATCTGCTTTAAACGATTCATTACCAAATACTATTAAAGAAAATGATGTACCCAGCAATACTGATATAAACTTTAATTTTGGTTTTAATGAAAAAATTATAGACTCGTTAATAGCTATAAACGTACCAGATAAAGAGATTTATAAAGTTATGGGTCAAAATGAAAATTCTAATTATTTTACTCAATTATTTTTTAAACAATCACTTAGATTATATAAAACCCACAGTTTAGGAGGTATTTATAAACGCTTTATAGATAGTTTACCAATAGCTTTATTTTTCTTATTACCAATTTTTGCTTTATTATTAAAGCTTTTTTATTTTAAACGATTAGTTTACGTAAATCATTTAGTATTTAGCTTTTATTATTTTGCTTACGCATTTTTTATGTTTTCAATAATTTTTGTGCTTAATTATATAGTAGATTTGGGCAATTTTAACTTCTTAATTTTTCTATGGTTGTTTGTCTATTTAGTAATAGCTATTAAAAATTATTACAACAAACATTTAATTGCTACGTTCTTTAAAACAATTGCTTTAGTAGTAACTTATTGTTTATTTGTAATACCTATAGCGTTAACCTTAACTTTGGTGTTTTCTTTTCTGTTTTATTAACTTTAGACCAAATGAAATTATTTTTAGTAACAAATTACCTTCCTAAAAACGATTAAATTTTCTCTTTTAAATAGTTACCAGTTAAAGAGTTTTTTATTTTTACTAATTCTTCAGGTGTTCCTATTCCTGCTAAATTACCACCATATTTTCCGCCTTCTGGTCCAAGATCTATAATATAATCTGCGCACTTAATTAATTCTAAATTGTGTTCTACAACAATTATAGAATGTCCATTTTCTATTAATGCATTAAAAGATTTTAGTAATTTTTGAATATCGTGAAAGTGTAATCCTGTAGTTGGTTCATCAAAAATAAATAAGGTATTATCTTTTTTGCTTCCTTTTCCTAAAAATGTGGCTAACTTAATACGTTGTGCTTCTCCACCAGAAAGTGTAGACGAACTTTGCCCCAAGGTAACATAGCCTAAACCTACATCTTGTAGCGGTTGTAGTTTGTTCTTAATTTTAGTTTCGTTATTAATTCTAAAAAAATCTATTGCATCATCTATGGTAAGATTTAAAATATCGTCTATATTTTTTTCGGCAAAATTAACTTCAAGTACTTCTTTTTTAAAGCGTTTTCCTTTACATGTTTCGCATTCTAGATGCACATCTGCCATAAATTGCATTTCTATAGTAACTTCGCCTTCGCCTTTACAGGTTTCACAACGTCCGCCATCTACATTAAAACTAAAATGTTTAGGTTGGTAGTTTCTAATTCCGCTTAAAGCTTGTTTAGAATATAGCGCTCTAATATCGTCGTAAGCCTTTACGTAGGTTACAGGATTTGAACGTGATGATCTTCCTATTGGATTCTGATCTACAAATTCTATATTTTGGATATTAGCATAGTTTCCTTTTAACTCTGTAAATTGTCCTGGTTTATCTCCAAAACCAGTCAGTTTTTTCTGAATTGCTGGATATAATATTTTCTTAACTAATGTACTTTTTCCACTTCCAGAAACTCCTGTAATTACAGTTAGCATTTCTAAAGGAAAAGAGACATCTATATTTTTTAGGTTATTTTCTCTGGCTCCAATAACATCTATGCTATATTTAGAGTTTCGTCGCTTTTTTGGAACTTCAATTTTTAAATCACCATTTAAGTATTTGGCGGTTAACGAGTCCGATTTTAGGATAGAAGCAAAGTTTCCAGTAGCTACAACATGTCCGCCTAAAGTTCCTGCTTCTGGTCCAATGTCAATAATTTCATCGGCTTGTTTCATAATATCTTCATCGTGTTCTACCACAATTACGGTATTACCAAGATCTCTTAAGGCTTTTAAAACCTCAATTAATTGTTCGGAATCTTTTGGATGTAAACCAATACTTGGTTCGTCTAAAATGTACATAGAACCTACCAAACTACTTCCAAGAGATGTCGCTAGGTTTATTCGCTGACTTTCGCCTCCAGAAAGTGTATTGGATTTTCTATTTAATGTTAAATATGTTAAGCCAACATTGGTTAAAAACTGAAGTCTATTTTTAATTTCAACTAATAAACGTTCTGCAATTTTAGCATCGTTTTCGTTTAGTTTTAAGTTATTAAAAAACGGAATTAACTCGTCTATTGGCATTTCTACTAAATCTGTAAGTGTAGCATTATCTATTTTTACATAATTAGCTTCGGTTCTTAAGCGCTTACCATTACAAGTTTTACAAGTGGTTTTTCCTCTGTAACGTGATAACATTACACGGTTTTGAATTTTATAGGCTTTGGCCTCTAATTCAGCAAAAAAAGCATTTAAACCTTCAAAATATTTATTTCCTGTCCAAATTAAATCTTTTTGTTTTTTTGTTAATTCAAAATAGGGCTTATGTATTGGAAAATCAAATAGATGAGAATTATTTACCAATTGATTTTTGTAAAAACTCATACTTTCGCCTCGCCAAGGAAAAATTCCGTTTTCAAAAACAGATAAAGCGGTATTTGGAATTACTAAATCTTCGTCTACACCAATAATTTCGCCATAACCTTCGCATTTAGGACATGCACCATAAGGATTGTTAAAACTAAATAAATGTACGTTTGGTTCTAGAAATGTAATGCCATCTAACTCAAATTTATTACTAAAATGTTGTAAGTTATCTTCATTTAAAGACTTAATATAGCAATTACCTTTTCCTTCGTAGAAAGCGGTTTGTATAGCGTCAGCCAATCGGTTGTAAAAATCTTCATCGTCTTTTGTAATAATTCGGTCTATAACAATAAATAAGTCTTTTGTAGATGTAATATGATTTGCTTTGTCTATTCTAAATACTTCATTTTTATATAAAACACGTGCATAACCTTGCTGATTTAAGGCATTTAGTTTGTCGGCTAATTCGCGTCCTTCTTCAAGTTGCAAAGGTGCTAAAAGCAATAATTTTTCGCCAACCGATATTTTTTTAACTGCATTTAAAACATCAGAAACAGTATCTTTTTTTACTTCTTGGTTAGAAGTAGGCGAATAGGTTTTGCCAATTCTGGCAAATAATAATTTTAAATAATCGTAAACTTCTGTTGTTGTACCAACCGTTGATCTTGGATTTGTAGAGTTTACTTTTTGCTCTATAGCAATTGCAGGCGCAATACCTTTTATATAATCTACTTTTGGTTTGTTTAGTCTACCTAAAAATTGACGTGCATAACTACTTAAACTTTCCACATATCTGCGTTGTCCTTCGGCATAAAGAGTATCGAAAGCTAAACTTGATTTTCCGGAACCAGATAATCCAGTAATTACAACCAATTTATTTCTTGGTATAACAACATCTATATTCTTAAGGTTGTGCAATTTAGCGCCTTTAATAATAATGTTTTTCTTAGGATTAACTGTGGAAAGGTTAGGGGTCATATTCATATTTTATCTCAATTAACAAAGATACAAGAAGTATTTCAGCATTAAAAACAGCTTATCGCCTAATTAAATGTTAAATTATTTAATAAACTTTATAAATTATTTGCTTTTGATGATTTATTTCATATATATTTGATTTCAATTAAAAATTATTTTTGCATATAAAACAGGATTACTTTTAACTTATTAACCCCAATCTAATTTATTAGATATTAATAAAAGTAATACCTATGCGAAATTATCAAACTACTGACGCCACTTTAGTCTCCAATTACATCTCCGGAAAAGAATCTGCTTTAGAAACTTTAATTTTAAGACATAAACAACGTATTTATAGTTTTATTTACTCCAAAGTTTACGACAGAGATATTACCGAAGATATTTTTCAAGACACGTTTATTAAAGTTATTAAAACCTTAAAAAGAGGAAAGTATAACGAAGAAGGTAAATTTTTACCATGGGTTATGCGAATATCTCATAATTTGGTCATTGATTATTTTAGAAAAAACAATAGAATGCCCAAATTTGATAACAGTTCAGATTTTGATATTTTTTCTGTTTTAAGCGATAATTCTCTTAATGCCGAAAGTGCAATTATAAAATCTCAAGTAGAATCTGACGTTAGACGTTTAATAGAAGAGTTACCTGAAGACCAACGCGAAGTTTTATTAATGCGCATGTACCAAGATATGAGTTTTAAAGAAATCTCGGAAAGAACAGGTGTTAGTATTAATACAGCTTTAGGTCGTATGCGTTACGCTTTAATAAACATGCGAAAGGTTATTGATAAGCATAATATAATTTTAACCAATTAATATAATAAAAGTATAAAATGGTCGTTGTATGTGTATACCAAAACATAAAAGATGGCAAAAATTTACTCTAAACCAACTAAAATAGAAAACTTAAAACCCAAAAATGAAACCATTAGTTTTATTTTGAATTACTCTAAGACTTTACGTGTTATAAATTATAAAAATCTGGAGTTTGAAGCACTCCTAAACTAAACTTTAAAAACGCCTTGATATTTCAAGGCGTTTTTTTTATTTAAATAATTTAGTATTATGCTTTATATTACTTTAAAATTCTAGAAATAATATAACCACAAATTGCTGTAAATGCTAATAAAGCTATAGCAATTAAGTTGTCACCATATATAAACTTTCCTATTGAGAATAAAAGACTGTAAACGCCAAATACTCCTAAAAAGAAACCTATTATTTTATTTCCAAAACCTTTAAATTTCGAGTCTTCACCAAAAATTAAGGCATCAAAAGTTTCTAGAGTTTCTTTGTTAGATGGTTGCGTTAATAAAGTAACAATAATCCAAGCTATTGTAGTTATTATTACACCAGATACCAATTGCCAATGTCCAGCTAATTCTATAATTGGTGAGTCTAATTTTCCGTTTATAAAAAAGAAAATTGCAATACTAAAAGAAACTACCATTGCAGTAATTTCGCTCCAAGGGTTAATTTTGTGCCAAAACCATCTTAAAATGTAAAGTAATCCGGTTCCTGCACCAATTTGTAGTAGTAAATTTAAAACTTCTCCGGCAGATTGTAATGTAAA
This sequence comes from uncultured Flavobacteriaceae bacterium, assembly GCA_938073895.1. Taxonomy (GTDB): domain Bacteria; phylum Bacteroidota; class Bacteroidia; order Flavobacteriales; family Flavobacteriaceae; genus Aurantibacter. Next base: position 8,165 of record CALJFB010000029.1, read on the forward strand.
TGAAACCAATGCGGCACAAATCATTAACGCTACAGTTGAAATTCGTCCTACCAAAACTTGTTCCTTGTTTGTAGCTTCTGGTTTTAGAAAACGTTTGTAGAAATCGTTAACAATGTAAGAACTTCCCCAATTTAATTGTGTAGAAATAGTACTCATAAAAGCAGCTATTAAGGATAATAAAACAATTCCTAAAAGTCCAGATGGTAAATAAGTCATCATTGCAGCGTAAGCAACATCTTCACCTTGCATAGAAGTTGTAAGATTTGGAAACGTATTATTAATTGAAGCTAAATCTGGAAAAATAACTAAAGAAGCTAAACCAACCATAATCCAAGGCCATGGACGTATTGCGTAATGTGCCACGTTAAAAAATAAGGTTGCCCAAGTGGCATGTTTTTCGTCTTTTGCAGCTAACATGCGTTGTGCTATATATCCGCCGCCGCCAGGTTCTGCGCCAGGATACCAAGTACTCCACCATTGTACAGCAATTGGAATTATTAATAAGGTAATTAGTGTTTGAGAATTAGAAAAATCGGGAAAGAAATCTAATTTATTAACAACATTAATATGATCAAGTAGGTTAGTGGTTCCTCCAATTTCTGGTAAGTTAATAATATAAATAGTTGCCCAAACACTACCAATCATAGCTATAATAAATTGAATAAAATCGGTAACTAAAACTCCTTTTAATCCTCCAAAAGCAGAGTAAAATACTACTATTATAGACGAATAAATTAGCATTTCGGTTTGAGAAATACCTAAAAGTATATTTGCAATTTTAGCACCAGCTAAACAAACACCAGCCATAGTAATTACATTAAATATAACACCTAAATAAATAGCTCGAAATCCACGTAGATAGCCAGCAAGTTTTCCGCTATAACGCAATTCATAAAACTCTAAATCTGTAGTAATACCACTTTTTCGCCATAATTTGGCATAAAAAAATACGGTTAACATACCTGTTAAAAGCATTGCCCACCAAACCCAGTTTCCAGAAACACCATTTTCTCTAACCAATTGTGTTACTAATCCTGGCGTATCTGCAGCAAATGTGGTAGCTACCATACTAACACCTAAAAGCCACCAAGGCATATTTCTTCCAGAAAGAAAAAACGATTTACTATCGGTTCCTGCTTGTTTTGATACGTAAATACCAATAAAAGCAAATAAGGTTAAAAAGAAAATAATAATTCCCCAATCTAATGTAGATAATGTCATTTTATGTGTTTTAAGTCTTTTAAATATAAAAAAAGACATCTATTTAAGAGGCCTAAATTTTGTACACGATATTAATTTAATTAATCCAATGTTTTCTAATTGCTGCTCTTGATAAAAACAATAAAGCCATTCCTAAGACCACAACAAAAATAGGAAAGATTATAGCTGCTAAGCCATAAATTTCTATAGATCCGCTTAAAAAAATATTATAAAACATTTGTGTTAGTATTCCAATTAATGAAATTATAAAAAATGGTTGTGCCCATTTTTTTCTAAGCATTAGCATTACACAACCTAAAGCACCAAAAATTACTGCTGTTGCAAAACCAGCCATAACCCAAATTGGCGTATTTAATACAATTTCTAAAACTTTTGGGTCTGGAAACTTACTATAAAAATAATCTGTTTTATAGGCTTGATGTAGATATTCGCTAACACCTAAAGCATTCCAAAGTAAGGCAAAAAAACTAACAATCCAGAACCATAAAGGTGGTTTTTGTTTGGTGAAATTTGTCATAATAAATTGTATTTAATCTATTTACGCTAATAAAGCATAAAACGGTTTCTAATTCAACCGTTTTAATATTAAATTACAAGGTATAAAAATTTTGTTACAATTTTTAAATTAAGTTACTTGCGGTATTATGGCATTCGAAAAAAAAAGATATTATTACGTAGTTACTATTCAGTATTTAGGATACAGATTTCACGGTTGGCAAAAGCAACCTAATGTAAAAACACTTCATTTAATGGTAGATAGAACCTTAAATTTTATTTTAGAAGGTCGTGATTTTAAGACTTTAGTTTCTGGTAGAACAGATGCAATGGTTAGTGCAGAAGAGGCTTGTTTTGAGTTGTTTATATATGAAGAAATAACCGATTTTGATGCTTTTTTAGAGTTATTTAATACCAATTTACCTCAAGATATTAGAGCTTTAAAAATGCATGCGGTAGATAAAGACTTTAATATTATTCAACACTCTAAACTAAAAGAATACAATTATTTATTTACCTATGGACAAAAATGCCATCCGTTTTGTGCTCCAATACTAACAACTATTTTAACAGATTTAGACATTAATTTAATGATTGAAGGTGCAAAATTGTTTGAAGGCGAGCATTTTTATCGTGCTTATTGTTATAAACCAAGTCCAAACGGACAATTTAATAGAGAAGTAGTGTCTTGCGAAATTGTTGAAAACACCATTTATACTGCTAATTTCTTTCCTAAGAAAAGTTACATTTTAAAAGTAACAGGTAAAGGTTTTATGCGAAACCAAATTAGATTAATGATGGGCACATTAATAGAGTTAGGCCAAGGCAAGCGCACTTTAGAAGAAATTAGAATTAGTTTAACTAACGAGAATACTTACAATATGCAATATATTGCGCCAGCATCTGGCTTAATTTTAAAGTCTATTTCTTTCCAATAATACTAATTTATATTAAATCTGTAAAAAGTTTGTAATTATAATTACAACTTTTACTCAGAAAAATTAAAAGACAAAAGTAAACCTAATACTTCAATGTAATTTTAGCCATTGTGTTTGTTCTAGCCATATATTTTAAAAATTAGAAAATACCTAAATTAATATATTCCTAAAAGCTTCGAATTGCGCGAAGCTTTTTTTATTTTTATAGAAAATTGATAGTAATGAAAAAGACCATAGCTTTTTTAAAGCACCTAGAAACTAATAATAACAGAGATTGGTTTGCCGATAATAAAGAAACATATCAAGAAGGTTTAGTGGAGTTTAAGGCTAGATTCCTTGAGCTTGAAACGTTAATGAAATCTCATGATGCTATTGATAAATCCAAGGTTTTTAGGATTTATAGAGATGTTAGGTTTTCTAAAAATAAATTACCTTACAAAACACATTTTGGAGGCTCTTTTTCTCGTAAAAAACCAGAATTGCGTGGTGGCTATTATGTTCATATTCAGCCTAATAATAAATCATTTATTGCCACGGGTTTTTGGGATCCAAATAAAGACGATTTATTAAGAATTAGACGCGAGTTTGAAATGGACGACCAGGAAATTAGAGATATTATGTCTAATAAAACATTTAAATCTATTTGGGGAACTATTGAAGGCGATGCTTTAAAAACGGCTCCAAGAGATTTTGATAAAGCTCATAAAGCTATAGACTTAATTAGAATGAAACAATTTATTTTTACCAAAACTTATACGGATAAAGAAGTATTATCGTCAGATTTTATAACTTCAATAAATAAAAATTTTAAAGCTATTAAACCATTCTTTAATTATATGAGCGATGTTTTAACAACTAATTTAAATGGAGAATCTCTTATTTAAAGTTACTAAAAAATAAATAGCTTTTATAATAACTAAAGCGTTGCTGCAGCATTAGGATAATCAAAAAGTTGAATTTGGTCTTGTAAGCGTTGTTTTACTAAATTCATCATTCGTTTATTTAAAGCCGATGAATCTTTAATATAAGTAGTGTATTCTTCAACAGTAAATTGCCCAATAATTATTCCTTTTAATGCATTTCTAAATTTAATATCTTTTGTAACAGCATTGTCTATGTAATGTTGTCTACGTTCTAAAACTAATTCATTAAATACATTTTTATGTTTTTTAATATAGTTTTTAAATGCTGTAATTAATAAATCGTTCTGAAACTTAATTACAGGTCTTAAAGTTGCATTCTGAAAATGTTCTCCAGAGCTCATATTTGGTAATATCTTAGCCGATGTAATTACGGGTCTAATCGCTTTTAAAACCTTTGATCTAGTTTCCATATTTTTTTTTATAAAATTAAATATAAAAAACACTTATAATACTATTAGAAATTATAGTTTTCAACTAGCTTATAAACAACTTTTAGTTGATTAACTTTGTTTAAAAGAAAACTATGAGATTTCACACACGAAAATGGGTTAAACCAGAAGATTTAAATCCCAACAATACGTTATTTGGAGGAAGATTATTAGAATGGATAGATGAGGAAGCAGCTCTTTATACCATTGTACAACTAGAAAATCAGAAAGTTGTTACTAAATATATGAGTGAAATTAACTTTATGGCTTCTGCTAAACGTGGCGATATTATTGAGATTGGAATAGAAGTTGTTAAATTTGGAAAATCGTCTTTAACACTAAATTGTAAAGTGAGAAATAAAATGACTCACGAAACAATTATAACAGTAGACAATATTATTATGGTTAATATTGGAGATGATGGTTTACCAAAACCACATGG
>CALJFB010000030.1 GCA_938073895.1 uncultured Flavobacteriaceae bacterium
GTTTTATCTAAGGTTTTTCCTTCTTTATAAAAAGCGATGTAACCTCTACCAGTAAACTCGTATAAGGTTCCAGAATCTGGATGAAACAACTCTATACGTTGATCGTTTACTACGCTTAACTCAAAATGCTCGTTAGAAAAATAATCGTAATCTAAAATTAAATGCTTTTGGTACATATTTCCAGACACATTATTTACACCATAAACTCCTGTGTAATCCCAATATAAATTGTTTGGATTTATACCATTTTGGTCTTGAGAACTTCTAAATTCGCTATCGTTATTACCCGTTAAAAACTGTAAGTAGTTTTCGTTGTCAAATTCGTTTAAGCTACCATAAACACTTGTATATGTTTTTTCCCAAGCTTCGTATTCTTGTAAGAAATAATGGATATTATCGTAAAAAACCATATCGTAATCAAAGTTACTTCTTTGAGATCCGTGTAAAAAGTAAGAGGTATCGTTTCCAACGTTATATAATTCAATCGTGTTGTAATCTACTTGGTACACATCAAAACTGGTGTAACCATCAATTACGTGATCTACATCTAATATCATATTATAGGCATTGTAATCGCCTATATCTACGCCAAAACCGTTTCCTTGGCTTCCAATACCAACTAAATTATTGTTAGCATATAAAACGCCATTTCTAAAACTTAGAGTAAACCCAATTTCTATAAATGGTGTAGAACCATAACCTTGCGTTTGGTTTAAATCTACATACCAAAGCTCGTAAGAGTTTAATAATTGATTAATAGATATGTTTTGTTGTACTGGTCCATTTACAGGACTATAATCGTCCACAATAACTTCTGTATAGCAAGATGTAAACAAAGTCATTACAAGTAATAAAGAAAGTAATTTTAGAGTTTTCATAAGTATATATTTTAAAGTTAGACCAATTTAATTGTGTAATGTTGTATTACTATATTTGAATTATTTTTTGTTCAAATGAAATAGAAAATCAAAGCATAGCTTGGCTACGGTTTTATTTTATATTAAAATTTGGGCTAAAAAGAAACAAATTATATGCAACAATTAGATAATTAAAATTGGTGTTGTTATAGTGTTAAATTCAAAAGGCGTGCCAAAACCAAAAAGTTAGATGGCATAACCTATTTACAAACCATAATATTTTACGTATTTTTGAAACTGTAAACGAATAAAAATCGACTATGAGTCAGTTAAAATATGCTGTTTTTGGATCAGGAAGTTGGGCAACCGCTATAGTAAAAATGCTATGCGAAAACCTAAACGAAGTTGGTTGGTATATGCGTAGCGCTTACACCAAAGAGCATTTATTAAAAGAACAACACAACCCAAATTACTTAAGCGCAGTAGAGTTTCATTTAGAACAATTAAAGCTAAGTAACAATATTAACGAAATGGCAAATTATGCCGATGTTTTAATATTTGTTGTGCCATCGGCTTTTATACATTCCGAATTAGAAAAATTAACTGTAGATATTTCAAACAAAATAACAGTAAGTGCTGTAAAAGGAATTTTACCAGAAACAGGCTTGCTTTTAGGAGATCATTTACACAAAAACTACAATGTACCATTAGAAAATATTGGTGTAATTGCTGGTCCTTGCCACGCAGAAGAAGTCGCTTTAGAACGTTTAAGCTACTTAACCATTTCTTGTGCAGATACCAGTAAAGCCAAAACCATTGCAAGCGTTCTAGCAAGCGATTATATTAAAACCAAAGTGTCCGACGATGTTATTGGTACAGAATACGCAGTTATGCTTAAAAACATATACGCAGTAGCAGCAGGAATAGCGCACGGTTTAGGTTATGGCGATAATTTTCAGAGTGTTTTAATGAGTAATGCCATTAGAGAAATGAAACGCTTTATTAAGAAAATGCACAAAATGAAACGTAACATTAATAACTCGGCTTATTTAGGCGATTTATTAGTGACTGGATATTCTACATTCTCAAGAAACAGAATGTTTGGAAATATGATTGGTAAAGGTTACACCGTAAAATCTGCTCAAATGGAAATGAGTATGGTTGCCGAAGGTTATTATGCTTCAAAATCTGCCTTTATTTTAAATCAGAAAAACGATAAAAAAACACGCACGCCAATAATAGATGCAGTTTACGCAGTGCTATACGAAGGTAAAGATGCCAAAAAAGTATTTAAAAAGTTAACGGATAAGTTGGATTAAAACGCTTGTAAAATAAGAATCTCATTATCTTAATTCTGCTTCTATTTTTTTATGGCATTACCAGATCCTGAACAAAAATCAGGAACCGGTCGGGCTATACGTTATATCTTTTTTTAGGCTTAATTTAATTAAGTGTCTTTTTATAAAAACTAAGTACTTATTAGCACATATAGGTTTGTTTAGATTATAAAAAAAGGATGCCACTTCTATCCCTAACGCAAAACTCCTTATTGTATATAAAGTTATGCTTAGAGAACTAAAATAAATAGTTAACCAATTAAAAAAAGTATATTTATAATAATTCCTTAGTTCAAGTTATAAGAATCCTGCCTGCGCAGAAATTTAGCTTCCTAAAACACCTTTAGCTACCATTAAAGGAATTTCTTTTAAAGCACTTAAACTAATTGTGTTTTCAGGAAATAAATAGGTTTTATCAAACATGGCGTTACCTTCAAAAAAAGACACTTTAAACTGGTTATTTAATGCAAATAATTCTTCTTGCATTAGTTCAATTTTTGCGTAACTCTTTTTGGGTAAAACGTCTAATTTTTTTCTAAATTTAGAAGTCATTTTCTTTTCAGAAAACCCATCGGTTACAATAATAACCATTTCTAAATCTACATCTTTATCGTTTATAATATAAACGTTCCAATCTTGTGTTTTATAAATGTCGTTGTATTCGTTAACAACTGCAACGTAAACATCTTTAACTTCTGGAATAGTAATATCTTTTTTCACAAATTATCTTGTTTTTCTTCTCCGTGAAAACGGAAAACTATTAAAGTAATCTAAAAATTAAGTTTAGCATTTAAATTCTGTACTATAATGCAGAATTACAAAACAGCATAATTTTACAACGCAGATTTAAACTGTTCTAAAAATCTCACATCGTTTTCACTTAACAATCTAATATCTCCAATTTGGTGTAATAACATAGCAATTCTATCTATTCCAACTCCAAAAGCAAAACCAGAATATTCTTCTGGATCTATTCCGCAATTTTTAAGTACGTTTGGATCTACCATACCACAACCACCAATTTCTAACCAACCGGTTCCTTTGGTAATTTTATAATCTGTTTCTGTTTCTAAACCCCAATACACATCAATTTCTGCACTTGGTTCTGTAAACGGAAAATAAGAAGGTCTTAAACGTATTTTAGACTTCCCAAAAAGCTCTGTAGTAAAATATTGTAACGTTTGCTTTAAGTCGGCAAAACTTACGTCTTTATCTATGTATAAACCTTCTAATTGGTGGAAAAAACAATGCGATCTTGCAGATATTGCTTCATTTCTATAAACGCGACCTGGAGAAATAGTACGAATTGGCGGCTTATTATTTTCCATATAACGTACTTGCACAGAACTTGTGTGCGTGCGTAATAAAACATCTGGATTTGTTTGTATAAAAAAAGTATCCTGCATATCTCTTGCCGGATGATGTTCTGGTAAGTTTAATGCTGTAAAGTTATGCCAATCATCTTCTACTTCTGGTCCTTCACTTACATTAAAACCAATACGAGAAAATATATCTATAATTTGATTTTTAACAATAGAAATTGGATGTCTAGCGCCTAATGTTACTGGTTCTCCTGGACGAGAGACATCGAAATTAGAATCTGTAGCATCTGGCGCGTTATCAAACTCTGCTTTAAGTGTGTTTACTTTGTCTTCGGCAGTTTTTTTAAGCGTGTTTATAACCTGACCAAATTCTTTTTTCTGATCGTTAGCAACGTTTTTAAACTCTTTAAAATAATCGTTAAGCAATCCTTTTTTACCTAAGTATTTAATTCTAAAAGCTTCAACTTCGTCTTGAGTTTGGGCTTTAAAACTTTCGGCTTCTATAATCAGTTCTTTTAATTTGTCTATCATAACACTTAAAAATGAAGCGCAAATTTACTAATTTCTGAGTAAAAAACACTTAGAAAGCTAACTAAATAAAAGGTCTAACTTAATTTATATTACTCGAATCGGGCTTCTAAAAGCTTCATAAAACGTGTTTCGTAGTCTTCTTTTCCTGTCCAATTATTGTAATCTGGTTTTATCATGTTTTGAACTAAACCATAAGCTTCTTTAAAGTTTGCAGACGTATTTAATTGAGATAACACACGATTATAATCGTCTGCATTACCATCAAATAAGTTATTAATAAAGGCAATTTTATCGTTTAACCCAATTTTAAATCCGCCAGATTTAAGCCTATCGTTTAAAGATTTCTTTTCGTTAGTTTGTTCGTTAACCGGTTCAAATATTGGTACTTCTCTATAATCTGATGTAATCTCTTCAAAATCGTTTTTAGATTGGTTGTAAGCTTTAGTTTTTACAACTTCTTCAAACATATCGTCTACAGCTGCTGTTTCTGCTGGCATTTGCGCTACCATATCTTTAATAGTTTCCATTAAAGGTTCGGTTATAGCTTCATTTTCATTCTCGTCAACATCTACATAAGTTTTGTTGTTAACTTCAATATTATCGCTAATTTTATTATTAAAAGCAGAGTCTAACATTTCAAAAAAAGAGGAATCATTTCCAATAGTTGGCATATGTGCTTCAAAATTCTCGTTTGCAAATTTTAAAACCGTTAGTTTTTCATATAAAACAGCAACTTCTGCATGCATTTTTAATACGTCTTCTTTGCCTTTAAGCTTAAGTATTCTGTGAGCTATGCTAACTAATTCCGACTCTATTTTCTTCTTCATAACAGAATTTTTATATAAAAATTAATTTATTAGGGTTTAAGCGACCTATTTTTAATAAATTTGAATGACTTAAAGAAACGAAAAATTATTTCGTTTAGATGCTAAAATTACAAAATGTTTCTTGAAAATACCGTAAATCAGAAAGAACAATTTGGATGGATTGAGGTTATATGTGGCTCAATGTTTTCCGGAAAAACCGAAGAATTAATTCGTAGGCTAAAACGCGCTCAATTTGCAAAACAAAGAGTGGAGATTTTTAAGCCATCAATAGATACACGCTATGACGAAGAAATGGTGGTTTCTCACGACTCTAATCAAATTCGTTCTACACCAGTTCCAGCTGCTGCAAATATTCCAATTTTAGCAGATGGCTGCGATGTTGTTGGTATTGATGAAGCTCAATTTTTTGACGATGAAATTGTTAGGATTTGTAACGATTTAGCTAATAAAGGTGTTAGAGTAATTGTGGCTGGATTAGACATGGATTTTAAAGGAAACCCTTTTGGTCCAATGCCAAATTTAATGGCAACCGCAGAATATGTTACTAAAGTTCACGCGGTTTGTACTAAAACAGGAAATTTAGCACAATATAGCCATAGAAAAACACACGAAGATAAAATTGTAATGCTAGGCGAAACTAACGAATACGAACCTTTAAGTAGAGCTGCTTATTACAAAGCTTGCCTGGAAGACAAAAACAACGCTACAAAACCTACATCACTTTTTAATACCGATTCTAATGAGTAAGTTTCGCGAAACGGTTTTAGATATAGATTTAAAAGCAGTTACGCATAATTTTAACTTTATTACATCTAAGCTACAGGAAAACACCAAATTATTAGCAGTAGTTAAAGCTTTTGCATATGGTAGCGATGCGCAAGAAGTAGCTAAACATTTAGAACGTTTAAACGTAGATTATTTTGCGGTGGCTTATGCTCACGAAGGTGTTGCTCTTAGAAAAGCTGGCGTAACAACATCAATATTAGTACTTCATAGTCAGCCTATAAATTTTAAATTACTTATAGAATATTGTTTAGAACCAAGTATCTATTCTATGCGAGTTTTAAACGAATTTATTACAATTACGACTAAAGAAAAGCAAAAAAATTATCCAGTACATATTAAGTTTAATACAGGTTTAAATAGGCTAGGTTTTAATGTAAATGATTCTAATGAAATTGCAGCAACTTTAGAATCTACAGAAAACATTAAAGTAGCCTCAATATTTTCTCATTTAGCAGCAAGTGAAGCTAAGGAAGAAAAACTATTTACACTGCAGCAAATTGAAGCTTTTAAAAAAGTAGCTATAGCACTAAAAAACAAGCTTAATTATAACCCTATTTTACATTTATGCAATACCTCTGGAATATTAAATTACCCAGAAGCGCATTTTGATATGGTTAGATCTGGAATTGGACTTTATGGTTTTGGAAATAACTCTGAAATCGATAAAAATTTAAAACCTATATCAACCTTAAAAACCTGTATATCTCAAATACATAGCTTAAAAAAAGGCGATTCTCTAGGTTACAACCGCGCATTTATTGCCAATAAAGATACCAAAACAGCCACTTTACCAATAGGTCACGCAGATGGCATAAATAGAGCGTTTGGTAATAAAAAAGGATTTGTATTTATAAACAACAAAAAAGCCTACATAATTGGTAACGTCTGTATGGATATGATTATGGTAGATGTTACAGATATTAATTGCCAAGAAGGCGATGAAGTAATTATTTTTGATGCCAATTATAATGCAAATACATTAGCAGAAAGTGTCAATTCGATCTCCTACGAATTGTTAACAAGTGTATCTCAACGTATAAAACGAACGTTTTATCTATAAACTAATCCTTTTTAGGATGAACTTTATAGACATCTCTAATTTTAGTAGGTATATTTGAATTATAACAAACAAATTAATCAATTAGAATTATGTTAAAAGAATTTAAAGAATTTATTATTAGCGGAAACGTTATTGAATTTGCAGTAGCTGTTATTATGGCTGGAGCAATTGGAGCTGTAGTTAAAGGTTTTGTAAGTAATATTGTTATGCCTGTAATAGGATTATTTACTGGTGACGTAAGTTTAGCAGACCAAAAAATGGTTTTATCTGAAGCTGTAGTAGATGCCGCAGGAAAAGTAACAACACCAGAAAACGCTATTACTTATGGTGCTTGGATAGACACAATTATTAACTTATTAATAATAGGTTTAGTAATGTTTATTATAGTAAAAGCTTACAACAAAACAAAAAAGAAAGAACAAGAAGCTGCACCAGAAGCTCCAAAAGGACCAACTCAAGAAGAGTTATTAATAGAAATTAGAGATGCTTTAAAAAAGTAATTCTAATTTAAGTTTTAAATATTAAAAGCCCAATATCTTAATTGATTTTGGGCTTTTTTATTATAACAAGAAAAACAAACTAAACGTAAATTTAAAAAGAAATGAAAATTTGGGCAATTAATTGTAAATTGAAACAACCCTAAAACATAAAACTTATGTTTAAAGCGCTTTTTAATTTATTTTTTCCTGAAATATGCTTAGCATGTCTAAAACCACTTTTAGATAACGAATTTACCATTTGTACTAATTGCAGGCACGATTTACCTGTTACTAATTTTCATTTTAACGATACTAATAATTTAGTAAAGAAAACCTTATACGGTAGAGCAGAAATTGAACAAGCAACTTCGTTATTATATTTTGAAAAGAAAAGTATTGTTCAGCAATTAATGCATCAATTAAAATATAAAAATCAACCAAAACTAAGTGCTTTTTTAGGTAATTGGTTAGGTTTAGAACTTGCAAAGTGTAAAGATTACCAAAATATAGATGTTATAATTCCTGTACCACTTCATTATAAAAAATTAAAAAAAAGAGGCTACAACCAAGTTCAAGGTTTTGGAAAAAGTCTAGCAAAACATTTAAACAGCAACTATATAGATAATGTATTAATTAAAACTACAAACACCACTTCTCAAGTTAAAAAAACAAGACTAGAACGTTGGCAAGTAAAAAAAGAATTATTTACAACTCAAAATCTAAACCTTATTAAAGGAAAACACATTCTGTTAGTAGACGATATTATTACAACTGGTGCAACTCTAGAAAACTGTATTTTAGAACTAAAAAAAGCAGAAAACATTAAAATTAGTATTGCTGTTATGGCAATAGCCTAACTAGTTTTTCGTTAAAAGGTAAATTAGTTGTTTCTTTGTTTTAGAATTTAGTTTAGGTTTATGAAAACACGTATCTACAATAGTTTATTTTTAGTAATTATTCTTGCCATTACTTTAAATTGTGCCAACAGAGGAAATCCTTCTGGTGGAGATAAAGATGCATTAGCTCCAAAAATAATAAAATCTGAACCTGCTAACTTTAGCACCAATTTTAAAGGCGAAGAAATTAGAATTTATTTTGATGAATACGTTAAAATTAAAGACTTAAATAAACAATTAATTATTTCTCCACCAATGGATGTTGAGCCAGAAATAACACCTTTAAGCACTGCTAATAAATACATTAAAATAAAGCTAAACAGCAAACTAGAAAACAACACAACTTACAGCTTTAACTTTGGAAATAGTATTGTAGATAATAATGAAGAAAATCCATTTCCGTTTTATAAATATGTATTATCTACAGGAACATATATTGATTCTCTAAAAGTCCACGGGAAAATTTCTGAAGCTCTTAATAGAGAAATAGAATCGTTTGTAATTGTAAACCTATACGAAAGAGATAGCACCTATACAGATTCTATTGTGTATTTAAAGAAACCTAAATACATGACTAATACACAAGATAGCACCACAAATTTTACCATTGAAAACGTAAAAGCTGGCACTTACAAATTAGTTGCTATTAAGGATAATAACGAAGATCAAAAATTTCAACAAAAAGCCGATAAAATTGGTTTTATTGAAGACTTTATTACTGTAGGGCAAGATTCTACATTCTATAACATTACACTTTTTAAAGAAACTATAGATGATAAAGCCTTAAAACCACGTTTAATTTCTGGAGAAAAAATTGCTTTTGGATTTGAAGGTAATTACAAAAATTTTGAAATTACAAACCTTTCTAAAACTCCAAAAAACTTTAAATCTGTTATAATTAAGCAATTTGAAAAAGACAGCTTAAACTACTTTTACAAGCCAAAATTAGAACAAGATTCTTTAATTTTTAAAGTTACAAATTCAAAAAAAATAGACACATTTACTGTTAGGCTAAAAAACAACAGACAAGATACTTTAAAGATAATAGACCTTAACAAAGGTAAAATTGGCATTAACGAAGCTTTTAAGTTAAATGCTAATATTCCGTTTTCTAAAATAGACACAAAGTTTATTAAATTAATGGATAAAGATTCTGTAGCCATAAGCTTTAAGACAGAACTAAACGCTTTAGAAAACACCTACAGTTTTAATTTTAATAAAACCGAAGACAATAGATATACCTTAGATTTACTACCAAATGCATTTACAGACTTTTTTAACAAAACTAACGATACCTTACAATTTAAAGCCAGTACACAAAAATTAGATAGTTATGGTAATATTAGAATTAACTTAAAGAATGCAACTTATCCCATATTTATTCAATTAGTTGATGCTAAAAACGAAGTGAAATATGATTTATATAAAACTAAAAAAGGAATTGTAGATTTTAATAATGTATCTCCAGGTATTTATTATTTACGTGTACTTTTCGATTCTAATAAGAATGGCGTTTACAATCCTGGAAACTACTTAAAACAAGAACAACCAGAACGCGTAAGCTATGCTAAAAAAGAAGTAGAAGTTAGAGCTAATTGGGATGAAGTTATTGAGTTTATTTTAGATTAGAACAAGCTTAAAATAAAAATTACTGTTTTATTATTCTGCGCCACAACATAGAGTCTATTATAATAAATGAAGACTAAAATTGAATTTCACTGAAAAATATTTAGACACAATTTTCACTAATTCACACGAATTAAAAAATAGTTCGAACTAAAAGCAACTACTACTGTTAGTGCATTTTAAAACTATCCATATCGTTTAAAAAACCTAATTTTTGTCTTGTAGATTCTATATGTTTTTTAGAAATCGTTACAATCTCAATGGCTTCTTTGTAAGTTTCTAAACTAGATAATGTATCGCCTAAAACATTAAACGCGGCAGAATTACCAGAATACTCGTAATTGTTAGCATCTAAACCAACTCTATTTACACCAATACAATAACTCATGTTTTCTATTGCACGTGCTTTTAAAAGTAAATTCCAAGCGGCAATTCTTTGTTTTGGCCAATTGGCAACATAAATTAAAATATCGTAATTATCTGTGTTTCTAGAAAAAACAGGGAAACGTAAATCGTAACAAATTAGCGGACAAATTTTAAAACCTTTATAATCAACAATCAGTTTAGTATTTCCAGAAGTATACACTTTATCTTCTCCAGCTAAAGTAAAACTATGACGCTTATCGTAATACTGTATAACACCATTTGGAGTTACAAACACTAACCTGTTTCTAAAAGTATTATCTACTTTAACAACAAAACTACCAGTAATAGCCAGA
>CALJFB010000031.1 GCA_938073895.1 uncultured Flavobacteriaceae bacterium
GACTTATAAGTTAGTAATATAATTTAAAGTCAAGTAAATTACAGAGTTTATAATGCTTTTGAAACATAGTTTCTACAACGTCCTTAAAATCATCATTATCTTCTAACATACTAAAAAAAATGTTATCAATAGTGTTTATACTTGACACTTCACTTAAACTAAACCCGTAGCCTGAAATGGCTACAGCTCCTGTAACTGCAAGAAAATATTGTGATTCTTCTTGTGTTAAATCTAATATTTTCCTATTTGAGAAGTGCACTATTTTTCCGGATAATTTACCTTCAAATATTTCTGCAAACTCTTCTATACTGTAACAATAGCCGTTAAGTTCTATAGTATTAGATTTCCCAGACATTACAAGGTAAATAATGGCATAATCTTTAAAATTATGATCATTATAAAATAAAGTGTTTAAACTTTCTTCTAAGTTCTCTATAGAATCTGAAGTTTTATAAATACTTGCAACACCTTGTTTTAACGCCAAGTCTTCTAAAGCATTTACAACCTTACTTTCTATTGGTATATCAATATCTGGAACGACTTCTAGACAATAAATAAACTTTTCAATTTCCATTTTAATAGCGTTTGATTGTACTTAAAATAAGTTATAATTGTAGACAGATATGGCTTAAATAGGCTAACTTTTAAAGAGTAATTATTCTATTAATCGATAAAAAAGCTTAGTTAATAATTAATGTCTGTTTAAAAATTTAGACCAACACATAGCATTGTTAAGTAAAAAGAGATGCAATTAAGCTAGAAACTAATAAATAATATTAAAAATTTAGTTTTACTACTATTTTAATCACCCTAAAATTACTTCTAATGTGCTATTTTAGTAAAAAATCAAAAAAATGCAACTAAACGAGTTAATTGGAGAATACAATGTTTCTGGAAAAAACCAGGACGAAGAGCATTCTAGTTATAATGGTATTTTAAAACTAAGTTTAGATATAGATAATAGAATTTTAGCAAAATGGCGTATTTCTGAGAACCAAACTCAGTTAGGTACTGGCTTTTTTAAAAATAACATTCTAGTAATTAATTTTAATTACATAACAGAAGATAAACAAACCTACAAAGGCGTTGCTGTTTACAAATGTGTTACCAAAGATATCCTAGAAGGTTTCTGGTCCGAAAAACATGGAAACCCATTATTTTTAGGAGAAGAAATAGCTTATAGAATTAAAACTACAGGTTCTTTAAATTAATAAATTATCTTCTTCCTATTCTATTGTTTCTAAACTCTTTCATTTTCTTTAAAACAATTTCCTGATATTCTTTCTTAGAGACTTCTTTTCCTTTGCTTGGCTTAATTATTTCTATATCTTGATCTGGGTTAATTGTAATTTTAGAACACAAAATAGTAGTATTGTCTGCGCTTACCTCTAAAATTAAACCAGGTAATCCAGAATATTCTAAAGGCCCAGTTGCAACAGGAATTTGTAGCGTATACCAAGCTTCAACTTGCGTTAGTTCTACTTGATTTTCTGTTCCATCTTTTTTATCGGCTGTTCTTAATTTACTCCAAGAAAAAGCATACCAATTAAGATCGTTAGTAGGCACTAAAGCATTTGCTCTAAAACAAGTATAATTACCAATTTGCTTGGTTTCGCCACTTAATTGCCAGTCTATTTTAAGTAAACTATCTTTTACTACAAAACGCTTACCGTAAAACTCCTGCGTCTGTAATTGTGTTTTTGTTTTCAAGTTTTTATATTGTGCTCCAGGCGAAAAATTTTTACCCCAAGAATCTGTAGCACCAGAAAGAGCATCTATTTTTTCCTCTTCGTAGAAACTAGAAGATTCTTTATCGAAAGATAAAACATATGTTTTTTGAAGTCTATTCTTTAATCTAGATGCAACATCTTTTTTTTGCGATTCTGATAATCTACTTCCCCATTTACCTAAATCCATTTTTTCTTTTGAAAAATAAAAGGCTTGAGCCTTAAAATCCTCGTTTTTAAGATAATCTAACGGTTTGTTAACGCTAGTAGTTAATACTATTAAAAGTAATAGAAGAGGTGTTTTAAAGTAAGTAATTTTCATAACAATATTATTTTGTCTAACAAAACTACACAAATAATAAACAATAAAAATTATTACTAAGAAGATTTTAACACTAATATGCATTAAACCACTCAAAATGGTCTTTCATTATTTTAGCTTTATTAGTATTAATGTGTTCTATAAAAGCTTTAGATATATAAGACATATTTTTAGAACTTAGCCAAACTAAATTCCAATGGCTTACCATAGGTAAATCTTTTATAGGAATAACTTGTAAATCGCCATTTTGGAGTTCGTTTTTAATACCAATTAGCGGCATTATAGAAAAACCTAAACCAGCTAAAACTGCTTGCTTAATAGCTTCGTTAGATGTTAACTCCATTTTTTTATAGGTAGAAATTTTATGAGATGCTATAAAACGCTCCATGGCATAACGTGTTGCAGAACCTTGCTCTCTATAGATTAATGGTAATTGCTCCATATCTTTAGGAGATAGATTTCCCTTTTTAAAATCAAATTGCTTTCCACCAATTAAATACAATTTATTGGTCATTAAAGGTATTGTTTCAATCTTTAAATTTTTTGGTAAAGTAGATACCATTGCAAAATCTACATCGTTATTTTCTAAAGCTTTAACCACTTCTGCTTTATTAGTTACGTCCATTACTAAATCTACACCAGGATTATTTTTTATAAAATCTGTTAAAAAATAAGGCATTGCATATTTAGCGGTAGACACAATAGCAATTTTAAATTTACCTGCCAATTCACCTTGGTGAGCTAATGCTTTGTAGTTAATATCTTCTACTTGATTTAAAATAGCTTTTGCTGCAGTAGCAATTTCCTCGCCAAATTCTGTTATAAATATTTTTCTGCTTACCACTTCAAACAAAGGAATCTTAAACTGCTCTTGAAATTTTTTAAGTTGAATCGATACTGCTGGTTGAGTTAAAAATAACTCTTCAGATGCTTTTGTAACACTCTTAAGGTCTACTATTTTGTTAAAAACCTCTAATTGATGCAATGTAAAATTCATAATAAATATTTATATATAACATAACAAATATAAATAAAAATATATGATTAAAACTTCTAATTTTGCCGAAACAAAAAAATAAAAATTACAGTATGGACTTTAATTTATTACTAGACAACCTAACTAATCCAGCACTACTATTTTTCTTTCTAGGTATTATTGCTGTACAATTAAAGAGCGACTTATCTATTCCAGAAAACTCGTCTAAATTTATATCACTGTATCTTTTAATTTGTATTGGTTTTAAAGGCGGACAAGAATTAGCACACAGCACTTTTAACTTAGAAATTCTTTGGTCTTTACTTTTTGGAATGCTTTTAGCATCTATAGTACCAATTTACACCTATTTTATTTTAAGACGAAAATTTAGCATTGAAAATGCAGGAGCAATAGCCGCAGCATATGGTTCTGTTAGTGCTGTAACTTTTGTAACAACAATAGCTTTTTTAGAGATGAAAAACATTCCATTTAGTGGACATATGGTTGCTGTAATGGCCTTAATGGAAGCTCCATCTATTATGATTGGTCTTATATTAATGACTATATCTAAAAAAAGAAAAAAGAAAAATAATGATGAAGACAGCATTCCAATGAAAAAAGTAATTCATCATTCTTTAACCAATGGAAGTGTGCTATTAATTATAGGAAGTTTAATTATTGGTTTACTAACAAGCGATGCTCAAGCCGAAGGCATTAAACCTTTTACAACAGATATTTTTAAAGGATTTCTCTCTGTATTTTTGTTAGACATGGGAATTTCTAGCGGTCGTAAACTATCTGACTTTGTAAAAAAAGGTTGGTTTGCATTTATTTTTGCCATAATAATTCCTGTTATAAATGGTTGCTTGGTTGCTCTAACATCTGGTTTATTTATGGAAGCCACAGGAAATAGACTTCTAATGGCTATTTTAGCAGCAAGTGCATCATATATTGCAGTTCCCGCAGCAATGAAACTAGCTGCACCAAAAGCAAACCCAAGTCTATATATTCCAATGGCACTTGCTATTACATTTCCTTTTAATATAACACTTGGAATGCCTTTATATCTTTTTATTATAAATCTATCATAAGAAATACTTATAATATCAATAAAAAATATAAATAATAAAAAATCAACTTTTTAATCAATATTTGTATATAAATAAAAGCTATGGAAACTTTAGAATTATTAAAAACAGACATTACTAGTGCTAACCAAGATATTAATTTAATTGAAGGTGCTTTTACTGCTAGCGAAGCTTCAGATCTTATTAATGCGCTGTTAAAAGTAAAAATTAATTTTCATAAATTAAATAGACTTTCTGCTAGAGAAGGCAATCAAAACGAAAGTTGCGACAGCGATAACTCTAGAATTAATGAGCTTATAGAAGCAGAAGCTTTTGCAAAAGCATTTTTTACTCAAGCAAGATTACAAGGAAAGAAGTTAAAATTAACAAGTACAATTAATATTACAATAGAAGATTAATATTTTTAAAGTGTTATTAATCAAAAAAAAGCCTAAAACTTATGTTTTAGGCTTTTTGTTTTTTATATGTATAGTTAGTTAGATGGATTCCATTTAGAATAGCCACCAGCTAAATCGTAAATTTTGGTAAACCCTAAATTCTTCATTTTTTTAGCACATCTAGCACTTCTTTTACCGCTGTGGCAGTAAATTATTACTGGTCTACTTTTATCTAATACTTTTATTTGATTTTCAAAATCTGCCGATAAAAAATCAATATTTTGTGCATTACCAATAAAACCAGATTCGTACTCTCGCACAGTTCTTACATCAACCAATTGGACTTGATCTTGTTTTAGTAATAACTCCATTTCTTCTTGAGTTACCAATTGTATAGTATCATCCTTAGAATCTACACACGAGAAACATAAAATTATTGCTAAAAAATAAAATACTTTTTTCATATAATAATAGTTTTAATTAGTTAGTTAACAAGTTACAACTTGCAAATATTATAAACCTTTTAAAGGTTATTTTTTACTTAAATCTTAAAGTGTAACAATCTAAAGTATACAACTATTAAAGAGTTGTTTCTCCTTTCCAATCCATAAAACCGCCTAATAAATTGTAAGCATTCTCGAAACCTAACTGATTCATAACACCGCAAGCTTGTCCACTTCTTGCACCAGATCTACAATACACAAAATAATCTTTAGACTTATCTAACTCTTCAATTTCGTATATAAAACCTTGACCTTTGTGTATATCTATATTAATAGCATTAGGAATGTAACCTTCAGAAACCTCATCTTCTGTTCTTACATCTAAAATAACAGCGTTCTCAGAATCTTTTAATTGTGCAATCCACTCGTCTTGAGATAAATTCATTATAATGTAGTTTTAAATTTAATTTTAACAAAAATACATTATTTATGCCAAAATGTTAAAAAAACATATTTTTTGATTTTTTATGCCTAAAAATTTGAAAACCGAATCAATCGTCATTATATTTGCAGTATAATTATGACAAACAATACAACAAATACTTGGTGGTGGAACTTTCGAAACTAAAACGTCGTAAGAAACCATTATATCTATATATTAGACTAAGGCTTATCTTTACGATAAGCCTTTTTTTTTTGCATTAATAAATCTATAAGTAAAGTTAGCACCAATGGAAACATTTCAATTAAAAACATATTTTAAAAAAATTCTTGCCGATACTATAACGCCAGTAAGTATATATTTAAAAATTAGAGATAAATTCCCAAACAGCATCTTATTAGAAAGTAGCGATTATCATGCCAACGATAATAGTTTCTCTTACATTTGCTTTAATCCAATGGCAACTATTAAGGTAGAAAACGAAATAGTTACACAACAGTTTCCAGATAATTCCACAACACAAAACAAAGCCAAAAACGTTACGCAACAAATTCAAGAATTTACACAACGTTTTAAAGCAGATGCCAACTTAGATTTTAAATTTATAAACAATGGTATTTTTGGATATACAGCTTACGATGCTGTTAGATATTTTGAAGACATATCAATTTCTAAAAAACCAGATTCTTTAGAAATACCAGATGTACAGTATGCCGTTTATAAAAACATAATTGCCATAAATCATTTTAAAAACGAAGCTTATATTTTTGCACATTGTTATAAAAGCAACAATAATATAGACGAAGTTTTTCAGCTTATAAAATCAAAAAACTACGCAACTTACAAATTTAATACTAACGCAGAAATAACATCAAACCTAACAGATAACCAATATAAAGCGCAAGTAGAACAAGCAAAAAAACATTGTGCTCGTGGCGATGTATTCCAATTAGTATTATCAAAAAAGTTCAGTCAAGAATTTAAAGGCGACGAATTTAATGTCTATCGCGCATTACGAAGCATAAACCCATCGCCATACCTATTTTATTTTGACTACGGAAACTTCAAAATTTTTGGAAGTTCGCCAGAAGCACAATTAGTTGTAAATAAAGGCACAGCCGAAATACATCCAATTGCAGGAACCTTTAAACGCACAGGAAACGACGAGCAAGATGCAGAATTAGCTAAAAAATTAGCAACCGATAAAAAGGAAAATGCAGAACACGTTATGTTAGTAGATTTAGCCAGAAACGATTTAAGCCGTCACGGCAGCCAAGTAAAAGTAGAAACCTACAGAGAAGCACAATTTTTCTCTCACGTTATTCATTTAGTAAGCAAAGTAACAGGTAAAATTCACAAAAACACACCAACAATGCAAGTTGTTGCAGACACATTTCCAGCAGGAACATTAAGTGGCGCACCAAAACACAAAGCAATGCAACTTATAGAACGTTACGAAAAAACAAACCGTACATTTTACGGTGGAGCCATAGGTTTTATGGACTTTAAAGGCAATTACAATCACGCCATAATGATACGTACTTTTCTAAGCAAAGACCACAAATTACATTGGCAAGCTGGCGCAGGAATTGTATCAAAGTCCACTGCAAAAAACGAATTGCAAGAAGTTTACAACAAATTAGGCGCCTTAACAAAAGCTATAGAATTAGCAAAAGAAATATAATAATTTGGGCGTTACCACAAGGGTCAGGCTTTACGCTAAATCTTTTTTTCCAAAACTAAATTCATTTTAGTTTAACAATTAGTTTAGTAATTTGTTTATTGTATTTAGCCATTAATTAGATAAAAAAAAGGATACCGCTACAATCCTTAACGCAAATTAAAAAATAAAATAAACAGAGCAACATTAGCTCATAAATAATAATAACACTTTACTTTAGGTAGTGTAAGAATATCGGAAATGAAAAAAATATTAGTTATAGACAATTACGACAGCTTTACATACAATTTAGTTCACTATTTAGAAGATTTAAATTGCGAAGTCGTAGTAAAAAGAAACAACAAATTAACTTTAGACGAAGTTGATGCCTTTGATAAAATATTATTATCTCCAGGTCCAGGAATTCCAGACGAAGCAGGTTTACTAAAAGCCATTATAAAACAATACGCACCAACAAAAAGCATTTTAGGAATTTGCCTAGGCCAACAAGCTATAGGCGAAGTTTTTGGAGGAACATTAATAAACTTAGCAGAAGTATACCATGGCGTAGCTACAAACACACAAGTTATAGTAACAGACGAAATTCTGTTTAAAAACATGGATAAAACCATAGAAGTTGGTCGTTACCATTCTTGGGTTGTAGACCCAAATCTGCCAGAAGTTTTAGAAGCTACATCTGTAGATATTAACGGACAAATAATGTCTTTACGACATAAGTTTTACGATGTTAGAGGCGTACAATATCATCCAGAAAGTGTATTAACACCAAACGGAAAACAAATATTAGAAAACTGGGTTAATGCTTAGTCACTAAATTTAAAGTAATTAAATATTTAGTAGCCAATCCAAAGTTTAAAAACGTAAAGTAAAAAACAAAAAACGTTACTTGGAGTAAGTTCTACAAAAAGAATATTTGTATCCAGAAAAGCAAAAGGCTAAAAACCAAAAGCTACATAAAAATGAAACACATATTAAATAGACTAATAAACCAAGAAAGCATCTCTAAACAAGAAGCCAGAACTGTATTAGTAAATATATCCGAAGGAAAATACAACCAAAGCCAGATTGCATCATTTTTAACGGTTTACATGATGCGAAATATAACTCTAGAAGAACTTCAAGGGTTTAGAGATGCATTATTAGACTTATGTATTCCTGTAGATATTTCAGATTTTAACGCAATAGATTTGTGCGGTACTGGTGGCGATAGTAAGAATACCTTTAACATTTCTACCTTAGCATCATTTATTACGGCTGGTGCTGGAGTAAAAGTAGCCAAACATGGAAATTATGGCGTTTCATCTGCATCTGGATCTTCTAATGTTATGGAAGCCTTAGGCGTAAAATTTACCAATAACACAGACAACTTAAAAAACACTCTAGATAAAGCAGGCATTTGTGTTATGCACGCACCTTTATTTCATCCAGCAATGAAAAACGTAGCACCAATTAGACGAGAATTAGGTGTAAAAACATTTTTTAATATGTTAGGGCCAATGGTAAATCCTGCTTTTCCAAAAAACCAAATGGTTGGAGTTTTTAATCTAGAACTACAACGTTTATATGCCTACTTATATCAAAACACAGATAAAAACTATAGTATTGTCCATGCTTTAGATGGTTATGATGAGATTTCTTTAACAGGAAAAGCTAAAATAATTACTAATACGTCAGAAATACTATTAGAGCCTTTAGATTTAGGATTAAAACAAATTAACCAATCAGATATTTTTGGTGGAGAAACCGTGGCATCTTCAGCTAAAATATTTAAAAATATTATATCAGGAAATGGCACAGAAGCCCAAAACAATGTGGTTTGTGTTAACGCAGGATTAGCTATTGCAACAGTAAAAAACATTTCGCACAAAGAAGGCCTAATTTTAGCCAAAGAAAGTTTGGCCAACGGAAATGCAAAAGCAAGTTTAGACAAATTAATAGAATTAAGTAACAAATAGTCTTTAGTTTGTGGTAATTAATCTATACTAAAATAGACCACTAACATCTAAAGTCTAACGACTAAATACAATGGATATATTAACCAAAATAGTAAACGATAAACGTGTAGAAGTTAATTTACGTAAGCAATTAATTCCAACCAAACAATTAGAGCAATCTGTACTATTTGAGCGAAAAACATTTTCTTTAGCAAAAAAACTACGAGAAAGTTCTACGGGAATTATTGCAGAACACAAACGCAGATCGCCATCTAAACAAGTAATTAATCAAAATTTAAATGTTTTTGATGTTGCTAAAGCCTACCAAGACTCAGGTGTTTGTGGCATGTCTGTTTTAACCGATGGAAAATATTTTGGTGGAAGTTTAGACGATTTATTAACAGCAAGAGCAAGTTGTAACTTACCTTTGTTACGTAAAGAATTTATAATAGACACGTATCAAATTCTTGAAGCCAAAGCTTATGGTGCAGATGTTATTTTATTAATAGCTGCTATTTTAACAAGAGCCGAAATTAAGATGTTTTCAGAATTTGCAAAAAGCTTACATTTAGATGTGCTTTTAGAAGTTCATAATCAAAAAGAATTAGAAAAATCTATTATGCCAAGTCTAGATATGCTTGGAGTAAATAATAGAAATCTAAAAACATTTGAGGTTAGTTTAGACATTAGCAAGCAGCTAAGCGAGCTTATTCCAAACGATTTTGTAAAAGTATCCGAAAGTGGTATTAGTAACATTAAGTCCATAAAAACGCTACAACCATATGGTTATAAAGGCTTTTTAATTGGAGAAAGTTTTATGAAAACAGACCATATTAGTAAAAGTGTTAAAACGTTTATAAGAGAATTAACATAATTTATTATTCTACACTACAATGTAGAATCTTTAAAACACAAGTAAGTACAAATCGTGTAAATTATAAATTAATAAAATTTATCTAAAGAGAATAAAAAGGCAAAAGCCAATAACTCATAAAACATTAAAATTATGAAACTAAAAGTATGTGGTATGAAACAAGAAAACAACATTTTAGATGTTGCAGATCTTGAACCAAATTATATGGGATTTATTTTCTATGAAAAATCGTTAAGAAATTTTAAGGAAATTATTCCTGCATTACCAGAAGGCATAGAAAAAATTGGTGTATTTGTTAATGCTTCTATAGATTTTATAGTTTCAAAAATAGAAGAACACAACCTTAATGGCGTACAACTTCATGGAAACGAATCGCCTGAATTTTGCGAGCAATTAAAAGAATATGATATTTTAATTATCAAGGCGTTTTCTATGAAAAATCAATTCGATTTTAAAGTTTTAGAACCTTACCAAGACGTTTGCGACTATTACCTATTCGACACCAAAGGAAAAGAACCAGGCGGAAATGGTTATACTTTTAACTGGAACTTATTAAAAAAATACACCTATAACAAACCATACTTTTTAAGTGGAGGAATTGGAATGGAGAACATAGACGCATTATTATTATTCTTAAAACGTCCCGAATCTCGATTATGCTGCACATTGGATGTAAATAGTAAATTCGAATCTTCTCCTGCTTTTAAAGACATTACCTTATTAAAAGATTTTAAATATAAGCTAGCTAAACACGGCTATTAAAATAGCAATATGACTTACAACATTAATAATAAAGGCTACTACGGCGAATTTGGAGGCGCGTACATTCCAGAAATGCTCTACCCAAATGTTGAAGAATTACGTCAGAATTATTTAAAAATAATGGCAGAACCTTCATTTAAAGAAGAATTTGATCAATTATTAAAAGATTATGTTGGTCGTCCATCGCCTTTATATTTTGCAAAACGACTAAGCAAAACCTACAACACTAAAATCTACTTAAAAAGAGAAGATTTAAACCATACAGGTGCGCATAAAATTAACAATACTATTGGGCAAATTCTAATGGCGCAACGCTTAGGAAAAACCCGAATAATTGCAGAAACAGGCGCAGGACAACATGGCGTTGCAACCGCTACAGTTTGTGCACTTATGGGAATGGAATGTATTGTCTACATGGGAGAAATAGACATTGCAAGACAAGCTCCAAACGTGGCACGAATGAAAATGCTTGGCGCAACAGTTATACCTGCAATTTCTGGAAGCAAAACTTTAAAAGACGCCACAAACGAAGCTATTAGAGATTGGATTAATAACCCTATAAATACACATTACATTATTGGTAGTGTTGTTGGACCGCATCCATATCCAGATATGGTAGCACGATTTCAGTCAGTTGTTTCGGAAGAAATTAAATGGCAATTAAAAGAAAAAGAAGGCACAGAAAAACCAGATTACGTTATTGCTTGTGTTGGTGGCGGTAGTAATGCTGCTGGTGCTTTTTATCATTACTTAGAAGATACAGACGTAAAACTTATAGCTGTAGAAGCAGCAGGAAAAGGAATTTATTCTGGAGAAAGTGCTGCAACATCTATTTTAGGAAAAGAAGGTATTATTCATGGAAGTAAAACGTTGTTAATGCAAACAACAGACGGACAAATTACCGAACCTTATTCCATTTCGGCTGGTTTAGATTATCCTGGTGTTGGCCCAATGCATGCACATTTATATAAAACTGGCAGAGCAGAATTTGTTTCAATAACAGATAATGATGCAATGATTGCAGGTTTAGAGTTAAGTAAATTAGAAGGTATAATTCCTGCTATAGAAACCTCACATTCTTTAGCTATTTTTAAAGAAAAACAGTTTAAACCAACAGACATCGTAATTATTAATCTATCTGGCAGAGGCGATAAAGATTTACAGAATTATATTGATTATTTTAAATTGTAGTATAAATTGGGCGTTTCATTTTCACTAATACCTACAAGGTTTCCAAACCTTGCAGGATAGCAAAAAAGTCAGGCTTTCAAGGCTCGCTTCCCGAAGAAAAATCGGGAGAGCTCAAACAAACCTTTCAATCCTTAACGCAAAAAAACAATGAGAATCTGGAATAAATTCAGATTGACTATAGAAGCATTATGAACAGAATAAACAAAAAATTAAACGAAAGCAAAAAACTATTATCCATATATTTTTCAGCAGGATTTCCAAGTTTAAACGATACGGTTTCAATTATAGAAAGCCTTGAAAAAAATGGCGTAGATATGATAGAAATAGGTTTACCTTTTAGCGATCCTTTAGCCGATGGACCAACCATTCAAAAAAGTTCTACTGCAGCTTTAAAAAACGGAATGACAACAGAAACGTTATTCAATCAATTAAAAGATATTAGAAAAACGGTTTCTATTCCTTTAATTATAATGGGGTATTTTAATCCAATGTTACAATATGGTGTAGAGGCTTTTTGCAAAAAATGTCAAGAAGTTGGCATAGATGGCTTAATAATTCCGGATTTACCTGTAGATGTTTATAACAACCAATACAAATCTACTTTTGAAAAATACGGTTTAATAAATGTGTTTTTAATAACGCCACAAACAAGTGTAGAACGCATTAATTTTATAGATTCTATTTCTAACGGTTTTATTTATATGGTTAGTAGCGCAAGCGTAACAGGAAGTAGCTCTGGGTTTGGTAAAGAACAAACAGATTACTTTAAACGTATTGCTGGTATGAATCTTAAAAACCCACAAGTTATAGGCTTTGGAATTTCTGACAACGAAACTTTTGCACAAGCAACAACTTACGCAAAAGGCGCTATTATAGGTTCTGCTTTTATTAAACATTTAAACAAAAATGGCGTTACCAAAATAGATGAATTTACAAGGAACATCTTAAATTAATATATAGTAAAACTTGATTTCTAAAATTTAATAACAAAAAAGCCTAAATTATTAATTAATTTAGGCTTTTTAACTACACAAACTATGCCTTTAAATATTGTTTTAATAGAACCAGAAATTCCAAATAACACAGGAAACATTGGACGACTTGCACTTGCCTCTGGAAGCAATCTTCATTTAGTTAAACCTTTTGGGTTTGAACTTAGCGATAAACGTTTAAAACGTGCGGGATTAGATTATTGGCAACACTTAAATGTAATTTACTACGATAATTTAGACGATTTCTTAATCAAGAATAAAGAAGCTAACATGGTGTTTTTATCAAGTCACGGCTCTAAAAAACATTGGAATATTAATTTTAAAGACAATATGTTTTTGGTCTTTGGAAAAGAATCTGTTGGTCTACCAAAAAGCCTAATTAAAGACAAAGAAGAAAAATTATTTAAAATACCATTATACCATACAGAAATTAGAAGTTTAAATTTAGCAAATGCAGTAGGTATTTGTGTTTATGAAGGTTTAAGACAATTAGATCTATAATAAATTTAAGTAATTAAACTTTTACGTAAACCTGTTTACATAAATGCACGCAAATAGCATTGTAAATTATCTTTAAAAGGATAAAAACAGCTTTTAAAAAACAACTAGAAGAAAAGCTAAAAGCTAATTTAACACTACTTTTGTATTGTAGAGTAAAAAACTCTAAGCTTTACTTAGCGTTTTTTTGTTAATTATTCTGGTTTAACTTGTTTCTTAACTTTAGCTTGTTTCCTTAAAAACTTTAAATAAAAACCCTCAACTCGTGTTCTAGCCCAAGGTGTTCGCCTTAAAAATTTTAGACTGGATTTTATAGTAGGATTAGATTTAAAGCAATTCATTCTTAATTCTTCGCCTAAATATTCCCAACCGTAAAACTCATAAAGTTCGGTTACTATATCTGCTAATTTTATGCCGTGTAACGGATTATTTAGTTGTGTTTCTGCCATTGTATTCTAATAAATTAATTTTAACAAGTAGATTTTATCAACTTTTCTTTTGTGTATGTCTCTTAAAATATATTCATATGAACTATTTCTATAGCTCACTGACTTAATATTTACTGAATCTACTTCAGGTTGAAATTCATTCTCTTTTGAGCAAGAAAAAATTAATAATACATAAAATATTACTTAACATTTATAAATTCAGCTTCAAAAAGCGTTGTAAAATGTTTTAGTATTTTAGATTTCACCTCAGCTTCATCTACTTTATCGACACCTAATTCTACGTTTAAAGACGCTACTGCTTTACCTCTAATACCGCAAGGTACAATATGATCAAAATAACCTAAATCTGTATTTACATTTAATGCAAATCCATGCATAGTAACCCAACGACTTGCTCTTACGCCTAAAGCACAAATTTTACGTGCAAATGGCGTTCCTACATCTAACCAAACACCAGTTTCGCCTTCACTTCTTGTGGCTTTTAATCCGTATTCTTCTAATGTTAGAATAATTACTTCTTCTAAAAAACGCAAGTATTTATGTATATCTGTAAAAAAATTATCCAGATCTAAAATAGGATAACCTACAATTTGTCCTGGTCCGTGATAGGTAATATCTCCACCTCTATTTATTTTATAAAAAGTTGCTCCTTTATCTTCTAACTGCTTTTCGTTTAAAAGTAAGTTAGATAAATCGCCACTTTTACCTAAAGTATAAACGTGTGGATGCTCTACAAAAAAGAAATAATTTTTGGTTACCAAACCAGCATCTTCTCTCCTATTTTTAATTTTAGTATCTAAAATAGTTTTAAAAACAGATTCTTGATAATCCCAAGTGTCTTTAAAATCTTTAGTTCCTAAGTCTTTTATGGAAATGGATTTATTCATTAGCACAAAATTACAATTATTTAAAAGAATAGCTTTAACACCAATTTAATTATTTAATATTATGTATAATTTGTTTTTAAATGCCACAAGAGATAATATTTATCTTTTTGGATTGTTTAAAATAATTAATGCAGCAATAACTCCAGGAATCCAACCTAAACACCACAATATAAATACTATTAATATAGATCCGCAACCTCTATCTAAAACAGCTAAAGGTGGACAAAATATAGATAAGACAACGCGCCAAAAACTCATAATTCTTCTTTTTATTTATAGGACGTCGTTTTCTGTATTTTGTTACACATCTAATTATGTTTTAATAATAAATACTATTTTAGTGGTATGAAATATTTGCCATCTTTTGTTATTCTATTTTTTGTGTCGTTATCTATAAATGCGCAACATAAATTTGAAGGTCTTATAGATAATAACACTTGGCAGAACAATGTCTATTTATCTGTTGTAGAAAATTATAGAACGCTACACGGCACAAATAATGAAGAAATTATATCTAAAACTACAACAGATAGCTTAGGACATTTTGAGTTTTCTGGCAATTTATTAGAACCAACACATCAATTTTACAAATTACACGTAGATAATTGTAGTGACGATAATTTAGACGAAAACCATTTTACAGGACATTGTAAAGACAGCAAGGATATTTTATTTATAGCAAAAAGTACAGATAGCATAAAATTTCCATTGTCATTTGATGCACAAATGTTTTGCCATATTTCGTCTAACAATTCAAAAAACTCTGCAATAATAAAAATTGACGGTTTAATTGAAGAAATGAATTTTTCGTATTCCGAATACAACAGTAATGCCAACCGAAAATTAAATAATAAAAAGTGGTTTAAAACGCTTCAGGATTTTGGCGAAGAATTAAATGAACCTTTAGCTGAACTTTATGTTTATTCATTTTTATCGGATAGAACAAAGCCTTTTCATTCGTATTATTTAGAAGATTTGAAGACAAATAATTATTATACAGAATTACTTAATCGCTTAAAAATTACTTATCCAAATTCTAGTTATACAAAACAATACGAACGAGAAATTAATATGGATAATTTCTCTCAGACAACAAAAAAAAGATTTTATACCTTAGAAATAAAATACATACTTTTATTTCTGCTATTAATATCTTTAACTATAAATTTATGGCAATACCTTAACTCTAAAAAGCAAAAACACTATTCTAAAACTCAAGCAAAAGCCGATTTAACCAAACAAGAACAAACAGTTTTAGACCTTATATTAGAAAACAAAACCAATAAAGAGATTGCCGAAGTGCTTTTTGTAAGTCTTAGCACCATAAAATCTCACATAAACAACATTTATAAAAAAGTAAATGCATCTTCTCGCGCAGAGCTAAAACAGCTATTTAACAAGTAGTTTCAAAATTCAACCTAGGGTCTAGACCCTAATTTCCAACCCGTTTTTTATAAAATACACTTTGATTTTCAAGAAGTTTGTCTGGTATTAATCACATAAACAATTTATTATGAAAAATGTAGTATTAGAAAACAAGAAAACAGTTAAATCTTCAATTTTAAGCCTTATGCTTTTAGTAGCATTAAGTATTACAAGTTTTAGTTTTGCTCAAAATCCAGACAACGCCAAAGCACTTGGTATTCTAACCTTTAAAACCAATGTTATAGATTACGGTACGGTAGAAAAAGGAACAGATAAACTTAGAGTGTTTACGTTTACAAACACAGGAAAAGCGCCGGTTTTAATTTCAAAAGTAAAAACATCTTGCGGTTGTACGGTTCCAAACTATCCTAAAAAACCAATTTTACCTGGAGAATCTGCAAGTATAGATATTACTTACAATACTAACAGAATGGGACAATTTACAAAAACCATAACTGTAATGTCTAATGCAGAAGAAGCTTTACAAAGACTTACCATAAAAGGAAAAATTGTAGCTAAAAGCTAAAAAACAATCTAATTTCTAAAGGTAATTGCAGTTGTACATTATAAAATGTTGTTGCAGTTACCTTTTTCATTTAGAAAAAAATACTTAATACTTACAGCTTTACTTATTTTAAATATCTTAAAACTTCAAACCAAACCTAGACTTCTTAACCAAACCTGTCAGTTCAAAAAAAAAGACCTAGAAAGACAACTCAATTCATAACTCCTAAGTTCCCATTTCAGTCTTTGCTAATTACTCTAAACTTAAGTCTTATTTCATTTAAAATCACCTCTAAATTTCCCTTATTAAAAAACACATAAAGTATGTTTAATAGTTCTACTAAAAAACGTAATTTTGTTGCTTAAATTTATTCTAATGCAATTATCTGAACAAGAACTAGTAAGACGAGAAAAACTAAGTAAGCTTCGTGATTTAGGGATTAATCCTTATCCAGCCGATTTATATCCAGTAAATAATAATTCCAAACAGATTAAGGAAACTTATACCGAAGGAAAAAAAGTTATAATTGCCGGTCGTTTAATGCGTAAGAAAATTCAAGGTAAAGCAAGTTTTGGAGAAATTCAAGATAGTGAAGGCAGAATACAAGTGTACTTTAACAGAGACGAGATTTGTCCTGGAGAAGATAAAATGCTTTACAATGATTTATTTAAAAAATTATTAGACTTAGGAGATTTTATTGGTATTGAAGGTGAGGTTTTTACAACTCAAGTTGGAGAAATTTCAGTATTAGTAAAGAATTTTAAATTATTAAGTAAAGCTCTAAAACCGTTACCATTACCAAAAGTAGATGCTGACGGAAAAGAACACGATGCTTTTGTAGATCCAGAAATGCGTTACAGACAACGATATGCAGATTTAGCTGTAAATCCTCACGTAAAAGAAGTGTTTGTAAAACGCACAAAGTTATTTAACGCTATGCGTAATTTCTTTAACGAGTCTGGTTATTTTGAAGTGGAAACACCAATTTTGCAACCAATTCCTGGTGGAGCTGCGGCTAGACCATTTATAACACACCACAACAGTTTAGATATTCCATTATACATGAGAATTGCTAACGAACTTTACCTAAAACGATTAATTGTTGGTGGTTTTGATGGTGTTTACGAGTTTTCTAAAAACTTCCGTAACGAAGGAATGGATAGAACACACAATCCAGAATTTACAGCAATGGAAATTTATGTAGCTTATAAAGACTACAACTGGATGATGGATTTCTGCGAAAAATTATTAGAACATTGTGCTATTGCGGTAAACGGAACTGCAGAAGCTACATTTGGAGAACATAAGGTAAGCTTTAAAGCGCCATACAAACGTATAACAATGGCAGATTCTATTAAAGAATTTACCGGTTTTGATATTACAGGAAAAACGGAAACTGAAATTTTTAATGCTGCTAAAGGCATGGGAATTGAAGTAGACGCTACAATGGGTAAAGGAAAACTTATTGACGAAATTTTTGGAGAAAAATGTGAAGGCAACTATATACAACCAACTTTTATTACAGATTACCCAAAAGAAATGTCGCCACTTTGTAAAGAGCACAGAGATAATCCAGAACTAACAGAACGTTTTGAACTAATGGTTTGCGGTAAAGAAATAGCAAATGCCTATTCTGAACTTAACGATCCAATAGACCAACGCGAACGTTTTGAGCACCAATTAAAATTAGCTCAAAAAGGAGACGACGAAGCTACAGAATTTATAGACGAAGACTTTTTACGTGCTTTAGAATACGGAATGCCACCAACATCTGGAATGGGAATTGGAATGGACAGACTTATTATGTTCTTAACCAACAACCAATCTATACAAGAAGTTTTATTTTTCCCTCAAATGAAACCAGAAAAGAAAGCCTTAGCAATTTCGGAAGATGCTAAAGCTATTTTAGAACTTT
The DNA here is from genome assembly GCA_938073895.1 of uncultured Flavobacteriaceae bacterium. Classification (GTDB taxonomy): domain Bacteria; phylum Bacteroidota; class Bacteroidia; order Flavobacteriales; family Flavobacteriaceae; genus Aurantibacter. The sequence continues at coordinate 18,489 of CALJFB010000031.1, forward strand.
TAACTAAAGTAACAAAAACAGAATTAGATACTTTAAAAGGTCAAGTTGGTTTAAGTAACAAAAAATGGGATAAAGCCATTAAAGAATTAACTAAAAACACCTTAGCCAAAGTCGAAAAAACTGACAATGGCTTATTTATTGAAATAGTTTAAAAATTTCTACCAAGTAAGAATCTTATAGTAATAAAAAGGAATCACAATGTTGATTCCTTTTTTATTTTTAATTTATTCTATAATTAGTATTTTGTACCTACAAGATTTTTAAAACCCCAATAAGGCTTTCAAATTAATATATAGGAAACAAAATCTAACAAAAACCAATTATCTTTACACCTATGAAAACAGATTATATTATAGTAGGTTGCGGTTTGGCAGGCATAGCATTTTGCGAAGAATTAAAAGCAAATAATAAGACTTTTTTTGTTTTTGATAATAATTCTCAAACATCATCATCCGTTGCTGGTGGATTATATAATCCGGTTATTCTTAATAGATTTACTAAGGTTTGGCGCAGTCGTGAGCAATTAGATTTAGCTTTGCCTAAATATAAAATATTAGAAAACAAACTTAACAATAGATTAGATTACAGCATTCCTATTAACAGACTATTTCATTACGAAAAAGAACAAAAAACGTGGCTAAAAGCATTAAAAAAACCTGAATTAGCGGAGTTTATGTCTGTAGACTTTAAACCAAATACAAATGCAAATATAAATGCACCTTTAGGTTTTGGCGAAGTTTTACATACAGGAAGAATTGATACTAAAACATTAGTCTTAAAGTATAAAAAACAACTTAAAGACAACCAATTATTTTCTACAGAATTATTTGAATATAATAGTATTATTAACAACAAAAACTCAGTAACTTATAAAGACATAGAAGCTAAACACATTGTGTTTGCAGAAGGTTACGGTTTAAAGGAAAATCCGTTTTTTAATAATTTACCTCTTGATGGGTTAAAAGGTGAATATATTACAGTTAAAGCACCAGATTTAAACCTTACCAAAATTGTAAAATCCTCAATATTTATAATTCCGTTAGGTAACGACTTATATCGTATTGGCGCAACGTTTGAAAAAGTAGAAAAAACCAATACAATTACCGAATCTAGAAAATTAGAACTTGTAGAAAAATTAGCTAAAATTACCTCTGCTAAGTTTGATGTTGTAAATCACACCGCTGGAATTAGACCAACTGTAATAGACCATAAACCATTAGTAGGCCAACACAAAACCCATAAAAACTATTATGTTTTAAATGGCTTAGGTGCACGTGGCGTTATGATTGCGCCTTATGTTGCTAAAGCTCTTTTTAATTTAATTGAAAATAATATTGCACTAAACTTAGAAATTAATAGTAATAGGTTTAATAAGGTTTAGATTTTTTATTTGTCTTATTAAAACAAAGCACCCATTTTTATTTGCCTCTTTGAGCGCAGTCAAGAAGTTGTCGAATAAAATTCTACATAATTTTAAAACACTAAAAGCAGAAATTATAATTACGCCTTAAAATAGATTCTATTACAATAGTAATCTGGATATTAAAGAATAGTAATAAATTATTTAGAAGAATTATCTTCCCACTTTTTATTATGCTTGTCTTCAAAATGTTTTGGAAACCAAGAAGGTACTTGTAACTTATTATTATAAATAAAAAGTGCTATTTCTTGTGCTTCTTTTTTTGATAAACCTATTTTTGGCATTAAACCAAATCGTTTAATTGGGCCTTTCATTAAAGCATTTTCTTGGGTTGGATTAAAAATATAATCGGAGACTTGAGCTACAAATAAGTCTTTTGTTGGGTAAGTTTTTAAATATTTATTTTTTATTCCTGCTAATGGTGGCGCAAGCATATTATCGTGCGAGTTAGATTTTGGGTTGTGACACGCGTAACATGTGTTTGTTAATATTAAATCTCCTTCAGGTTTTGACAAGGTTTTTATAGCGTTTAAGCTAATAATTTCTTGCTTAGAAAGCTCTCGATCTATATTTTTAGGACTGTTATTGCAAGAGCATAATAATGCAATACAACTACTTAAAATTACTATTTTTTTCATTATTAAATTGTTTTTAAAGTTTACAAAACAAGCATGGCTAAATACACTAATTTTGCGTTAGCGGTAAAAGTGGCATCCTTTTTTTGCTTTAGCAAATGGCAAAAAAAGATATAACGGATAACGCGACCTTTAGGTAACGCTATAAAAAAAATGATTTACATTAATAAAAGCTTAGAAAAAACTTAGATTAATTTTTATTGATTAGATAAAAATTTAATATAGAAATTTAGGGTCTAATCTAAATTCTTGTCGTAACTCATAAATAGATTAATCCAAATATTACGAGAAACTCTAATAATTACAGGATAAAAAATAAACATTACAGCTACAATTGCAACAAAAGCTACTTTTAGAGAACTTCCTAAAAACAAATAACTTATTACAAAAGCGGCCACTGCAAAGGCAATACCAACGGCATAACTTACATACATAGAACCGTAAAAAAACGATGGTTCCATTTTGTATTTTGTGTTACAATGACTGCAGTTGTCCTGCATTTCAAAAAGTTGAGTAACCGCATATGGGTTTGGATTTGTGTACATACTTTCGTGATGACATTTTGGACAAACACCTTTTAAAATTCCGTATAACTTAGATCCTTTTTTAAACATATAAATTGTGTACTTTTGCAATCTTAAAACTAAGATCTCTTATTGTACAAAGTTACAAAATACCATTTTAGTATAATGTAACAAAAGTCACTTAACTATGCTTAATATCCATAATCTATCTATTTCTTTTCAAGGCGAATATCTATTCGAAGACATTACCTTTAAACTTGTTCCTGGAGACAGAGTTGGTTTAATTGGTAAAAATGGTGCAGGTAAATCTACAATGCTTAAAATTTTATCTAAAGAATTAGAACCAGATACAGGACAAATTGCTGGAGATAAAGAGCTTAAAATTGGTTTTTTAAAGCAAGATATTGACTTTGTTTTAGGAAGAACTGTTTTGGAGGAATCTTATCAAGCTTTTGTAGAAATTAAAATTCTTGAAGCTAAATTAGAACAAATTAACTTTGAATTAGCAGATAGAACAGATTACGAATCGGAAAGTTATAATCAGTTAATGATTGATATGAACGATTTTCAGCATCAATATGAAATTTTAGGCGGTTATAATTACCAAGGTGAAACTGAGAAAATATTACAAGGTTTAGGTTTTAAACGTGAAGATTTTGATAAACTTACCGATACTTTTTCTGGTGGTTGGCGTATGCGTATAGAATTAGCAAAATTATTACTTCAAAATAACGATTTATTACTTCTAGATGAACCTACCAACCACTTAGATATTGAATCTATTATTTGGTTAGAAGGCTTTTTAAAAAACTATTCTGGTGCAGTTGCAATTGTATCTCACGATAAAATGTTTTTAGATAATGTTACCAATAGAACTATTGAAATTTCTTTAGGTAGAATTTACGATTATGCTAAACCTTACACAGAATACTTAGTTTTAAGAAAAGAATTACGTGAGCAACAATTAGCATCGCAAAAAAATCAGCAAAAAAAGATTGAACAAACCGAGAAATTAATCGAGAAGTTTAGAGCCAAAGCTAGTAAAGCAACTATGGCACAATCTTTAATTAAAAAATTAGATAAAGTAGATAGAATTGAGGTAGACGAAGACGATAATAGTGTAATGACTTTAAATTTCCCAGTTTCTGTAACTCCAGGAAAAATTGTTATTGAGGCTGAAGGCGTTTCTAAAAACTACGGCAAAAAAACTGTTTTATCTAAAGTAGATTTAAATATAGAACGTAATGTTAAAACCGCTTTTGTTGGACAAAACGGACAAGGAAAATCTACGTTAGCAAAAATATTAGTTGGCGATCTAGAATACGATGGCGCACTAAAACTAGGACATAATGTACAAATTGGATATTTTGCGCAAAACCAAGCAGAATATTTAGATGGAACTAAAACTGTTTTAGATACTATGATTGATGCTGCTAACGAAACTAACAGAAGTAAAGTTAGAGATATTTTAGGCTCGTTTTTATTTAGAGGAGAAGAAGCCGAAAAATATGTACGCGTACTTTCTGGAGGAGAACGTAACCGTTTAGCCTTGGCTAAATTAATGTTACAACCTTTTAATGTTTTGGTAATGGATGAGCCTACCAACCACTTAGATATTAAATCTAAAAATGTATTAAAAGATGCCTTAAAACGTTTTGAAGGTACTTTGCTTTTAGTATCTCACGATAGAGATTTCTTACAAGGCTTAACAGAAACAGTTTACGAGTTTAAAGACAATAACATTAAAGAATACTTAGGCGATATTGATTATTACCTAGAGCAACGTAATGTTGAAAACTTACGTGAAGTAGAAAAACGTACCGTTGTAAAAACAACACCTAAAGAAAAAAATAAACAATCCTACGAAGATCAAAAGAAATTAAAATCTTTAAACAATAAGTTAAGTAATACCGAATCTAAAATTAATACTCTTGAAAAAGAAATTAAAGAAATTGATGTAGAATTAGCCACAAATTACGACCAAGTGGTTTCTAAACCAGATTTCTTTAACAACTATCAAGCTAAAAAAGATAAATTAGCAAAACTTACAGATTCCTGGGAAGAGATAACTATGGAACTTTTAGAATTAGAAGACTAAATATTAAGTTTTATTTAACATTATAGACGCAAGGTAAAAGGTAATTTCGCATCCAAAGTAAAACACCTTTAGTATGCGCAAAATAATTTTATCGGTAATTGGAATCTTTCTAATTATTGCCTCAGTTTTTACAGCTAAATCTTTAATAGATAATAAGAAAAAGCCAAAACCAGTTGTAAAAAAAGTAGTTAAAACAGTATTTACAGATACGGTTAAAAATAAAACCATAAACATTTCTATACCAGCAAACGGTATATTAGTGGCTAAAAACCGTATAGAATTATACTCGGAAGTTCAAGGTCTTTTTAATGGCGGAAGCAATTTATTTAAACCAGGACAAACGTTTAAAAAAGGGCAAGCATTACTAAGAATTAATGCAAACGAATATTATGCAAGCGTACAATCTTCTAAAAGTAATTTATATAACGAGATTGCTGCAATTATGCCAGATTTAAGGTTAGACTTTCCAGAAGTTTTTACAAAATGGCAAACCTATTTAAATAATTTTGACCTAAAGAAAACAACACCAGAATTACCAGAAATAACATCTAACAAGGAAAACTACTTTATTACTGGTAGAGGCATAATAAGCACATATTATAATGTTAAAAACTTAGAACAACGTTTAGCCAAATATAATATTTACGCACCATTTAATGGTATTGTAACAGAAGCGCTTGTAACCAAAGGTTCTTTAGTTAGAAACGGACAAAAATTAGGAGAATTTATTGATTCATCTGTTTACGAAATGGAAGTTGCTATTAGTAAAAGTTTTGCAAACCTATTAAAAGTTGGAGAATCTGTAACCTTAAATAATCTTGATAAAACTGAAACTTACACAGGAAAAGTATCTAGAGTAAACGGAAAAATAGATGCAACCTCACAAACCATTACTGCCTTTATAGAAGTTAGACATAAAGCTTTAAAAGAAGGACAATACTTAGAAGCGGTTTTAGATGCTAAAAACGAAGCAAATGCAATAGAAATTGATAGAAACTTACTTCTAGACAATAATCAAATTTATGTTTTAAAAGACAGCTTGTTAGATGTTATAAATGTAAAACCTATTCATTTTTCTGAAACTAAAATGGTCTTAAAAAACGTACCAAACAGTACTATTATTTTAAAAAGACCTGTTCCTGGAGCTTATGCAGGAATGCTAGTAAAAGCTTATCAAGAAAAAACCTCTAAAGACATTAATAACTAATGAGAAAACTTATAAGTTACTTTATAAAATACCACGTTGCAGTAAATGTTTTTATTTTAGCATTTTTTGTTTTTGGAGTTATTGGAATGTTATCATTAAAATCGTCCTTTTTTCCGTTGGTAGATTCTAAAATTATTAATATTTCTGTAACCTATCCTGGAGCATCGCCACAAGAAATTGAAGAAGGAATTGTGCTTCAAATAGAAGACAATTTAAAAGGATTGCAAGGTATAGATCGCGTAACATCTGTATCTAGAGAAAATAGCGGAACTATAACTGTAGAAATTGAAAAAGGAGAAAACATAGATTTTATGCTCCTTGAAGTAAAAAATGCAGTAGACAGAGTTCCTAGTTTTCCAACAGGAATGGAACCTTTAGTTGTTTCTAAAAACGAAGAAGTTAGAGAAACCATATCTTTTGCATTAAGCGGAAAAAATGTGCCATTAAAAACCTTAAAACAATTAGGTAGAGATGTTGAAAACGATTTACGTGCTATAGACGGAATTTCGCAAATTGAAATATCTGGTTATCCTGCAGAAGAAATTGAAATTGCTGTAAACGAAGCTAATTTATTAGCCTTTAATATTTCTTTTACAGACGTATCTAAAGCTGTAGCAGCTGCCAATATTTTAGTTACTGGAGGAACAATTAAAACAGATGCCGAAGAATTTTTAATTCGTGCAAACAACAAATCTTATTATGGAAACGAACTTTCTAATATTATAGTAAAAGCAACTCCAGACGGAAAAGTTGTAAGATTAAAAGATGTTGCTATTATAAGAGATCGTTTTTCCGAAACACCAAATGCAACTTACTTTAATCAAAATTTGGCTGTAAATGTTACTATAACAAGTACAAATACAGAAGATTTAATGTCTTCTGCCGAAAAAGCAAAAGAATACATAAAAACGTATAACCAACAACACAATAACGTACAATTAAATATTGTAAGAGATTTATCTATAACATTAACTCAACGAACTGCACTTTTAGCAGAAAATGCTATTGTTGGTATGTTATTAGTTTTGGTTTTTTTATCATTATTTTTAAATACAAGATTGGCTTTTTGGGTGGCTTTTGGTTTACCAATTTCGTTCTTAGGAATGTTTATGTTTGCAGGTCAGTTTGATGTTACCATAAATGTATTATCTCTTTTTGGAATGATAATAGTTATAGGTATTTTAGTAGATGATGGTATTGTAATTGCAGAAAACATTTATCAACATTACGAAAAAGGAAAAACACCAGTTCAAGCAGCAATAGATGGTACAATGGAAGTAATTCCGCCTGTAGTATCTGCAATTATAACTACGCTCCTAGCCTTTTCGCTTTTCTTATTTTTAGATAGTAGAATTGGAGAGTTTTTTAGCGAAGTTTCTGTAATTGTAATTCTTACACTAGTTGTTTCTTTAGTTGAGGCCTTAATTATTCTTCCTGCACATTTAGCACATTCTAAAGCTTTAAGACCTCAAGTTGAAGAGCAAAACCCATCTAAACTGCAACAAATTTTTAAAAAACTGCGTGTTATAAATCGGTTTGGAGATAAAATAATGAGCTATTTAAGAGACAAAGTTTATACTCCAGCATTACATTTTGTTTTAGACTTTAAACTCTTATCGTTAGGAATATTTGTAGGTCTATTAGTCTTAACTTTTGGCTCTATTGGTGGCGGAATTATTGGTGTAACTTTATTTCCAAGTATTGCAAGTGATAGAGTTACAATTTCTTTAGAAATGCCAAACGGTACAAACGAAAAAGTAACCGATTCTATAATTTCTATGATCGAGGAAAAAGCGTTTATAGTAAATACAGAATTAACAGAAAAGTACTTAAAAGACACTAATAAAGAATTATTTGAGAACACTATTCTAACCCTAAGTAGTGGCTCTAGCGCAAGACTACAAATAAATATGCTTCCAGGAGAAGAACGTCCAGATGCCATAAAATCGTCTTTAGTTGCTAATAGATTAAGAGAATTAGTAGGTCCAGTTATTGGTACAGAAAGTTTAAGTTTTGGTTCTGGTGGAAATTTTGGTGGTAGCCCAGTTTCTGTATCTTTATTAAGTAATAATATAGATGAACTAAAAGCTGCTAAGATTGAACTTAAAAGTGTTTTAGAAAAAAACCCACTACTTAAAGATATTACAGATAACGATCCCGCTGGTATTAAAGAAATTCGTTTAGAACTTAAAGAAAGTGCGTATTTATTAGGCTTGGATTTAAGAACAATTATGAGTCAGGTTCGTGCTGGATTCTTTGGAGTACAAGCACAGCGTTTTCAACGTGGACAAGACGAAATTAGAGTTTGGGTAAGATATAATAGAAACAACAGATCTTCTATTAACAATTTAGACAATATGCGTATTGTTACGCCATCTGGAGAACGTGTTAATTTAAAAGACATTGCAAGTTACTCTATTGTTCGTGGAGATGTTGCTATTAATCATTTAGAAGGACAAAGAGAAATTCAGGTTTCGGCAGATCTAAAAGATCCTACTCAAAGTGCAACAGATATTATAGATGATTTAAAAAACAGTACCTTAGAAGAAATTCATTCTAAATACCCAACAATTTCAGCATCTTTTGAAGGTCAGAATCGTGAAGCAAGCAAACTATCTTCGTCACTTAAAAAAGCAGGAATTCCAATTCTATTATTAATTTATATCACTATTGCATTTACATTTAGAAGTTATAGTCAGCCTATTTTATTACTATTATTAATTCCATTTAGTTTAACTGCAGTAGCTTGGGGACATTGGATTTTAGGATTTCCAGTTAATATCTTATCGCTTTTAGGAATTATTGCGCTAATAGGTATTATGGTAAATGATGGATTGGTACTAATTGGTAAATTTAATAGTAATCTAAAAGAAGGCTTAAACTTTGATCAAGCACTTTTAGAAGCTGGAAAGTCTAGATTTAGAGCTATATTTCTAACATCTTTAACTACAGTTGCAGGTTTAGCGCCTTTACTTTTAGAAAAAAGCAGACAAGCACAATTTTTAAAACCTATGGCTATTTCTATCTCTTTTGGAATTGCTTATGCCACTATACTTACCTTATTAGTGTTGCCGCTTTTCTTGGCTTTTAGCAACTCTATTAAGAAAAACACAAAATGGTTAATTACAGGAAAAGAGGTTACAAAAGAAGAAGTTGAACGTGCTATTAAAGAACAAAAAGATGAAAATGAACATTAAAAAAGTTATAGCACTTGGTATTATTCTTGGTTTTCAAAACATGATGGCTCAGGAATTAATTTCACCTAAAAAAGCTATAGAACTTACTTTAGAACACAATTACGGCATACAAATATCTAATCAAGCCGTAGAAATTGCTAAGAATAATTCGTCTATACTAAACTCTGGATTTCTACCAACTGTTACTGGGAATGCAGGTGGAACTTATAATTTAGACGACACAGTTGCAGAATTTGCAGATGGTAGAATAACTTCGCTAAATGGAGCAGAAAGTTCGAGATATAACGCATCTTTAAATTTAAACTATACACTTTTTGATGGCTTAGGAAGACATTACAATTACAAGCAGTTAAAAGAACAGTACAATTTGTCTGAGCTTGAAGCAAGAGCAACTATTGAAAACACTATAATTGAGTTGTTTTCTACATATTACAATGTGGCTCAACTATCTGAAAACTTAGAAGCTTTAGAAGAAACAAAAGCCATTTCTAAAGACCGATTAGCACGTTCGGAATATCAGTTTAAATATGGGCAAAACACAAAACTTGTAGTTTTAAATGCACAAGTAGATATTAATAACGACAGTATAAATATTATAAACACAAAACAGCAATTAAACAATGCTAAGCGCGATTTAAACTTTATTTTAGGAAATAAACTACCATCGAATTATAATGTAGATACAAACCTTGATATTAAAATTATTGATAATAAAAATCAGTTATTAGAAAGTTCTAAGTTTAGAAATACCGCCTTATTACAAACCGATAAAGCGATTTTAATAAACCAATTAAGCTTAAAAGCAAACAAGTCCGGATTTTTGCCAACCGTAGGATTAACAGGAACTTACGGATGGAATAAAAACAATAACAATGCAGCTTCTTTCTTAGATGTTTCTACAAACACAGGATTATCTGGTGGCATAAATTTAAGTTGGAATTTATTTGATGGCGGATCTACAATTACCAAAGTTAAAAACGCAAAACTTAACATTGAAACACAGAAACTTGAAAAAGAACGTATTTTGTATGATATAGATAGAAATTTTAATAATGCTTGGGATGATTATTCTAATAAATTGTTGATCTTTCAAATTCAAGAAGATAATATAAAAACGGCGCAAAGTAATTTTGAAAGAACTCAAGAAAAATTCAAAATTGGGCAAGTTAATTCTATTGAGTTTAGACAAGCTCAATTAAATTTATTGAATGCAGAGTTAAGTCAGACACAGGCAAAATATAATGCCAAATTATCTGAACTACTTGTTTTACAATTATCTGGAGAATTACTTAACTCAGAATTTTAAAACTATGTTTGAACACATTTTTCAATGTCCGTATTGTTGGGAAGATATTTCTATGCTTTTAGATACAAGTATTAGACAACAAACTTATGTAGAAGATTGCGAAGTTTGTTGTAACCCAATTGAAGTAACACCGCAGTTTCAAGATAATGAGCTAATTAGCTTTCAATCGGAAAATATTGAACAATAATTTTAAAAATACACTTGTTTAATTAAAAAAGGATTGTATATTTGCAGTCGGAAACGCAAAGGTTGGTATTATGAGCCATAAGTTAAAAGCTAAGTAGCGCATTTCAAATTTTATATCGCGGGATAGAGCAGTAGGTAGCTCGTCGGGCTCATAACCCGAAGGTCGTTGGTTCGAGTCCAACTCCCGCTACTACAAGAGTAATCAGAAATGGTTACTCTTTTTTTTGCTTTAAACTCAAGTATACAAAGGGTTTAAGAGTGTTTTAATTGAGTGTTATCCAGTTGATATTCTTAACTTTTTATTTAAAAACTAACAAGGTTAGATACCAAATATACACAAAACTGACAGTAAAAACTGCTGAAACTGACAGTAAAATTGACAGTAAAGTTGACAGTAAATAGAAAAAATTAAGCATAAAAAAAGGCACTATAATTAAATAGTACCTTTCAAAACCCCTAAAAAAGCAAGGGTGGTATCTTAA
>CALJFB010000032.1 GCA_938073895.1 uncultured Flavobacteriaceae bacterium
GTTTTTAAAATGTTTTAATGAAAGATTATAACTTAGTGTGTCTATGTCTATTTTTTCTTTCCTTTTAAAAGAAAATCTTTCTACTTTATTTTTGGATTGTATTATTACTGATAAATCTCCGGTATAGTCTTTAGTCTTAGTTATTAAGTAGTTATCAAGAGTTTCTGTAATTATATTTTTAGTTGTATTTAGTTTAGATATAATTTCTTTGTAACCAACAAAAGCGCCATAAGTATTCCAATGCGAATCTGTTTTGTAATAAAGTGTTTCTTTATTTTTATTGTTTAGTAGTGTTGTATGCAAACTAAAGGCGTTAATAGAAGTTTCTTTTTTTAATTTATCTAAAAGTATAGCACATTTAGTTTTGTTTTTTTTAAGTTGATATGGAAGGAATTCTGAGTATATTTGATTTTTATCTGGAGCAATTACTAAGTGAAAATCAATATTTTTAGAATCTAGATATGCTTTAATCTTATTTAAATTAGTTGTTATTAGTGTTAATTCTTCTTGATTAAACTGGTTGTTTCCAAAAGCATTGTCAAAGCTGTTCTCATAACTGTTCCCTAAAAATAGCCACTCTTTTTTTCCTTTTATAATTTGAAAAGGAAGTGGATTGTCTTTTAGTAAATCTAATTTAAAATTAAGATAACCTTTTAATAAATTTTCTTTAAGACCATATTTCTTTATGTAGTTATTTTTTGCTTTTGAATAAGCTTGTTTTGGTTTTCTTAAATTGTAGGTAACATTATTTTTTTTTGAAATAAAAAGCAATGTTGGTGTTATTATTAATAATCCAATAATAATAAGTGTAATTTTTTTATGTAAAATAGAATTACTCATAGTTAAAATCTAAAATAAATAAATGGATTATAAGTGCCTGCTGCAACATAGAAACTGCAAATTATTAGCAGTAAAATTAAAACGAAAGGTTTAAATTTATATAGCGTTTTTGATTTTTTAAAATATTTAGAAATAGGTAAAGAAAATAATATCCCAAAACAAATAGCAATTATTGACTCCTTATTTAAATAATAATACAACAATTCTATGTTAACAGGTTTTTTAAAATTAAATAAGTTGATTATGAAATGTTTAGCGTCTAAAATGGTGTGACTTCTAAATATAACCCAGCCAATTAATACAATAAAGAGGCAATAAAAATGCGAAATTATTTTTGGCATACCATTTAGTTTTTTTTCTAGAAATATTTTTTCCAAAATTAAAAAGCCACCATGCCAAAAACCCCATGCTATAAAAGTCCAATTCGCACCATGCCAAAAACCTGTGGCTATAAATACAATTATTAAGTTTAAGTAAGTTCTGTTTTTTGAGACTCTATTGCCACCTAACGAAATATATACATAATCTTTGAACCATTTAGACAATGTAATGTGCCATCTCTGCCAAAACTCTTTAATAGATTTTGATGTGTATGGAAGATTAAAATTTTCGGGGAAATTAAATCCAAAAAGTTTACCTAAACCAATTGCCATATCAGAATATCCCGAAAAATCAAAATATATTTGCAAAGCATAAGCAATTGCTCCAATCCAAGCTGTTAGCATAGATATTTCGTTCTCGGGTAAATTAAAAATATTATCTGCTATATAAGCGCAATTATTGGCAATAAGAAGCTTTTTAGAAAGCCCAATAATAAAGCGTTCTGCTCCATTATAAAAACTGTTTAAAGTTATAGATCTTTTTTTTAATTGTTTTTCTACTTCAGAATACCTTACAATTGGACCTGCAATTAATTGCGGAAAAAAAGAGACATAAGTTAAGAAGTTTATAAAATTACTTGACGCTTTAACCTTGCCACGATAAACATCTATGGTGTAAGACATTGTTTGAAACGTAAAAAAACTTATTCCAATAGGTAAACCTACAGATGCAAACTTATTAGTATCTAAGTCTAGAAAAGGAAAGCCATAACTTAGGTTGCTATAAAAGAAATCTGAATACTTAAAATAAAATAAGATAGATAGGTTAAATATTATTGAGAGATATAATCCTGCTTTTTTATGGTTTTTAGATATAATTAATCCGCAAAAGAAATCTACTACTGCTGAAGCAATAATTAAGATAATAAATTTTTGCTCGCCAAAAGCATAAAAGAAAAGACTAAATAATAAAAGAACACTATTTTTTAGCTTTTTTGGGGATAAAAAGTAACAACTTAAAATTAAAGGTAAAAAAACATATAAAAATATGGGATGTGTAAAAAGCATATTTCAATTAAAAAGGTATTCAAAAGTACAATAAATAATAGTATTTTTGGTTTAAATATACCTAACACAACGTAATTATTAAAATGGCTTTACCTAAGCATATAATAGTATTAGTATTTTTAATTTTTAGTAGTTTTATAAATGCTCAAAATTTTAACGATTCGTGGAATGAACATTTTTCATATTTAGATATACAGGCATTTGCGCAGTCTAATGAAAACATATATGCAGCCACAGAGAATGCTATATTTTCTTATAATAAAGTTACAAACGAAATTACTACTATAACAACAATACAAGGTCTTTCTGGAGATAATATTACAACACTTAATTATACAGCTTCAAATAATAAGCTTTATATTGGTTATGATACAGGTTTAATTCAGATTTATAACGAAATTGATAAAACAACATTCTCTGTTGTAGATATTTTAAATAAGCCTACTATTTTACCCACAAGAAAGAAAATTAACGATTTTAATATTGTTGGAGATCTTATTTATATATCCGCAGATTTTGGAATTTCTGTTTTTTTTGTGGATGCAGAAGAGTTTGGTGACACTTATTTTATTGGAGTTGGGAATTCTCAAATTGCTGTAAACCAAACCGTTGTTCTTGGAGATTACTTATACGCAGCTACAGAGCAAGATTTTAAAAGAGGATTAGTGTCTAATCCTAACTTAATAGACTCCAGCCAATGGCAAGCTGGTAATTTACCAGGAGAATGGACCAATATATTAAAAACAGAAACTAGTTTATTGGCTGTTAATGGTAACAGAATTTATAGTATAACAGATTTAGTAGCAACATCTGTTTTATTATTGCCAGAACCAATTTTAGGAATATCGTCTACACTAACAAGTATTGCAGTAACTACTTTTAAAAGAGTGCGTATTTTTACTACAGCTTTAGCAATGGCTCAAGAATATTTAGCTGTTAATTACAATAATACAAGCTATTCTTCATCTGTTTTAGCTCCAGATAATACTATATATATTGGAACTACCGCTAATCAACCTTTAGGAAAAGAAGCCTATGGAATGTTAAAAAGTAGTCCGTCTAATCCACAAGAATTTCAAGCTATTCATCCAAATTCGCCACTTTTAAATCGTTTTTTTAAAATAGAAATATTAGCCGGTCATTTATGGGGAACACATGGAGGACATTCTAGAACTTACGGATTAACTTCATCTGTACAACGTAGTGGAATTAGCCATTTATTTAATAATGAATGGAAAAAAATTCCATATGATTCAATTGCTGCTTCAGTACCAAATCCAAGGTACTTAACCCACATTAGTATAAATCCTTTAAATGCTAATAATATTTTATTAAGCTCGTACTGGTTTGGTGTTATAGAAATAGAAGGACAACAAGTAATAGAAAAATACAACAGTCAAAACAGTTCTTTATTACCATTATTTTCTGAGGTGCATTTGCCACTTGCTTCTGCATACGATAAAAATGGAGATTATTGGGTTGTAAATTCTAGAGTAGATCAAAGTTTAAATAGGTTTCAAAATGGCAATTGGACAAGCTATTCTTTAGGAACTATAATATCGCCACCAGTAAGTAATCTAGGTTATGGCGACATAGAATTTGATAATAATGGTAATTTGTTTCTTGGTTCTCATGGTTATGGTTTAATAAGTTATAAAGAAGGAAATGGAGATAATACATTTAATAATTTAAGAGGAATAGAAAATAATTTACCATCTAATTCTATAAGAACCGTAAAGGCAGATAATAATAACCAAATTTGGTTTGGCACATCTAAAGGTCTTAGAGTAATTTATAGTCCTGAAGAATATGTAAATGGAAATCCAATTGTAGAGGAAATTATAGTTTTAGATAATGGCGAGGCAAGCGAGCTGTTATATCAACAGTATATTACAGATATAGAAGTAGACGATTCTAACAACAAATGGATTGCCACTCTAGATAATGGTTTATTCTATTTTTCTCCAGATGGTCAACGTACTATTTTTCATTTTACAAAAGATAATTCGCCATTACCAAGTAACGATATTCTAGATATTGCCATAGATAAATCTTCTGGTAGAGTTTACATCGCTACAGAAAAAGGACTAATGTCTTACGAGTCTAAAACCTCTAAGCCTCAAACAACATTAGATAATGCCTATGTGTATCCAAATCCTGTGCGACCTGGTTTTAATATCGTTGAAGAAAAAGTTAAGATTGTTGGACTTACAGAAGATATGAACATTAAAATTGTTGATATTGAAGGTAACTTAGTTGCAGAAGCAGAAACAAAACGAAATGGAAGATTTAAAGGCTTTAATTTAGAGATAGATGGCGGAACAGCTTTGTGGAATGGTAAAAATTTAGCAGGAAATATCGTAGCTTCTGGTGTTTACGTTGTATTATTAAACAATTTAGAAACCTTTGAAACTAAAGTGCTAAAAATAATGCTAGTGCGCTAATGGTTATAAGTTTAAACGCCATAGTGTTGTCTAAAATTAGGTTTAAGGATAACGATTTAATTGTTAAGACATACACTAAGCAAAAAGGCGTGGTTAGTTATATTTTAAAAGGTATACTAAGCTCTAAAAAAAATAAAAAAATTGCTTATTTCCAGTTATTATCTCAACTACAAATAGAAACAGATTTTAAACCTAATAGAAATCTACATTACTTAAAAGATTGTAAAAATCATCATTTATACACTTCTTTACATACCAATATATATAAAAGTTCTATAGCACTTTTTATAGCCGAAATTTTAGCATTAGTTTTAAACGAAGAAGAACAAAACGATACTTTATTTAGCTATATAGAATCCGCTTTACTTTGGTTAGATTTAAACGATGATTTAGCAAATTTTCATTTGTTATTTTTAATGAATCTAACCAAGTATTTAGGCTTTTATCCAGATTATACACATAAAGAACTAAACTATTTTAATTTACATGATGGCGAGTTTCAAATACATAATACGTCCAATTCCATTTCTTTAGAAAATTTAACATTGTTTAAACAGTTTTTAGGCACAAATTTTGATACAATAAATCAAATTAAAATCACAGCACAACAACGTACCGCTTTTTTAAATACCATATTAAAGTATTACGAATTTCAACTGTTAGATTTTAGAAAACCTAAGTCTTTACAGATTTTAAACGATGTTTTTAACTAATTATGAAGTATAAAATAGTCTTTATCTTATTGTTTTTTATAAAAATAACTTTTGCTCAAAAAGTAACTGTTTTAAATAGCGAATTTAAAACCCCAATACCAGGTGTTGCGTTTTTTACAGAAGACAAAAAAATAAGCGAAATAACTAATAATAAAGGAGAAGTTAATTTGGATAATTTTTCAGATTCAGATTATATAGTTGTAAAACATATCTCTTATATAGAACAACTTATTTCTAAAAAGTATATTAAAAATAATCAAATATTTTTAGCGCCAAGCCACCAAGGATTAGACGAGATTGTTTTATCTGCATCTAAATTTTTAGAAAAAAAAGCCGAAATTCCAAGAACAATAGTTTCAGTAAATGCAAAAACTATAGGTTTTACTAATCCACAAACTAGCGCAGATGCTTTAGAGCGAACGGGTAAAGTATATGTACAAAAAAGTCAACTTGGTGGCGGTAGTCCTGTAATTAGAGGCTTTTCTACTAACAGATTATTGTTAACTGTAGATGGCGTAAGAATGAATAACGCCATTTTTAGAAGCGGAAATATTCAAAACGTACTTTCTATAGATCCATTTACCATACAAAATACAGAAGTTACATTAGGTGCTGGAACCGTAATTTATGGTAGCGATGCGGTTGGTGGCGTAATAAGTTTTAATACCACAAAACCAAAATTATCTTACCAAGATAGTTTAAAGTTAAGTTCCAGCTCTACAGTAAGATATGCTACAGCAAGCCAAGAACAAACTATTCATTCCGATTTAAATTTAGGTTTTAAAAAATGGGCTTTTTTAACATCGTTTACGTTAAATAAATTCGACGATTTAAGAATGGGAAAAAACGGTCCAGATAATTATTTAAGACCAGAATTTATTACTACAGCTAATAATCAAGACTTAATTATTAAGAATCAAAATTCACTTATTCAAAAAGAATCTGGCTATAATCAAATTAATTTTATGCAAAAGGTATTGTATCAACCTGTAAATAATTTAGATATTAGCTTAGGTTTATTTTATACTAAAACCTCAGATGTACCAAGATATGATAGACTTATTAGGTATAAAAACGGAGAATTAAGATCTGCAGAGTGGTTTTATGGACCACAAAAATGGTTAATGGCTAATTTGCAATTAGATTATAAAAAATCAAGGTCTCCTTTTTATAATAACTTAAAGTTGAATCTAGCTTATCAAAAATTTAACGAAAGTAGAAACGATAGAGATTATCAAGATCTTATTAGATCTACAAGAGAAGAAGCTGTAAATGCCTATTCCTTTAACCTTGATTTAGAAAAAATATTCAATAAAAAATCAACATTATTCTATGGTTTAGAATATGTGTACAATTCTATAGGTTCGTCCGCTTATCAGCAAAATATAGAAACAGGGCAAACAGATGCAATAGTAACACGTTATCCAAATAATTCCTCTTGGCAATCTATGGCTGCCTATTTTAATTATAAATTTAAGCCTGCTAAAAATATCACACTTCAATCTGGTTTGCGTTTCAATACCGTAAAGTCAAAAGCCAATTTTAAAGCCAATAACAATTTCTTAAATCTTCCTTTTAATTCTGCAAATAACACTTTTAATGCTTTAACTGGATCCTTTGGTTTAAGTTGGGTTACAAGTGAGTTTTTAGTAATAAGAACAAATTTAGCAACAGCATTTAGAGCTCCAAATATAGACGATATTGGAAAGATTTTCGACTCAGAACCTGGTTCTGTGGTTGTACCAAACAATAGTTTAAAACCAGAATACGCTTATAATGGAGAAATTGGATTAAAATTTAATTTTACAAGCTCTTTTACAATAGATTTATCGTCGTATTATACCTTATTAGATAACGCATTAGTTAGGTTAGACTACGATTTAAATGGTGCAACACAATTACTATATAATGGAGAGTTAAGTCAAGTGCAATCCATTCAAAATGGTTCTCAATCTAAAATATATGGGTTCGAAATTGGTGCCTTTTTTAAATTTAGTAAGCACTTAAATCTTAGAACACAATATAATGTTGTTGGTGGATTTGATGAGGCCAATAAAGTAAAATCACCATCAAGACATATAGCGCCAAGCTTTGGAAATACTCATTTAACCTGGCAAAAAAAGAAATTAAAATTAGACGCTTCTGTTAATTTTAACGGCGAATTATCTAACAATCAGTTAGCAGATTCCGAACAAGGAAAGGATTACAGTTATGCACCAGACAATAATGGTAAACCTTTTTCTCCATCTTGGTACACGCTTAATTTCACAACACAATACCAGCTTAATCAAAATGCTACAATTACTGCAAGTTTAGATAATATTACCGATCAACGTTATAAAACCTATTCTTCTGGAATTGCTGCACCTGGTAGAAACTTAATTGTAGCTTTAAAATATGCAATGTAAAAACACAGAAAGTTTTTATTACTTTTGAAATATATGCAATTAAAAAACAATAAATCCTTTACAGTAGATGAAGCTAAACGAAAGTTAGAGCATTATTGTGCTTACCAAGAACGTTGTTATAAAGAAGTAAATTCTAAATTGCGAGAATTAAATATGATTCCGGCTGCTGCAGATGTTATAATTATCCATTTAATTGAACATAATTTTTTAAACGAAACGCGTTATGCAGAATCTTTTGCAAGAGGGAAATTTAGAATTAAGAAATGGGGAAAACAACGTATTACTCGCGAACTAAAATTCAAGCAAATTTCAAACTATAATATTAAAAAAGGACTTGCACAGATTTCAAATGAAGATTATTACAACACATTTGATGAGTTAGCGGCCAAAAAAGTAGAATCTATAACAGAATCTAATATTTACAAAAAACGTAAAAAACTTGCAGATTACCTTTTATATAGAGGTTGGGAATCTACAATGGTATACGAAAAAGCTAAAGAGTTAATTTGTTAACTATATAAAAAAGTCTTCTGTAATTACATTTTTTTCTATTCTTAAATTACTTCCTAATTCTAGCACTTTAATTAATCCAATTATTTTAGTAAATCTTAAGTAAGCAATCTATTTAAGATGTAAACTAAAAGTAATATTTCTTGTATAATAACTAATTAGAATTTTTTAAGGCCTTTTTGTTCTTCCAAGAAATCCATTTTTGACCTTTTATTTTTCGCATTAAGTTGTCAAAATTTCTCATAAAAAATAAATTAGAAACAGCTTTTACAAAGTTTTTAGGACTTCTGTACAAACCTCTTAAACTCATAGAGAATCCTGGTGTTATATATTTCATATAATGCCAGTAGCCTTCAGGCATATATAAAATTTCGCCATGATTTAATTCTGTTTTGTAACCTTTAGCTTTTGCTAAATTTGGCCATTTATTTAAATCTGGATTAGAGAAGTCTATATCTTCTCTAGTAATTAAAGAAAAAGGAACTTTGTATAAATGTTTGTTTTGTTTTTGATCAAACAAAATAATTTCCTTTGTTCCTTCAAAATGAAAATGAAATATATTAGCATAATCAATATCAAAGTGCATAAAAGTACTAGATCCTTTTCCTCCAAAAAAAAGCATTGGTAGACTTTTTATTAGTCGTAATCCAAAATCGGGAAATTTGTAATCTTTTTGTAATTGTGGGACTTCATTTAAAATATTCCATAGAAATATTCTAAATTTTGTAGGCTCACGTTTTAATAAGTCTATATAGTCTGCCATTTTCATTTTGGCATGTGGCTCGTTAAAACCATCTTTATAATGCACAGGTCTATTGTCGTAAAGTGGTACAATTTTGTCTCCTGCAATTTCTTTAATATAGTCTAAATTCCATTTGCTAAATGCAGGCCAATCTTCAATAAAATGTTCTATTACCACAGGTTTTTGTGGCTTAAAATAGTTTTTTATAAAGTCTGCCTTGGTTATACTCTTTACGCGAGGTATATGTTCTAGATTTAAGCTCAAATGGAATAAGTTATTGTTGCTAATGTAGTAAAATGCAAAAAAAGCAGCTACTAATCTTTAAATAAAATTAACAACTGCTTTTAGTATATGTATTAGTATTGGAAACTTATTTTAGAGCTTTTCCTTTTAGCTTAGCTTCCTCGTTTCTTTCAATTTTATGGTCAGGTCTTGTCCACTTTGGTTTTTCGCCTAAAGATTCAAATTTTGAATCTGCAGCATCAACACTTTGTGGTTGTACTTTTTTAGTGAATGGTTTTTGAGGAATCATTCCTAATTTTTCAAACATTTTCATATCCTCATTTACATCAGGATTTGGCGTTGTTAGTAATTTATCTCCAGCAAAAATAGAATTAGCTCCAGCAAAGAAACACATAGCTTGTCCTTCTCTACTCATTTGTGTTCTTCCTGCACTTAAGCGTACTTGTGTTTCTGGTAATACAATTCTTGTGGTAGCAACCATTCTAATCATATCCCATATTTCTACAGGTTTTTGATCTTCTAAAGGTGTGCCTTCAACCGCTACCAATGCATTTATTGGTGTAGATTCTGGTTGTGGATTTAAAGTAGATAATGCCACTAACATTCCAGCACGATCTGCACTATTTTCTCCCATTCCAATAATTCCACCAGAACAAACTGTTACGTTAGTTTTTCTAACATTATCTATAGTATCTAAACGATCTTGATAACCTCTTGTAGAAATAACTTCTTTATAATATTCTTCAGACGAATCTAAATTATGGTTGTAAGCATATAATCCTGCTTCTGCTAAACGTTGTGCTTGGTTTTCTGTTACCATACCTAAAGTACAGCAAACTTCCATGTCTAGTTTGTTTATAGTTCTAACCATATCTAAAACTTGGTCAAATTCTGGTCCATCTTTTACGTTACGCCAAGCTGCTCCCATACAAACACGAGAACTTCCGCCAGATTTTGCACGTAAAGCTTGAGCTTTTACCTGTTGTACTGTCATTAAATCGTTACCTTCTACATCTGTATGGTATCGTGCTGCTTGTGGGCAATAACCGCAGTCTTCTGAGCAGCCACCAGTTTTTATAGATAATAAAGTAGACACTTGTACCACATTTGGGTCGTGTTGTTGTCTATGAATTGTTGCTGCTTCATATAATAGCTTCATTAAAGGTTTATTATATATAGCAAGAATTTCTTCTTTGGTCCAATTATGTCTTACTTCACTCATTATGCTAATTTATTTTGAACAAAAATAGGAATATAGATTTGTTTTTTTGTTGAAATTTAACCAAAATATGGCTTTTTTTAAGCTTAAATACTTATTCTTTTATAATTACACTTACTGCATTTCCTCCAAAACCTACCGCATTAACCATAATTGTATGAATTGTTTTTGGTTGATCTTGATTATAATATGGTATACTAAAAGTAGTTTGTTCGGTAAGCATTAAGATTGCCATTTCTAAACTTAACACTCCAGATGCACCTAAACTGTGTCCAATTTTCCATTTGTTATTTGTTAAAAATGGTATTTTTTTAAAAGTGTCTTTTATGGCGTTATATTCGGATTTATCGCCTTTTATGGTTCCTGGCGTATGCGTAACAATAATGTCTACAGTATCTAAATTAGCTTGTTCTAATGCCATTTGCATAGATTTTTTAAAACAATCTCCTGTACTAGATAAAGATACATGGTGTTGTAAAATTTCTGTAGCGTAGCCAATACCAATTATTTGTGCTAATCTGTTTTTTTGTAAGCCAGATTCTAAGCATAAGCTTGCAGATGCTTCGCTTAAAATCATACTGTTTTTGGTCTTATTAAAATCCAATGCTTTGCAAGGATATTCTGTTTTTAAGTCCTGAGCATAAATTTTTAGAGCTTGCATTTGTGCAATGGTAAATGGCGTAAGTGGTGCTTCTGTGCCACCAATTAAAAATTGTGTTGTTAAACCCGATTTTAACCAAACTATACCATTTAATAAGGCGTGCAATGCTGTTGAGCAAGTTATGGAATGTGATATTTCTGGTCCAGAGGTTTGCAAATCGTGCGCAACCCAAGAAGATATATTTCCTAAAGTTGTTGTTGGAGATGCTAGGGTTTCTGCTTTGTTGTTTTGTAAAAATGCTTCGTGATGATTTTCGAATAATGCTGTTGCACCACGCGACGATCCAATGTTAACTCCAAAGTTTGAATTTGTTAACCAATTAGCTTCTTTAATAGCGTTTCTTGAACTTAAAATGGAGAACAAAACCGAATTATCTAATGGTTTGTATTTGTTACTCTCTGTTTTTAAATCTTCAATTTTTTGTAATGTGTTTTTATCTAATTCTCCAACCCAAGTGTTTTCTCTTTTAGTGAAATAATGCTTGTTATCTAAATAGGCTTTCAATATCGCGTTTCGATTAGAACCTAATGGCGAAATAGAAGCTAATCCTGTTATTGAAATTGGTGTGTGTTGCATAGTTTTAATTGAATGCTTTGTAATTTTTGATTACCTTAAATTAATTTGAGGTTATGTTTAATTTTTTAAAGAATTTCTAAGGCTTCTTCTATAGTTACGTATACTTTTTCCAACTCTTTTTTTGAAATTGTATATGGTGCTAAAATATAGATTGTTGCACCAAGTGGACGTAAAAACACACCTTTACTCATAAAAAAATTAAAAAGTTTATCGCGTAGATTTCCGTAACGTTCCATTTTTATATTTAAGTCTAAAGCAAAAATAATTCCTGTTTGACGTATGGATGCTACTTTATGGTGCTGCCTTATATGTTTACCAAAGGTTTTGTGAGACGTTATTATAGTTGAGATGTTATCCTGAATTTCTTTAGATGTTAATAACTCTATTCCTGCTAATGCTGCTGTGCAAGCTAGTGGGTTTCCAGAATAGGTGTGTCCATGGAATAGGCCTTTTGCAATATCGTTGCTGTAAAAAGCATCATATATTTTTTGTGAACAACTGGTAATTGCCATTGGTAATAAGCCTGCAGAAAGTGCTTTGCTTAAACACATAACGTCTGGTTTTGTGTTAAGTTGATTTGAGGCAAAATAGGTTCCTGTTTTTCCAAAGCCAGTCATAACTTCGTCTGCAACCGTAATAATATTATGTTTTTTGCAAAATTGTAATATAAGTTCTAATCCAGCTTTATCGTGCATTTTCATTGCAGCTGCACCTTGCACTAAAGGTTCGTAAATAAAACCAGCAACTTTGTGTTGTGTAACAATTGTTTCTAATTGCGCTAAAATTTCTTCGTGGTTTTCGCCATTTGGAGTTGGAATACGTTTAACATCTAATAACAAATCTTCAAAAGGTCCGTTGTAAACCGATAAACCTGAAACACTCATTGCGCCAAATGTATCTCCATGAAAACCGTCTTGGAAAGCAATTAATGTATTGCGTTTTTCGCCTTTGTTAAAATGATATTGTAATGCCATTTTAATTCCAATTTCTACAGATGTTGAGCCATTATCATTAAAAAATAATTTTTCTTGATTATCTGGTAAAATTTCAATTAAGGCTTCGGATAGTTTTACGGCAGGTTCGTGAGTAAATCCACTAAAAACAACCTGATCTAATTGTTGCATTTGTTGGTAAACACGTTCTGTAATATATGGATTACAATGGCCATACATACACGTATACCAAGAGGCAATTGCATCTATGTAAGTTTTTCCATCTTCGTCTGTTAAAATACAATTTTTAGCCTTGGTAATTGCAAGTGCTTCTGGATGTAATTTATGCTGTGTTAACGGATGCCAAATGTGTTTTTTATCGCGTTCTTTTAGTGTCATAACTATTAATTGTTAATCGGTAAATCTTTTATTAATCGAGATAGATCTTCTGTTTTTTGTGTACCTATTAAAAACTTTTTTCCGTTTTTTAATTTTATGGCTAAACCTTTATTTCCTTTAATATTGTAAACTGTTCCGTAAGAACTACCAATTCTAATGCCATAACCAACAAATCCGTAGGTTACTATTTTTATAGATTTAATATGTTCCCATTTTATATCTTTTTTTACAAAGGGTACAAAACTCATTTTAAGTCCTGTGTTATTTAGTTCTGTTTCTAATTTTATATATTTAAAAAAACCTATAAATGCTAACGTGCACAAAAAGAAAATTATAAGACCAAAATCCGACATTGGTTTATCTCCAAACTTTATTTTAAATATAAGTTGTTGAATAATTCCAATAATTGGAAATAGCAAAATAATTATTAATGTAAGCCATAGCCACCATTGCGAGAATTTTTGAGTTTCTTTAAAGTAATTATTCATTATAACTTATCTATAAATAATTGTGCATATTCTTTAATTACGTTTTTATCGAAATAAGGTTCTTCATCTATGCTTCCAATTAATTCTGAATTACTCATTTTTAAAATGATGTCTTCTGTAGTTTTGTGTTTGTTTCCACTAAAAATTAACTTTGTTTTAAAGCCTTTTTGCTCTAATAAATTAAGTGTTAAAAGTGTGTGGTTTATACTTCCTAAATAATGTCTAGAAACCACTATAATTTCTGCGTTTGTAGGAATTATATCTAAAATAGTTTTGGTGTTATTTAGTGGTACTAATAATCCTCCAGCGCCTTCAATAACTAAATTATTTTTGGTTTTAGGTGGTTTAATTGTTGACGTTTCTATGGTTATGCCATCAATTTCTGCAGCTGCATGCGGACTCATTGGTGTATGTAAAGCATAACTATTTTTATGAAAAACAGATTTGGTGTTAGATATTAGTTGCTGTACTTTTTTAGTATCGCAATGGTCTAATTCTCCTGCTTGTATAGGTTTCCAATAATCGGCTTTTAGAGCTTCTGTAATAATTGCAGATGCCACAGTTTTACCAACTTCTGTAGAGATTCCTGTTATAAAGTAAGTTTTCATTTTAAATTAAAATTTATTTTACAAGCATCGCACTTGTATTCGTATTTTGTGTAAAAAGGTAATCCGCCAAAAATAAGGCTTACTAAAAATGCAATAAGCGATTTTAGACTGTTTATTGTCGAAAATAATTCTACATTATTGCTATTACAATTTGGACAGTTTATGGCTATTCCTTCATCTGATAATGAAAATTTAGAGATGCTTTTTAAAATCCCTATAGCTTTTTCGGCTTGATCTTGTGGTACTTTTATTTTTACGCCACCAATAGCTTGACTTACTAGTGGATCTGTATCTATAGTAAATTCATCGGATAAATAAACTGTAATTCCGTCGGCTTCTAATCGGCCTTTTATAATTTGCGCTTCGCTAGAATAACTATAAGCGGCAATAGTTGTAAATGTATTACTCATAGTTATAATAATTTTTTTAAAAGTAGAAATAACAGCGAAATTTCTTTATTTGTATTGTAATTATGAAGGCAAAAGCGAAGTCTTTCCTCATTTTTTGGAACTGTAGGGCTTAAAATAGCCTTTACATTAAATCCATTTTCTTGAAGTTTTAGTGCAGCTTTTTTAACTTTTTTATTTCCTTTTATAATAATGCATTGTATAGCAGATTGGCTTTCTATAAATTGATTTTGAAGCTGAAAGCGTTCTTTTTCAGAATTAAAAAAAACAATATTCTTTTTTAGTTGATTAATGGCTGCTGTTAGTTCTAATTCTCTGTAAGCCTCGTAAATTGTTGCAACAGAATGAGGCGATAATGCTGTGGTGTAAATTAAAGATTTAGAAAAATTAACCAAGTAATTAATTAAATCTTTAGAGCCTAAAATTGCTGCACCGTGACAGCCAAGTGCTTTTCCAAAGGTTATAATTCTGGCAAAAATAGCTTCAGAGTTTGAGCTATTAATTAATCCACAACCTTTTTCTCCAAATATTCCAAAAGCATGAGCTTCATCTAAAATTAACCTAGCATTATATGCTTTAGATAGTGTAATAAGCGTTTCAATATTTGGCGAATCTCCATCCATAGAAAAAACAGTTTCAGTTACAATATATATAGTGGCGTTTTTATCTGTTTTAGATAGTTTTTCTTTTAAATCTTTAGTAGAATTGTGTTTAAACTTGAAAGATTTAGCATTAGAGAGTAAAATGCCTTCTCTTATGGAAGCATGGCAAAATTCATCGAAAAAAATAATATCGTTTCGCTGACAAATAGCAGGTATTAATCCAATATTTGCATTGTAGCCCGAAGTGTAGATTAACGCTTTTTCTACAGAATGAAATTTAGCTATATAATCTTCGGTTAAGGCATATAAAGAATGATTTCCAGTTATTAACCGAGATCCAGTAGCACCATTAATTTTAAGATTATTTTTTTCTAAAAGATTTAAAGTATTAGTGTAAATGCGTTTGTTTTTAGAGAAGCCAATATAATCGTTAGAAGAGAAATCTATTAAATTAGAGGTCTGTCCAAGACATCTCAAACTATGGTCTGAAATGCGTTGGTTTAATTTCTCTAAAGATTTTTTATCTAAATGTTTCATAATGGTTTCGAATTACAAATATATTAAACCCTAAATTGAAAATGTGCTAAAACAAAAAAGACTATCAAGTAAATGATAGTCTTTTAAAAATTTAACGTTTATAAGTTTATTTTACTTCTTTAATAAGGTAAACATAAACAGGAAAGTGGTCTGAAAATCCATCTGTAAATCCACCATCTGCAAAACTACGAAGCGGATAACCTTTATAGCGTCCTTTTTTGTTTAGTAAATAGTTTTTGTTAAAAATACCAGCTTTGTAAAATTGAAATGATTTGTAATCTTTTTCTACAAAAGGTTGTGTTAACATAATTTGATCGAATAAACTCCAGCTGTCTCTATAAGCATTAGATCCAAGTCCTTTTTTATAGAAATCAATCATTGGGTTATAAATACCTTTAAATTTTACATCTTTAATTTTTCTTTTTGCTTTTAAAATATCTTTAACACTTGCATTTATAGGATCATCGTTTAAATCTCCCATAGTTATAATTTTAGCATAAGGATCAATAACTTGTAAAGAATCTATTATACGTTTGTTAAGTTTAGCTGCAGCAACACGTTTTGCTCTACTTCTTGCTTCTCCACCTCTTCTTGATGGCCAGTGGTTTACAATAAAGTGCATATTCTCGCCATCTAACTTACCAGATACTAATAGTTGATCACGTGTGTAAATACGTTTTCTAGATTGATCATCATAAAGCATTAATGTGTGCGTGCTGTGAGAAGTTGGTTGGAATAATCGTTTTTGGTATATTAATCCAACATCTATTCCTCTTCTGTCAGGAGAATCGTAATGAATAATACCATAATCTTTGCTTAAAAGCAATGGATCATTTACCACATCTTCTAATACTTCTACGTTTTCAATTTCAGAAACACCAATAATTGCTGGAGAATTATTAGATGTATCTCTACCAATATCAGATAAAACACGTGCCATGTTGTGCACTTTTTTATTGTAAATATTTGAACGGTTTGTATTTAACTCCATCATTGGACTAGCTTCGTCGTTTTTTTCTGGATCATTTATGGTGTCAAATAAATTTTCAAGATTATAAAATGCTACAGTATGAAGTTTAAACTTCTTTTTTTCCTGTGCATGAATAGTAAAAACCCCAATAATAGAAAGGGTTAAGGTTAGTTTTAATAGATGTTTCATTTAAAGAATTGAATTATGTTAAAAAATCTTGTTAGCAAAATCTTTGCCAAAAGTAGGTATTTATTATAAATAATGTAAATTTGCAGAGCTTTAGTAATAATTATTTTTGTAATTAAGCTTTGTAAGCGAATTAATTAATCCATTAAAATTTTAATTCTTTAAAAAAAAAATGAAAAAAATTCTAACCATGGTTTTGTTTGGAATCTTCTCAATGTCTGTAGCGTTTGCTCAACAAACTATTGTAAAAGGTAGTGTTGTAGATGCTGTAACAGGAGAACCACTTCCAGATGTAACCGTAAAAATCGAAAAAACCAATTTAGAAACCAAAACAAATGGTTTTGGAGAGTTTGTTTTTAATTCTGCACCAGAATTAGGAGAACAAACACTTGCTATTTCAAAAAAAGGGTATCTTTCTAAGCGTTATCCAATTGTTGTAAATGATGGTAAAACATTAAATATAACAGATATGTCTTTAAGTATAGATGTTAGCGATCAGCAAGATTTATTTACTGTAACTCTTACAGATGATGAATTAGATGGACAAGATGGTGGATCAGATAATATATCTGGATTATTATCTTCATCTTTAGATGTTTTTCAAAGAACAGCAGCTTTTGAGTTTAGTTCTTCTTTCTTTAGATTAAGAGGTTTAGATTCTGACAATGCAACTGTAATGATTAATGGTATTGAAATGAATAAGTTTGATACAGGAAGACCACAATGGGGTAATTGGGGTGGATTAAATGATGTTGTTCGTAATCAAGAATTATCAACAACTCTTCATCCGTCTGCTTATACTTTTGGAGGTGTTTTAGGTTCTACTAATATCTCTACAAGAGCTTCTAAATACAGAGAAGGCGGACAAATAACTTATTCATCTTCTAATAGAAGTTATAGTAATAGATTAATGGCTAAATATTCTTCTGGTTTAATGGAAGATGGCTGGGCATATACTATTATGGCAGGAAGACGTTGGGGAGATGAAGGTTTTCAAGACGCAACTTTATACGATTCTAATTCGTTTTTTGCAGCTATAGAGAAAAAATTTAACGAGAAACATAGTATTAACTTCACGTCTATTTATGCGCCTAATAGAAGAGGTAAATCTTCTGCAAATACTCAAGAAGTTGTAGATTTAAAAGGTATTAAATACAATGAGTTTTGGGGTTACTTTAACGGTGAGAAGAAAAACTCACGTATTAAAGAAGTTGAAGAGCCAATTTTACAATTAAGCCATTACTGGGATATTAATTCTAAAACTAGTTTAAATACAACTTTAAGTTATCAATTTGGAAAAGTTGGAAACAGCCGTTTAGATTTTCCAGGAGGAGCAAACGCTAGTCCGGCTTACTACCAAAACTTGCCTAGTTATCACTTGTCTCAATTAGGAGATGATGGACCTAATATTGAAGCAGCATATTTAGCTCAACAAGAATTTATTAATGATGGTCAGATTAATTGGAACGATATTTTTCAAGCCAATATTAATGATAATAATGATGTTAATGGGAACGCTTCTGCGGCATACCTATTATACGAGGATAGAGTAGATGATAAAACAATTTCTTTAAATTCTGTTTTTTCTTCAGAAATTAACGAAAACATATTAGTAAATGGAGGTTTTAATTACAGAAAATTAAAGTCAGAAAATTTTGCAGAAGTAATTGATTTATTAGGTAGTAACGTTGGTGTAGCTAATGTTGATGCTTTTAGTCAAGTAGAATTTGATCTGTTTAACCCAGGAAGTGTAGCAAATGTAGGAGATAAGTTTAGATATAATTTTAATTTATATGCTGAAGAAATTGGAGGATTTGCACAAGCTCAATTTAAATATAATAAATTTGACTTTTTTGTAGCTGGTAGTGTAACAAAAACTCAATACCAAAGAGAAGGATTATATAAAAACGGGAATCAACAGTTTGATATTACAGATGTAGCAGGAAATGTTACTGGAACTTTAGATAATGCTTCAGGAAAAGGAAAGAAGTTAGATTTTACAGGTTTTGGAGCTAAAGCAGGATTTACATATAAAATATCTGGTAAACATTTATTAGATGTTAATGGTGGTTATTTATCACAAGCACCTAATTTAAGAAATACTTATACTAATTCTAGAGAAAGCCACGATTATGTTGGTGTAACTAGAGGCGATAATTTTGAAGGTGTAGAATTAACCGAAGAGAAAATTAAATCTTTTGATGCGAGTTATATATTTAGATCATCGATAGTTAAGGCACGTTTAACTGGGTTTTATACTAAAATAGAAGATGCAAACGAAGTGTCATTTTTCTTTACCCAAAGTTCATCTACAGCAGGATTTATACAAGAAACTTTAGCAGGAGTAGATAAAAGACATATTGGTGCAGAATTAGGTATTGAAGCTCAAGTTACTCCAACTATTAAGTTAAAAGGAGCAGCTTCTGTAGGACAATACACTTACGATAATAATCCATTTGTATACTTAACATCAACCTCAGAAGATTTTAATGACAGAGCAGCTACAAATGGCGCAATCAACGATATTTATAAAACATCTATCAAAGATTATAAAGTTGCTGGTGGACCACAAAGAGCTTATTCAGTAGGTTTTGAATATAGAGACCCTAAATATTGGTGGTTTGGAGCAACAGCTAACTTTTTCTCTAATACTTATGTAGATATTAGTCCGTTAGCACGCTCAACTTATTTCACTCAAGACCCTATAGATGGTGTTACTTATAGTGATTATGATCCAGCAATAGCAAAAGAGTTACTTCGTCAGGAAAAAATAGAAGACTATATGGTAATTAATTTAGTTGGAGGTAAATCTTGGAAAGTTGGAGACAAGTATATTGGTTTCTTTGCTAGTATTGGTAATGTGTTGGATAAACAATACAAAACTGGTGGATTTGAGCAAGGAAGAAAATCTACATATGCAGACTTATTAGAGGATAATTCGGGCGGTGCAAGAGTATTTGCTCCAAAGTATTTCTTTGGTAGAGGTGCTAATTACTTTCTAAATTGTTACGTAAGATTTTAATTAATAGAAAAGAAAAATTATATTTAAAAACGATTTCTAAAATATTTGGCATTTTAAGAAATTAAAAAAATTAGTATTATGATTAAAACAAACAAAATTTTAGCATTAGGATTCGGATTAGTTTCTATGCTATTTATAAATTCTTGTGTAGAAGACGACGACTATACAACTCCAGATTTAGTTATTGCACCAGTAGATGTTTCTGCTTTAGGACAATTTACATCATTCAGTAATATTGTATCGCGTTACACTACAGCAGTAGCAAACGGAGAACAAGTAGGTGTTTTTTCAGTAGAGAATGATGGACCACTTTATGCTATAGGTTATGTAGTTTCTGATGATGGTTCTGGAAATTTTTATGAAGAGATTACTATTCAAAACTCAGTAGATGGAGCAGATCCTGTTGGAGATGTTAGAAGAGGATTAAAAGTAGAGATAAATGCTAACGATTTAGGTGGTATATATAACTTTGGACGTAAAGTATATATTAAATTAAATGGTTTAGCCGTTTCAGAAGATAATGGAGTTTATGTATTAGGAAAGTCTCAAGGAAATAGTTTAGTTCAGTTAGAAGACTCTGAATTTTCAGATTTTATAATTAGAGATCCAGAAACTATTGCCATAACTCCTAAAATGGTAGCAATAGAAGATTTAACTGATTTAGACGAAAGTACTTACGTACAACTAAGTAATTCTCAAATAATAAAGGCGCAAAGTACTTTAACTTATGCAGGAGAACCAACAGACAGTTTTGATGGATTTAGAACTGTAATTAATTGTGATACTGAAGCAACTTTATTACTTCAAACAAGTACGTTTGCTGATTTTAAAGGCGCACAGTTACCTTTAGGGAAAGGAACAATATCTGGAGTTTATACAAGAGATTTTGGAGACGATTTTAGTGTTTTAATAGTAAATACAGTAGCAGATATTAAGTTTACAAATCCAGATAGATGTGACCCAGTTGTTTTAGAATGTACTACACCAAGTGGTGGTGGATCTACGCTTTATTCGGAAAATTTTGAAGGCTTTAATGGATTTGCATCAGAAGGTTGGACAATGACAAATGTAGACGGTGGAAATGTAGATTGGTTTATAAGTTCTTTTAGTGGTAATAATTACACTAGAATTTCAGCATTTAACTCTAACGAAAGTGATGCTGAGGTTTGGTTAGTTACTCCAGATGTAGATTTAGATACAACAACAGGTGAAGAATTAAGTTTTGATGTAGAGGCTGCTTTTGCAAACGGAATTATTCTTTCTGTATATGTAGCAAATGATTTCTCAGGAGATGTTACTACAGCAACTTGGACACAATTAGATGCAAATATTCAAGCCGGACCATCAAGTGGTTTTGGAGGTTTTGAAACAATAGACCCTATAAATATTTCTTGTTTAGATGGTTCTGTAAATTTTGCTTTTGTTTACTCTGGTTCAGACCCAAGCGCAACTACTAGATATCACATAGATAATATTGTAGTTACAGGAAACTAAAAAATAATAAATTAAATAATTCAAAACCCACTAGTTTATTCTAGTGGGTTTTTTACTTTTATACCATGACAATATTCAATCAACTATACCTTTTTGTATTTAATACTTACAAACCAAGATTTAAGTTCAGAGCAAATTCAATAGCACTAGCCTATATTTCTTTACTTCAAATAAGCTTAGTGTTTTTAATTAGTGCATTTGTTGCAGCATTCGCAGATAAAATGAATTTAGATATAATGTCTAAATCTAAAGCGATCACTTTATTTATAATTATAGCAATAGTTATTCATTTCTCTAATTGGATGAGTTATAGTGGTCAGTCTAGAAAAGTTATGAATGCAAAGTATAATAAAAGTAAGAAAGTCGAACAAAACCTAATATGGATTTTAGTTTTACCTATTTTAACCACATTACTAGGCTTTCTGTTTCTTAAAAGCATATAGAAGTATTGAATAGATTACTTAAAAATGTTTTTAATCGGTTTATTTAGGGTTTTTAACTATTTTAGTATTAAAAATGAATATTTATGTTTTAAATATTATTACTTTAGACTTAATAAATCAAATTAGATATAAAATAATGAAAAAATTAACTCTATTTTTCTTTTTGTGCTTATTGTCACTAACTACCTATTCTCAAGTATATGTAGAAGAAAATTTTAACACAACAATACCTGCTACATGGACCATAACCGATGCTGGTGAAGCAACTGGCGATAGTTGGATTTCTGGAAACCAGGGTTTTGGAGGTAACACTTTAGATGGTACCAATGGTGCTATAGTAGATAGTGATGCAAACGGAAACGGAACACATCTTATAGAAACTCTTACCTCACCAATATTTGATTCTTCTACAGCAGCTAATTTAATATTAGAGTTCGATCAGTATTTTAACTATCTTGGTTCATCTTCAGCTATAGTAGAAGTTTTCGACGGAACTACTTGGGTTGAAGTTTTAAATCAATCTGCTGATGTTGGATCTTTTGCTGTTCCAGATGAGCAAAGCATTAACATAACAGCTTATGCTAATGTAAATATGCAAGTAAGATTTATCTATGATGATGGAGATTCATGGGAATGGTATTGGATTATAGATAACTTTAGAGTTTCTAACGTAAGTTGTGCAGAACCTGTAGACTTAAATATAACAAATATAAACGCAACTACAGCAGATTTAACTTGGTTAGCAGGTGGAATAGAATCTATGTGGGAAGTAGTTGTTCAAACTGCAGGTACAGGAATACCAACAGTAGCAGGAACTAGTGAGACATCTCCTTATAATATTACTGGATTAACACCAGATACAGCATACGAAGTATACATAAGATCAAACTGTGGCGGTACAGATGGAGATAGTAATTGGGCAGGACCAATAAATTTTACAACTTCAGTTGTTACAGATTTTATTATAGATTGTGGTGTAGGTGCTTTAAATTTTGACTATTGCTATAATTCAAGTGAGTTTATTGTATATAATTTTTCAACAAATAATGGATTTCCTGTTACAATAACTTTCGACCAAGGAGAAGTCGAAGGTGGATGGGATGAGTTTTATGTTTTTGATACAGATGGAACACCTTTAACGTCAGCTAATTATTATGGAAATGATGGTGACTTAACAGGTTTAACATACACATCTACAGGAGATACTTTATCTTTTGGAGTTGATTCAGATGGTTCTTTTAGTTGTGACAGTGCCGGTTTAACACAAATAAACGCAACAGTTATTTGTCAAACATGTATTAAGCCAACTGTTACATTTACACCTTCAGGAGATTGTGCAGCTAATCCAGATGCACCAGAGTTTTTTATAGATGTTGAAGTTTTAGACTTAGGATCTGTATCTTTTATTCAAATTGTAGATGATCAAGGAGGTATTGGCCAGTTACCAACTGCTCCAGGGATATTCACTTTTGGACCTTATGTAGCAGGAACAAACGTTGTTATGGAAGTTTCAACAGACGATGTAAACTGTATTGAATATAGTGACCCGTTAACGGTTCTTTGTCCTGCACCACCAAACGAGTGTTCTATGATTTTTGCAGGTCCAGATCAAACCTTTGATTGCGATGATAATTCAGTAGATTTAACGGCTTCTTTTCAAGTAACAGGTCAGGATTTTAATGTTTATGAAATAAATGCTCTAACTAGTTGCCCAACACCACCAACAACTGGAGGAACACCAACCAGTTTAGATATTGATGATAGATGGTCCGAAGTGATTGATTTAGGGTTTGAATTTTGCTTTTTTGGAGGCGTTTACAATGAAATCCTTATAGGGTCTAATGGTGTTGCAACATTTGACACATCATTAGCAGGTGGATTTAATGATTGGGGTTTTACTGATACATTACCAAATAACACAGATAACGCTTTATCTCAACCAAATATTTTTGCTGGTTTGCACGATATTGACCCTTCTGTTTGTGGAGATGTTAATTATACGCTTTTAGGAACAGCACCATCTAGACAGTTTGTTATTAATTTTGATGAAGTTTGCCAATTTAGTTGCAACGAATTAAAGTCAAGTATGCAAATCATTATTTATGAAAGCTCTAACAATATAGATATCAATATTTTTGATAAGCCGACTTGTCCAGGATGGAATGGAGGAAACGCAGTTATAGGAATCCAAAATCCAGCATCAGATACTGCATTTACTCCACCAGGAAGAAATACAGGAGTTTGGGATGCAACTAATGAGTTTTATAGATTTTCTCCAGGACAAAGTGCAACACCAGATTACGTTTTTGAATGGTATGATAACGGAATTTTTATTGGAAATACTGAAACAGTAACTGTGAATCCTATACAGACTACTACGTATACTGCTTCTATATCATATTCTTTATGTACAGGTGGAACAGTAACAGTAACAGACGAAGTTACTGTTGAGTTTACAGGTGTGTTAGATGATTCTAACTTTACAGTTACACCAAACTGCAGCGGTGCTACGGTTACAGTAGATGGTCAAAATGGCGGTCAATTTGCCTTTAATCCTGCTCCTGGCGATGGTGCAGTTATAAGTCCAACAACAGGTGAGGTTACAAATGCGGTTTCAGGTGAAACATACACTATTGAATATTCAATTAACTCAGCTGATATATGTGGGTCTACAACAACTCAAACATTTACTGTTCTTGATGCCATTGTTTTAGCCCAACAAAATATTGAATTTGGAGTATGTACTTCAGATGTATCAGGTTTTTCTGTTGTTGATTTAACTCAATTTAGTGCTGATTTCTCTGTTGGAGTTCTTAATCCAATGGTTACTTTTTATAATTCTCAGGCAGATGCAGAGAGTTCAATAAACTCAATAATAAGTCCACTTGAATATTCTGCAAGTCTTGACGAAATAGTATATGTAAGAGTTGAAAGTATAGATTCAGGATGTTTCGATATTGCTACAGTTATTATTCAACCAGGAATTAATTGTACATTTCCACAAGGAATTTCACCAAATAATGATGGTTTAAATGATAGATTTGATTTAACAAGCTATAATGTAGACTCTCTTGAGATTTTTAGTAGAAATGGAGCTCAAGTGTATATCAAAAATGGTGGTTACACAAACCAATGGGCTGGACAATCTAAAAATGGTGATCAGTTACCGGTTGGAACTTACTATTTTATTGCTAAATATAAGAATGGTACTGCTAAAGCATCATGGGTTTACATTAGTAAATAAATATTACAAAACAAATAAATTAATTATTCAAGATAAACCAGATGAAAAAACTACAATTAGTTATCATTTTATTATTGGCGTCAATAGTGGTCCAAGCACAGCAAGATCCACAATACACGCAATACATGTATAACATGAATATTATTAACCCAGCTTACGCAGGTTCTTCGGGAACAACCTCAATTGGGGCTCTATATAGAAGTCAATGGGTTGGACTAGAAGGTGCACCAACAACAGGAACGTTAGCTATACATTCTCCAGTAGGCGAGCGCGTAGGCTTAGGATTATCATTTATAAGCGATAAGATTGGACCTGTAGAGGAGACCAATGCTTACGTAGATTTTTCATATACAGTTCCAACAAGTGAAACTACTAAGTTAGCTTTTGGATTAAAAGCAGGAGCTACGTTTCATAAAATAGGCTTACAAGGTATAGATGTTATAGATTCAGGCGACGTGTTTTTCTCACAAAATGTAGATGAGGTAACACCAAATATTGGAGCAGGAGTTTATTTTTATAAACCAAATAAATATTACATTTCAGCTTCTATGCCTAACTTTCTAAGTTCTGTTCATTTAGATGCTAACGGAACAAAAATAGGTAGTGAAACAAAACATTTATTTGGTGCAGCTGGATATGTATTTGATTTGTCAGAGAACTTTAAATTAAAACCACATACAATGGCAAAGTTTGCTTTTGACGCACCTTTAAGTTTTGATGTTAATTTAAACTTATTTATGTACGATTTAGTTGAGATTGGTGCAGGTTATAGAATAGACGATTCTTTTAGTGGAATGATTAACTTTATGGTATCACCAGGTTTAAGAATAGGTTATGCTTACGATGCAATCCAGTCAGATTTAAACATAGTAACAAGTTCATCTCACGAGATTTTTATCAATTTTGATATTAACATACCAAGTAAAGTATCACGTTCACCACGTTATTTTTAATCTAAAAAAGTAACCGAGTACAAACCTAAAGACAACATTCGATGAAGAACATAAAAATCACCATTATAGCTTTATTATTAGCAAGTTTTAGTGGAATAGCACAAAATAAAAGCACTGAAAAAGCAGATAAGTTATTTAAGAAGCTACAGTATGTAGACGCTATAAATGCTTACAACAAGTTAGTAGAAAAAGGCGAAGCAGATACTTACGTTTACGGAAGATTAGCTGAAGCTAACTTTAATGTTTATAATACAGAAGAAGCAGAACGTTGGTACGCAAAAGCTTTAACAACTAGTGAAGATTCAGAAATGGTCTATAACTATGCCCAAATGTTAAAAGCTAACGGAAAGCAAGACGCTTCTAATGCACAAATGGATAAATTTGCAAGCTTATCTCCTAAAGATGATAGAGCAGTTGCATTTAAAGCAAATAGTGGTTATTTACCACAATTATTAAACGCAAAGTCAAACTATACTTTAGATACTTTAGCATTCAATTCAGAAGCATCAGATTTTGGTGGTACAGTAAGTAATGATATGTTATATTTTGCATCAGCAAGAAATACCTCTAGAAAAACATATAAAAGAACAGAAGAGGCATTCTTAGATATATACCAAGTAGCAACTACTGGCGAAGGTGAAGCTGGAACAGTAAAAGGTGCTGTAAATACCAAATATCACGAAGGATTAGTAACATTTAGTCCAGATGGTGAAACGATGTATTTTTCAAGAGAAAGTTTTTATGCTGGAGATTCAGAAAAATTAGAAGGCGACAAAACAAAATTTAGTGTGCATTATTTATACAAGACAACTAAAAATGGCGATAGCTGGAAAAAAGCAGAACAATTACCATTTAATAACAGTGCATACTCATTAAGAGATCCAAGTTTAAGTTTAGACGGGAATACCTTATATTTTGCATCTAACATGCCAAATGGATTTGGAATGTATGATTTGTATAAAGTATCAGTAAATACTGACGGTACTTTTGGAGAGCCAGAAAATTTAGGAAGTAAAGTAAATACAGCTGGAAATGAAGGATTTCCTTATATGAGTAGTGATAATACATTATATTTTTCGTCTACAGGTCACTTAGGTTTAGGTGGATTAGATGTTTTTGAATTAAAAAAAGGAAAAGTATCTAATGTAGGTTTACCTGTAAACTCTAGTGCAGACGATTTAGCTTTTACTATAGATGAAGAATCTGGAGAAGGATTTGTATCTTCTAATCGTGAAGGAGGAAAAGGAAACGACGATATTTACAAAATACTAAGAATCAAACCTTGTTATACAGATGTATTTGCAACAGTTGTAGATAAAGAAACAAATAACCCAATTGCAGGTGCAGAAGTTGTAATTAGAGATGCAAATGGAAATGTTGTATTAAAAGAAACAACAAAAGTAAATGGAACTGTAACCTACAAAACTTTATGTGAAACTGATTTAACGTTATCAGTATCTAAAATGGATTTTGAGAGCAACTCTATGTCTTATAAAGTAGGTAAAATACCAGAAGATAAGGTACAGGTTACAATGCAGCCAATCGAGAAATTAATTCTTGCAGATGAAGTAGTCTTAAACCCAATTTTATTTGACTTTGATAAATCTAATATAACAGCTCAAGGTGCTTTTGAATTAGATAAATTAATATTGATTATGACTAAATATCCAAGTATGGTTATTTTTGCAAAATCTCATACAGATAATATTGGAAAAGATAAATATAATATGCAATTATCTGATCGTAGAGCACAAAGTACAGTTCAATATCTAATATCTAAAGGTATTGCAAAGGAACGTATTACAGGACAAGGATTTGGAGAATCAGAGCCAAAGGTTGACTGTGGTAGAAAATGTACAGACGAAGAAAGACAAATAAACCGTCGTTCAGAATTCAAAATAGTAAGTGGTGGACCTCAATAGGACCTCATATTTATAAAAATAAAAAAGCCCAAAACTTAAGTTTTGGGCTTTTTTGTTTCCTACTTCTAAATATTTTATAGTTTTTTAATTGTCCTCAATACAAGCTAAATAACAGAATTTTTTTCAATATAAAATAAACGGCCTTATTAAGTAGTTTAAATTTAAGAACTATTTTTCTTTTAACTAGTGGTATTATAAGGTTCTATTTGTTTTAAGAGAAGAAGATGTCTTGTGCTAATCTAAATGTGTTAGCATGAGCTTCAATAATAGTTTTTAATTCTGGACTATATCCTCCACCCATACTGCACATTATAGGAATATTTAAATCTTTACAACTTTGTAATACAAACCTGTCGCGCTCTTTACAGCCTTCAATAGTTAGTCCTAATTTGCCTAATTTGTCTGTAAATAAAATATCTACACCGCTAAGGTAGTAGATAAAATCTGGTTTTTGGGATATTATAAGTTTTGGAAGTGTTTCTTTTAAAATAGACAAATATGCTAAATCTGAAGTGTTGTTATCTAATTCGATATCTAAATCTGAAACTTCTTTTTTAAATGGATAGTTATGTTTTCCGTGCATAGAAAATGTAAAAACAGAGGTGTTATCTTTAAAAATCTCTGCTGTTCCGTTCCCTTGATGTACGTCTAAATCTACAATTAGAATTTTATTAACTAAATTACTATTTATTAAATAATTAGCTGCAATAGCTTGATCATTAAGCATGCAAAACGCTTCACCTTTATTAGAGAATGCATGATGTGTTCCTCCAGCAATATTCATAGCAATCCCATTTTTAAGAGCAAATTTACTAGCTTTTATAGTACCGTCAGCAATAATAATTTCTCGTTCAATTAAAACCTCACTTAAAGGAA
Organism: uncultured Flavobacteriaceae bacterium; assembly: GCA_938073895.1. Taxonomy (GTDB): domain Bacteria; phylum Bacteroidota; class Bacteroidia; order Flavobacteriales; family Flavobacteriaceae; genus Aurantibacter. Next base: position 28,828 of record CALJFB010000032.1, read on the forward strand.
ACCCAATTTTACGAGCCTCTTTTTGGTTTAAAGTTAGATTTAACAAATTATAAAAATATTCTACATCGTGAGTTTTTAAAAAATGAGAATGATCTGCGCATTTTTCTGGTTCAAAAAAATTAGCTTCTGTACATGTATTTTCTCTAATAAGTTGCTGTGGAAGTAATTCGTATTTAGCCATAGGAAATCTATGGCCATCTGGCAATGAGTGAGCGTAGATTGGATGAAAAGCAATTTTTAACATAATTTATTTTTCAAGTTTTAATTGAATACGTTTTCTAGAAATATCTACCTCTAAAACCTTAACTATTATTTGTTGGTGTAAAGTTACGTGAGCATTAACATCTTTAACAAAACTATCTGATAAATTTGAAACGTGAATTAAACCACTTTCTTTAATTCCAATATCTACAAAACAACCAAAAGCAGTAATGTTATTTACTATTCCAGGTAGTAATTGTCCAGAAGTAACATCTTCGATTGTTTTAATATTCTTATTAAAAGTAAATACTTTTGCTTGGGCTCTAATATCTAATCCTGGTTTTTTTAATTCAGAAATAATATCTTCTAAAGTTAAAATTCCAACATCTTGAGATGTGTATTTTTTTAAATCAATTTTATTTAAAGCAATGCTATTTCCTATTAATTCTGCCACTGTAATTTTAGCATCTTTAGCTATTTGTTTTACTAAAGTATAACGTTCCGGATGGACAGAAGAATTGTCTAACGGGTTTTTAGCATTTTTTATACGAAGAAAGCCAGCGCTTTGTTCAAAAGCTTTCCCACCTAGGCGTGGTACTTTTTTTATATCGGATCTACTTTTAAATCCGTTGATTTCGGATCTGTAATTGCAAATATTTTCTGCTAATTTTGGTCCAATTCCAGATACGTAACTTAGTAAGCTTTTGCTGGCAGTATTAATATTTACTCCTACTGAATTTACACAGTTTTCTACAACTAAATCCAATTGTTTTTGAAGTTTGTTTTGATCCACATCGTGTTGATATTGTCCAACACCAATAGATTTAGCGTCTATTTTAACCAATTCTGCTAGCGGATCTTGTAATCGTCTTCCAATAGAAACAGAGCCACGAACTGTAACATCGTAATCTGGAAATTCTTCTCTGGCAATTTTACTTGCAGAATAAATACTTGCACCAGCTTCGCTAACAATAAATACTTGAATATCGTTTTTAAAATGAATTTTTCTAATTAAAGCTTCTGTTTCTCTAGATGCAGTTCCATTTCCAATTGCAATAGCGTCTATTTTATAAGCTTCGGTAAGATTTTCTATTTTTTTAATGGCACCAACACTATCGTTTTGCGGTGCATGCGGATATATTGTTTCGTTATGTTTTAAGTCGCCTTTTTCGTCAAGACATACTAATTTACAACCACTTCTAAATCCAGGATCTAAAGCCAAAACACGCTTTTCGCCTAATGGCGACCCTAATAATAATTGCTTTAAGTTTTTTGCAAAAATACTAATAGCTTCTTCGTCTGCTTTATCTTTAAAGGTTTGTAAAGTTTCGTTACTTAAAGATGGAAATAATAAGCGCTTAAAAGCGTCCTTAACGGCTAATTCTATTTGGTTAGTGCAGGCATTGTTAGATTTTATAATGCGTTGTTCAATTTTCTTTAAAGCAAATTCAGTATCTATTTCAATTTTAAATTTAATAAAACCTTCGTTTTCTGCTCTTAAAATAGCTAGTAATCTATGTGATGGTATGCGCTGTAAAGATTCTGACCAGTCGAAATAATCTCTAAATTTCTGAGCGTTTTCGTTATCTGTTTTAGATGTTACTACTTTGGTTACAATTTGTGCGTGTCTTTCTAACTGTCCACGTAAACCATTTCTAATATCTGTACGCTCGTTTACCCATTCTGCAATAATATGTCTTGCGCCTTCTAATGCATTTTCTGTAGAGTTTATCTTGTCTTTAACGTATTTGTAAGCAATAGTTTCTATGTCGTTAGTATTTTGGCTCATTATAATTTTAGCCAATGGTTCTAATCCATTATTTCTAGCGGTTTCAGCTTTTGTTTTTCTGCTTTTTTTATATGGTAAATATAAATCTTCAAGCGTTGTTATATTCGTGCAAGCTTCAATTTTAGTGGTAAGTTCTGTTGTTAAAACGGTTTGTTCTTGTAATGCTTTTAAAATGGCTTTTTTTCGTTTTTTTAATGCTTCAAATAAATCTTTGTATTTAACAATAGCTTCAATTTGAATTTCGTCTAAGTTTCCTGTTGCTTCTTTTCTATATCGAGAAATAAATGGAATAGTACAATCTTCGTTTAATAATTTAATGGTGTTTTTTACCGATGATTCCGTAATTTGTGTTTGCGATATAATGTACTTTAGCTCTTGTTGCATTGTATTTGTTTTTCTACTAATAATAGTCTGTAATATATTATATTATTAAGAAATATTGAAGTTAAATGTTTTTAAAAATTAGCTGTATTTATGTTTTAGACTTGCTATTTTGTAAGTTATTAAAACTTTAATTTATGTGTTGTTTAAACCAATAGTATTGTTTTAAATTTACAATGCAAAATCGATATTTTAGGAGAATTTAATTTAGTTTTTTTGAGGAACTAGCCTTTTATATCAAAAAAAGACCTTAAAATTAATTAAGGTCTTTTTTTGATATGTAACGTTTTTAAATTTTAGCTAATTGGTAAACCATTTATAACGCCAGTTTTGTCTGGATTTACAAAAACTAAATCGCCTTCGGCATTTTCGGTCATTAAAATCATTCCTTCGCTTTCTACGCCACGTAAAGCTCTTGGTGCTAAGTTTACTAAAACAGTAACTTGTTTTCCAATAATATCTTCTGGTTTAAAGCTTTCTGCTATCCCAGAAACTATGGTTCTAATATCTATACCTGTATCTACTTTTAAAACTAATAATTTTTTAGCTTTAGGCATTTTTTCGGCTTCAATAATAGTTCCAACTCGAAGGTCTAGTTTTGTAAAATCATCGAAAGCAATAGTGTCTTTTTGAGGTTCTACTTTTTTATTAGCAGCTTCGTTAGCTTTTTTGCTAGCTTCTAATTTATTTAATTGAATTTGAATCTGCTCATCTTCAATTTTAGAAAATAATAATTCACCTTTTCCAATAGTATGATTTGCTGGTAATAAAACATCTTGAGTTGAAACTTCGGTCCAAGTTGTTTCTTTATTAAGTGTTGAGTAGCAAAGAATGTTTTTTAACTTAGTAGAAGTAAATGGTAAAAAAGGCTCGCAAAGTGTAGCTAAACCAGATGCAATTTGTAGCGCCACAAACATGATGGTTTTTGTTCTTGCTTCGTCTGTTTTAATTAATTTCCAAGGTTCTTCGTCTGCCAAATACTTGTTACCAAGTCTTGCAACATTCATTAATTCTTGACTTGCTTCTCTAAAACGATAACGTTCTAAAGAGCTTTCTATAACTTGCGGATATGCTTTTAATTTGGTTAAAGTTTCGGTATCAATATCCGAGAAATCGCTTGGTTCTGGGACTACACCATTATAGTATTTGTTAGTTAAAACAACCACACGATTAATAAAGTTTCCAAAAATGGCAACTAATTCGTTATTGTTTCTTGCCTGAAAATCTTTCCATGTAAAATCGTTATCCTTACTTTCTGGTGCATTTGCTGTTAATGTATAACGTAATACATCTTGTTGTCCTGGAAAATCTTGTAAATAATCTGGTAACCAAACGGCCCAATTTTTAGAAGTTGATAATTTCTGACCTTCAAGATTTAAAAATTCGTTTGCTGGAACATTATCTGGTAATATATAAGAACCTTCTGCTTTTAACATTGCAGGAAAAATAATACAGTGAAACACAATATTGTCTTTTCCAATAAAGTGAACCAATTTAGTATCGTCTTTTTTCCAGTAGTCTTCCCAGTTTTTTCCTTCGCGTTCTGCCCATTCTTTAGTTGCAGATATGTAACCAATTGGTGCATCAAACCAAACATAAAGTACTTTTCCTTCGCCGCCAGGAACCGGAACAGGAATTCCCCAATCTAAATCTCTAGTTACAGCTCTTGGACGTAAACCATCGTCTATCCAAGATTTAACTTGTCCGTAAACATTAGGTTTCCAATCTTTTTTATGACCTTTTAAAATCCATTCTTTTAAAAATGCTTCGTGCTTATCTAAAGGTAAAAACCAGTGTTTGGTTTCTTTTAAACTTGGAACATTTCCAGTAATTGCCGACTTTGGGTTAATTAAATCTGTTGCGTTATGACTTGTTCCACATTTTTCGCATTGATCTCCATAACTTTCCTCGTTTCCACATTTAGGGCATGTTCCAATTATAAATCTATCGGCTAAAAACTGATTAGCTTCGGCATCGTATAATTGTTCTGTGGTTTCTTCAATAAATTCACCTTTATCAAAAAGTGTTTTAAAGAATTCTGTTGCGGTTTCATGATGAATTTTAGATGTTGTTCGTGAATAATTATCTAAAGAAATTCCGAAGTCCACGAAAGAGTCTTTAATAATTTTATGATACTTATCTACAATATCTTGAGGTGTAACACCTTCTTTTTTTGCTTTAATAGTAATGGGTACACCATGCTCGTCACTTCCACAAATAAAAGCAACATCGTTTCCTGTTAAACGTTTATAACGTGCATAAATATCTGCAGGAACGTATACGCCAGCTAAATGTCCAATGTGAATTGGTCCGTTTGTATAAGGTAATGCAGCGGTAATAGTATATCTTTTTGGTGTACTCATAATTAGTTGTAACTGACAGGTCCGAGCGCAGTTGAGACCTATTTTTAATGCTCTAAAAAGCAGCGCTAATTTATAAATAATAAATAAATAATTATTTTACAAAATACTTAAAGAGACTAAACTTTAATAAGTTTAAGCCACAAAAGTAAGCATTTTACGACCACTTTAGAAAAAAAATGTACATTTACATTATGAGTAAAAAAGCCTTTATTTATAGTAGAATTTATTATTGTTTAAAACCGCTATTTTTTAAAATAACGTTGGTGTTTTTTTTGTTATTTTACTGCTTAAATTTGCATTCTCAAGATAGTAATACTTTAAGTGAGACTTCTAATCCCATAATATATATTAGTACATCTTTAGGGACATCAATTGGAAATAAAGGTTATGGTGGCGGTTTTCTTTTTACCACAAGTGTTAACTATCAAATGTCTAAGAATTTGTTTTTATATAGATTTTCGCATAATGCAGAGTTTAATAAAAACCCTGGAATAGCAGCTTTATTAATTGTACCTATATTTTTGGGAGATAATATAATGAATGAGCATGCTCTAATGTATGGTAGGCGTTTTGTTTTTAATAATAGTTCTGTTAGTACTTCTATAGGTTTTGGATTATCCAATAGAAATTACACTGAATTTTATGATAATAATTCTAAATTTATAACTGAGTCATATGTGAGTATTCCGTTTGAAATTAACTTTAGATTATTTCAATCGCGTAAAAAAAAGTTTAGAATTTTGTATGGACTAATTCCTGTTACTAGACCAACAGGTTTTGCACGAAGTTTTGGACTTAAGTTATATGGCTCTTTAGGAAAGTTTAATTATTTTGGGGTAGGCTTAAATTTTGGGTTAGGCTGGCATAAAAAATATTAATATGAATGTAAATAGCGTTATTTTATTTGGTTTATTAATGATCTCTAATACTATGTTGTCACAAAAAGAAATGATACAACCACCATTTTTAAAAGCAGGAGATACTATTGCAATTGTTGCTCCTGCAGGAATTTTAAATAACAGAATTCAAGAAGTTAGAGATGCTGTAAGTCTCTTAAAAAGTTGGGGACTTAATGCTATAGTTGGAAAAAACGTATTTAATAATGGCGGACATTTTGCTGGAACAGACCAAGAACGTTGCGCAGATTTCCAGTTGGCTTTAGATAATCCCAATATAAAAGCCATTTGGGCTGCTCGTGGCGGTTATGGATCGGTTAGAGTTTTAGATTTGTTAGATTATACAAAGTTTAAAGACCATCCAAAATGGATAATTGGTTATTCGGATATTACAGCTTTTCATAATCAAATAAATGTTTTAGGATTTCAATCGCTTCATTCTATAATGTGTACAAGTGTTACAAACGAATTAAAAGAAAATCCTCAATCTGCTTTAACTTTTAAAAAAGCTTTGTTTGGCGAAAATTTAAGTTATAATCTTGAAACTTCTAATTATAATAAATTTGGCGAAGCTAAAGGACAATTAGTTGGTGGAAATTTAGCTATTCTAACCAGTATGTTAGGTTCTAAAACAAGTTTAGATACTAAAGGGAAAATCCTTTTTATTGAAGAAATTGGCGAATATGCTTACAGTATAGACAGAATGTTACAAAGTTTAAAACGTGCTGGTTATTTTAAAGATTGCGCAGGTTTAATTATTGGAGATATAAGTAAGGTGAAGAAAAACACGACTAAATTTGGTAAACCTGTAAAGCAAATTATTTTAGATGTGGTTGCAGATTATAATTTTCCAGTAGCTTTTAATATGAAAGCTGGACACAAACCAGATAATCGTGCTTTGATTTTTGGTAAAGTTGTTGAGTT
>CALJFB010000033.1 GCA_938073895.1 uncultured Flavobacteriaceae bacterium
TTCCACGTCTTGGTTTTCGTTATTTAAAACGGGAAATATAGCTATGTCTTTTTTGTGTTATCCTTTTACTAAATTAGGATTAAGTTACTTTAGTGTTAGTTTACTGTTTTCATTTTTTAGTTATTTAGGCTACTTAATTTATTTTCGAATTATTACCAAAAAAATAGTGTCGGGAGTTTCTTGGAAATTGATGTTAATTATTTTCTTTTTATTCCCATCTATTCATTTTTGGACTGGTTTTTTAACTAAAGAAGCTATATTGTTTTTAGTTCTAGCACTTGTCTATCAACAGTTAAATAAGTATAAATCCATAACATTACTAGTTTTGTTAGGTGTGGTTTTTATGCTTTTAATTAGACCTTATTTAGCATTAATTATTTTAGGTGTTCTAGGTCTTGTTTATTTTGATTCGTTTAGTAAATGGTATAAAATAGCAAGTGCTTTTGTTGGCGCGCTGTCTGTTTATTTATTAATTAAATTTTTAAAAATAAAATCTTTTGATAGTTTTCAAGAAAATTACAGTAATCTTATAAAGTTTGCCGATAGAGCTGGGAATAGTTCAATAGATTTAGGTAATTCTAACTATGCAGAACGAATGTTATTAGTCTTGTTTAGGCCTTTTTTTATAGATGCCAAAACAGTTTTACAATTTTTTGTGTCCTTAGAGAATTTAATAACATTACTAGTTTTAATAGGTGTTATAGCGCTTCGTAAACAGTTACAAGCAATTTTAAGTTACAAGGTTTATAGGTTTATTATTCTGTATATAATTATATTAGTACTATTCTTTTCAATTTACATGTATAATATGGGTCTAGCAAATAGAATGAGAGTGATGTTTATTCCCTATTTTTTTATTCTTATGTTTAGTTTATTAAACCATAGAGCATCTGCTTACAAATAGATTTTTTTTTAAAAAAAATCTATTTGTAAGCAGATATATTTTTATATTGTAATTTAATTATAAGATTCCTAGATCACGCGCTTTAATATGCTGTTAGATAAACTCAAAAATGCCTTTATACAAGTAGTCAACTCAAGTAAAAAACGTGTTGAGTTTAAAACAATTAGCTATTTGCCTAGATGGGCCATTTTATGCTTTGATACCTCAATAATTTTTACAGCCTTTTTGGCAACTAAAATAGTAGTAAACCGCTTAAGAGGCATCGATTATATCTCATTAATACCTACATTAGAAGAATGGTCTTTATTGTTTATTAATGTTTTGTTTTTTATCCTATTTAGAACATATGCAGGTTTAATTAGACACTCTACTTTTATAGATGCAATTAAATTTCTTTTAGCAACTTTATCAACAATAGTGTTCAGTTTAATAGGTTATTATATTGCTAGTTTTTTCAAGGATTATCAATTATTCAGAATTTCAGAATTATTTTTATATGGTGTAATTTCATTTTGTGGTTTATTTTTATTTAGAGTTTTAGTAAAACAAGTATTCGATATCTATTTAACTTATTTAAATGCAGATGAGGTTGTAGATATCCTTATTTATGGAACAGATGAGAACGCTATAGTTACTGCTAACGCTCTAAAATCAGAAAAACCTATACGTTATAATGTTTTAGGGTTTATAGATAAAAAGCGTAAGAATAAAAGTAAAGAAATACTAGGTTTACCAATTATTCATATGCAAAGAGATATAGCTGTAATTTTACGTGTTTTTAACGCTCAAGCAGTTATTCTAGCAGACAATACTTTATCTAAAGCAGAAAGGATAACTATTATAGACAACTGTATTAATTATAAATATAAAGTTTTTAGAGCACCTTTAATTTCAGATGTAGAAGAAACAACAAATCTATCAAATCAGATTAAAAAAATTCAAATTGAAGATATTTTAGATCGTGAACCTATTAAATTAGATAATAAGTTAGTTGCAAAAGAACTATACGGTAAATGTATTTTAGTAACAGGTGGAGCAGGATCTATAGGCTCGGAAATAGTTAGACAAGTTTCAAGTTATAAACCATCCAAGCTCTTAATTTTAGATCAAGCAGAATCACCTCTATACCGCATACAACTTGAAATAGCTAATAAATTTCCAGAATTGAATTTTGAGGCTATAATAGCAGACATTAGAGACGTTAGTGTTCTAGAAAGCGTCTTTAAAAAACATAATCCACAAGTTATATATCACGCAGCAGCATATAAACATGTGCCGCTTATGGAAAGTCAGCCCAATCAAGCAGTAAATGCAAATGTAATAGGAACTAAAAATGTAGCAGATTTAGCCTATAAATATCAATCCGAGAAATTTGTAATGGTATCTACAGATAAAGCTGTAAACCCAAGTAATGTTATGGGAGCATCAAAGCGAATTGCCGAGATATATGTTCAATCATTACAGGAAAAAGCTAAGATTGATTTAACTAATAAAACACAATATGTAACCACTCGTTTTGGTAACGTATTAGGAAGTAATGGATCTGTTGTTCCATTATTTAAACGTCAGTTAGAAAAAGGTGGACCATTAACAATTACGCATCCAGATATTATAAGATATTTTATGACCATTCCAGAAGCTTGTCAGCTTGTGTTAGAAGCTGGAGCAATGGGTAATGGAGGCGAAGTCTTTATATTTGATATGGGTAAAGCTGTTAGAATTATTGATTTGGCAAAGAAAATGATTCTTTTAGCTGGATTTCAACCCTATAAAGAAATAGATATAGAAGTTATAGGATTGCGTCCAGGAGAAAAATTATATGAAGAATTATTGAACGATAATTCCAAAACTCTTCCAACCTATAACGAAAAAATAATGATTGCTTTAGTGCAAACATATAATTACGATACAACACAAAATCATATAGAAGAATTAAAAATGCTGTTAGAATCTAAAGACAATAATGGATTAGTACAAAAAATGAAAGATATCGTGCCAGAATTTATAAGTATGAATTCTCAGTACCAAAAAATGGATTAATTTATTTTAGATGAAAATAGCAGTAATAGGTACAGGATACGTTGGTTTAGTTACAGGAACTTGTTTAGCAGAAACTGGTAACCACGTACTTTGTATAGATATTAATAAAGAAAAAGTAAAACAAATGCAATCTGGTGTGGTGCCAATTTACGAGCCATATTTACAAAATTTGTTCGAACGTAATATAGAAGCAGGAAGACTAAATTTTTCTACCAACTTACAAGAAGGATTAGATCATGGAGACATTATTTTTCTAGCATTGCCAACTCCAGAAGATGAAGATGGATCTGCAGATTTAAAATACATTTTAGGTGTTGCAGATAACATAGGTAAACTAATTACAGAGTATAAAGTTATTGTAGATAAAAGTACAGTGCCAGTTGGAACAGCAAATCGTGTAAAAGCAGCTATTTCTGCAAACGCTAAAGTAGATTTCGATGTGGTTTCTAATCCAGAATTTCTTCGTGAAGGCTTTGCTGTAGACGATTTTCTTAAACCAGAACGTATTGTAATTGGTTCAAGTAGCGCTAAAGCAACAGCCTTAATGCAAAAACTTTATAAACCATTTGTAAGATCTGGAAATCCTATAATTGTAATGGACGAGAAGTCTGCAGAACTAACAAAATATGCAGCTAACGCATTTCTTGCCACTAAAATTACCTTTATGAACGAAATAGCCAATTTTTGCGAGAAAGTTGGTGCAGACGTAGACAAAGTTAGAATTGGTATGGGAACAGATTCCCGAATTGGAAAACGTTTCCTGTTTCCAGGTATTGGTTATGGTGGTTCTTGTTTTCCAAAAGACGTAAAAGCATTACACAAATCTGGAAAAGATAACAACTATAATTTTCAGATTTTAGAAGCTGTATTTAATGTTAATCAAAAGCAACAATTAGCCTTAATACCAAAAATAAAAAGCTATTTTAATAATAATTTAAAAGATAAAAATATTGCAATTTGGGGTTTAGCATTTAAACCAGAAACCGACGATATTAGAGAAGCACCAGCATTATACACCATAGAATCTTTACTAGAACTTGGTGCAAATATTACCGTTTTTGATCCAGAAGCTATACCAAATGTAAAACGTAAATTTGGAGATAAAATACAGTATGCAAAAGATATGTATAAACCATTAGAGCAAGCAGACGCTTTAGTTATTTGTACAGAATGGAGCATATTTAGAACACCAGATTTCAGTAAAATGAAGGCTATAATGGCAAATAATGTTATTTTTGACGGACGTAATCTTTACGATATTGAAGATGTTAAAAACGAAGGTTTTAATTATTTATCAATAGGAAGATAATGGCAAAACGTATACTAATTACAGGTGCAGCAGGTTTTTTAGGTTCCCATTTATGCGATCGTTTTATAGCAGAAGGTTATTACGTTATTGCAATGGATAATTACATTACCGGAGATCCTAAAAACTTAGAACATTTAGAGTCCAATCCAAATTTCGAATTTGTAGAACACGATATTACAGAATACATAGACATAAAATCAGATTTAGATTATATTTTACATTTTGCATCACCTGCAAGTCCAATAGATTATTTAAAAATTCCAATTCAAACGCTTAAAGTTGGTTCTTTAGGAACACATAACTTATTAGGTCTAGCCAAAGCTAAAAAGGCTAGAATTTTAATAGCATCTACTTCAGAAATTTATGGAGATCCATTAGTACATCCTCAAACCGAAGAATATTACGGAAACGTAAATACAATTGGTCCAAGAGGCGTTTACGATGAAGCCAAGCGTTTTCAAGAATCCATGACTATGGCGTATAATCGTTTCCATGGCTTAGAAACGCGTATTGTAAGAATTTTTAACACCTATGGGCCAAGAATGCGTTTAAACGATGGTCGTGTTATACCAGCATTTATGGGACAAGCGCTACGAGGAGAAGACTTAACTGTTTTTGGCAATGGTTCTCAAACACGTTCCTTTTGTTATGTTACAGACCAAGTTGATGGCATTTATAGATTACTTTTAAGTAATTATGAATTACCTGTAAATATTGGAAACCCTAACGAAATTACTATAAGCGATTTTGCCGAAGAAATAATTAAACTAACAGGTACAACTCAAAAGGTAATTTATAAAGATTTACCGGTTAACGATCCATTACAGCGCCAGCCAAATATAGACAAAGCTAAATCTATTTTAGGTTGGGAACCAAAAGTAAATAGAGCAGAAGGTATGGAAAAAACCTTTGCATATTTTAAAAGCTTAACTCAGGAGCAATTGCATAAAAGTGAGCATAAAGATTTTACAAACTATAATAAATAGATTGTAATGGAATATAAAAAAGGACGTTTTTCTTGGGTTATTAGGCCAGTTCTAATTGTTTTAGACCTTTTTATATTAAATGCATTAGCGTTCTATTTTTTCGATTTTAATACTGAAAAGCTCCAGTTTTTTTCAATAGATTTTTTTAATAATAAGCACATACTATATTTTGCGTACTCACTAATATTTTGGTTGGTTTCTGTCCTTTTTATTGGTTTTTACAAGGTTTATAGATATACATCTTCACTTAATATTGTTACATTAATTGTAAAGCAATTTTTGGTTTATACAATTATATTTTATGCCTTTATAGGTGTTTTTAGAAGTTTAAATATTCAAGCATTAACAACGTTTAAATATTTAATTATCTCATTTTTAGCTATTGGTGTTCTAAAACTATTAAGCTATTATTTACTTAAATATTATCGTAATTATTTTCACGGAAATGTAAGGCGAATTGTTATAATTGGTAAGTCTCAAAGCGCAAAAGAATTACACCAATTATTCTCTATAAATAAAAATTTAGGATATCAGATTAAAGCTACTTTTGGAAACAAAGACTTTACAAATAACAAAGGCAATTTACAAGACAGCTTTGCCTACGTAGAGTCTACGAAATCTATAGATGAGGTATACTGTTCTATAGACGATTTTACAGAGCTTGAATTAAATAAACTAATTAAATTAGCAGAAATAAACCATTGCAATATTAAATTTTTACAAGATAAAAAAGAGCAATTTACAAAACGACTTAAAACAGATTTTTACAATTACTTACCCGTTTTATCTATTCAAGAAGTTAGTGTAAATAACGATGTTAATAAGCTTGTTAAACGTACTTTTGATCTTGTTTTTTCTCTATTTGTTATTGTATTTGTAATGTCTTGGTTAACGCCAATTATTTTTATATTAATAAAATTAGAATCTAAAGGACCTTTATTTTATAAGCATAAACGAAACGGAATTAACTACAAAGAATTTACTTGTTTTAAGTTTAGATCTTTAAAGCAAAACCAAGAAAAAAAAGGAACTTACATTACACAAGGAGATAATAGAGTTACTAAAATTGGTGGTTTTTTAAGACGTACAAGTTTAGACGAAATGCCTCAGTTTTTTAATGTCTTAAGAGGCGAAATGTCTGTGGTTGGTCCAAGACCTCATATGTTATCTTATACAGAGGATTATTCTAAAAAGATTAATAAATATAACTTTATGTTTCGCCATAATGTAAAACCTGGCATATCTGGATTAGCTCAGGTTAAAGGTTATAGAGGCGAAATTAAGACCAAAGAAGATATTATAAATAGAATTAAATACGATAATTTCTATATAGAAAATTGGAGTTTAATTCTGGACATTAAAATTATTTTCCAAACCGTTGCTCATCTTTTTAAAGGACAAAAACAAGCGTATTAATATAAGTCTTGGTTTCTGTAATAGCACCAATCTTCAATTCAGAAAATTATAGTTTCGACACTATAAATAGTGTTATAAATTAGACCTATTCTAATTGTAAATTATGGCTTGTAGCTATACCTTGTAGCAAAACCCTTAGATATGCTGTTTCCCAAAGCTTGCTAAAAATGTTTTTTGGTTAAAACAGGTAAATCTTTCCTGTTAGGTAGAGTTTAGAATCAATTAAATTTTTATAAAATGAATTATTTTCAAGATAAAATTTAACTATGTAGTCCTTTTTAGGTTTTAATGTAAGTATCAAAATTATTTGTATAAACAGCTTTTACACTATTAAAATGTGCTTTGGCTTTCTGCATTGGAAACCCCTTAAAACGTAAATACCAGCTAAATAATTTCACTTTGTAAAAAGCAGTAAAGTAAAAGTAAATAAATCTTTACGATATAATTCTTGTTTAAAGCTAAAACCCATTATTTTTGTACCAAATTTTAAGAATTATACTATGAATATTTTAGTTTTAGGATCTGGAGGACGCGAGCATACTTTTGCTTGGAAATTAGCACAAAGTACTAAATGTGGAAACCTTTATGTAGCACCTGGAAATTCGGGTACAGCAAAAATAGCAACTAATGTTCCAATTAGTGTTACAGATTTTGAAGCTGTAAAAGCGGTTGTTTTAAAGAATAACATTTCTATGGTTGTAGTTGGTCCTGAAGATCCTTTAGTACAAGGAATTCATGATTTTTTCTTAGAAGACCAAGCGCTTAAAAACGTTACAGTTATTGGACCACAAAAAGCAGCTGCTACTTTAGAAGGTAGCAAAGAGTTTGCTAAAGAATTTTTATTTAGACATAATATTCCAACCGCAGCTTACCAAAGTTTTAATGCAAGTAATGTTGAAGATGGTTATAAATTTTTAGAAACATTAAAGCCGCCTTACGTTTTAAAAGCCGATGGATTAGCTGCCGGAAAAGGTGTTTTAATTCTTAATAATTTAGATGAAGCTAAAGCTGAATTAAAAGCTATGCTTGTAAATGCTAAGTTTGGAGCAGCAAGCACTAAAGTAGTAATTGAAGAGTTTCTAGATGGAATAGAATTAAGCTGTTTT
>CALJFB010000034.1 GCA_938073895.1 uncultured Flavobacteriaceae bacterium
GTGGAGTCGGAGAGAATCGAACTCTCGTCCAAACAAGTCATCAATCAGCTTTCTACACGTTTATTCTTTTCTTGGGTTTTCGACTAATAGCTGGTTAAAGACAACCCACTATTAACTTATCTTTTTAATTTCGAAATAGTGCCAAAGCCTCACTAAATCTATCTTGACATTTTCGATGCCTCAAAATGGAACGCCGCCAATCAAGGCTTTCCAGAGACATAAAGCTTGTACACCTTGTGTACCGAGGCTTAATCCTACTATAATTCGGATTAGGCAGCTAAAGCGTAGTTATTCTCGCCGATTAAAAAGTTGAAATAAGTATTTACGAGTATAATTTCATTACTCGACGTGCTTACTAATTCATAAATCTCGCTGTCAAAACCAGTCGACCCCATTAATGAAATAGCAAATGTTAATTTGCGTAATTAAATTAATACAGAACTTTTCAGTATCTCATCAATCTTAATTCTAATTATTATGGCGTTACCATTTGAGTTCTTATAAAATTAAAAATAAATCTTATAAGAACTCAAATGGTCAGGCTTTCCGTTTTATCTTTTTTAGGTATTCACCATAAAAAAGGATGCCACATCAATCCTTAACGCTAGCCTACAAAATTACTAAAAAATATAGTTCAAACACTATATCAAATCAATTTTATAACTAAATTAAGATAAAAAGGCAATTTCTAAATTAAAACAACAATATAATTGGCTGTAGAGTCCAAAAAATAGTTGCGAAATGGACATATTAACATTAATTTAGCAGGCATCAATTAAATCCATTAAGGTAAAAAACATAACTATGAAATTCGCTATCATAAAAGAACGTAAAAATCCACCAGACAGACGTGTCGTGTTTTCGCCAATAGCTTTAAAAGAATTTAAAACAAAATTCCCAAAAGCAGAAGTGGTTGTAGAAACTTCAGATATCCGTGTATTTAAAGATAGTCAATATCAAGAATTAGGAATAGATGTAGTAAAAGATGTTAGCAATGCAGATGTAATGATTGGGGTAAAAGAAGTCCCAAAAGAAGCCTTAATTCCAAATAAAAAATATTTCTTTTTTAGTCACACCATAAAAAAGCAACCTTACAATCGTGAGTTGTTAAAAGTTATTTTAGAAAAAAACATAGAACTATACGATCACGAAACTATTGTAAAACAAAATAACTCAAGACTTATTGGTTTTGGTCGTTATGCAGGATTAGTTGGTGCTTACAATGGGTTTAGAGCTTTGGGTTTACGAGATGGTTTATTTACTTTACCTAAAGTAGAAAACTTACCAGATTTAGATGCCGTAAAAGCAGAATTAGATAAAATTAAGGTACCAAATATTAAAATATTATTATCTGGAACAGGAAAGGTAGCAAAAGGCGCCAAAGAGATTTTAGACTATTTAAAAATAAAAGAAGTTAGCGATGCATTGTATTTAACTTCAGAATTTACAGAACCTGTGTATTGTATGGCAGATGTTATGGAATATAACAAACGCACAGACGGACAAGTAGGAAATAAGCACGCGTTTTACAAAGATCCATCCGGTTACCAAAGTAATTTTATGCCTTATGCAAAACAAACAGATTTCTTTATAGCAGGACATTTTTATGGCGATGCTGCACCATATTTATTTACACGTCAAGATGCAAAAGATCCAGAATTTAGAATAAACTTAGTAGCAGATGTGTCTTGCGATATAGATGGCCCAGTAGCAAGTACTATTAGACCAAGTACAATTGCAGATCCTTTTTATGGATACGATGCTAAAACAGAACAAGAAGTTGCTTTTAATGCCAAAGGCTGTATTACCATGATGGCTGTAGACAATTTACCTTGCGAACTTCCAAAAGATGCTTCAGAAGGTTTTGGAGAAACATTCTTGGAACACGTAATTCCTGCATTTTATAATAACGATGCAGATGGAGTTTTAGAAAGAGCTAAAATGACAGAAAATGGTAAATTAACCAAGAGATATAGTTATTTACAAGATTTTGTTGATGGAAAAGAGTAAAACAGCTCTAGTAACAGGCGCAGCTTCAGGTTTAGGATTAGAATTTTCTTGTCTTTTAGCTAAAGATGGCTATAACGTTATTTTAGTAGATTTAAATAAAGATAAATTACATGATGCCAAATTACTTTTAGAAAAGAAATTTGGCATTTCTGTTATACTTATTGTTCAAGATTTAGGTAAACAAGATTCTGCGCAGCAACTTTTTGAAAAAGTTGAAAATTATACGATAGAAGTCTTAATTAATAATGCAGGTTTTGGAATGTTTGGCTCGTTTTATGAAAACGATTGGGAACGCCAATTAAGTATGCTTAATCTTCATGTAATTACAACTACGCATTTAACCAAGTTGTTGTTAAAAAATATGGTAGCAAAAGGTAACGGCAAAATTTTAAACGTATCTTCTTTAGCCGCTTTTCAGCCTGGACCATTAATGGCATTATATTATGCAACAAAAGCTTATGTGTTATCTTTTTCTGAAGCAATTGCAAACGAGCTAAAACACACAGGTGTTACTGTAACAGCTTTTTGTCCTGGACCTACAAAAACAATGTTTCAGAGCACTGTGCAAGAGTGCCAAGTTGAAGGTAAAATTGGTTTTAATATGGGTTGCCCTATTAAGGTAGCATTTTATGGCTATAATGCAATGCATAAAGGAAAAACTTACGCCATACCTGGACGTTTTAATAAGTTTTTAGCGGTTTTGCCAAGAATACTTTCAAGAAATGCAGCCTCTAATATTGTAAGGAAAATCCAAGAAAAAAATCGAGCATAATCTATTTGTTCAATTAGCTATAACATTAAATGTTTTGCTGGTTTATAACTTTTTAGTTGAAGACTTCTTCGAGATATTAAAACCTTCGTAAATCATTTTATAATAGGAGTTATAACCTAAAAATTCCACCAAAAGAAATAATACGCTGTAAGAAAAAGAATTCCTGAGATGCTTTATCGTTAGTGTTTTTAGTGGTTCTAATATTGTTCATATTAATAAAGCCACCTTTTAAATCGGTTGCAATAAAAAAGTGTTTAAAAAAAGTAAAGTTTAATCCAACTCTTACAGAAGCTCCAAACCCAGAAACATGGAAATTATCATAGCGTTCTTTACCTAATAATGTGGTATTAGTTTTTGGGTATAATATTCCTAAGCCAATACCTTCGTTTATATTAATTTGAAATTTTTCTGTGCTAGTTATTCCTAATAAAGCTAGTAAATTATCGTGTCTAGAAAATTCTGCATTTACGTAGTTTAAACCATCTGTGTGCTCAAATAATAAAAAATCTTCAGAAATTATATAGTCAGATCCATTGTAAATGCCATTAAATGTTGCGCCTTGATCTGTAATAGGTAAATTTATATAACCATTAATTGGTTTTTTTCTGTTGTTATCCATTACATATTTCATGTGGTCTACACCAATAGAAACAGAATAGTGGTCTGTTATAAAATAGCCTAATTTAAAATTGGTCTGCGGAATAGTCATTCGTGCAGGATTAATATAATCTATGTGCCAACCTTTAGGTTTGTCTGATGCAGTAGCATTATCTATTGTAAAATCGTAGTTTTCGCCTTGAAAACGAATATCAGATTTAGAATAAGATTCTCTGTTTCCGCCCCAACTTACAAAGAATTTTCCCTTGTTAGATGCCTTATAGGTTGCGTCTTGTCCAAAAGCAGACGTTATATTTAATATTACAAATAGGGTTAAGATAATTTTTAACAAATAACCAGTCATTAAAAAAGTGTTTTATTTATGAGAGCCATCACAATATGGCGGATTCTTTGTTAATTTACAATTACATAAAAAAGCAGTTTTAGCTTCAGGCACTTCGAATACCATAGATGGCGTTGCTTCTGCTTTTCTGTGAGCACCATTACAAAATGGCTGACTGTTACTATGGCCACAAGTGCACCATGCGTATTTTTTGTTGGCTTCTAATTCGCATTCTATTGGCGAATTTCCTCCTTTTATATTATTAGACATTTTTTTGTTTTTTAGAATTATAAGCTATTTATAGTTGCTCTAATTTTAGTTAAATTGGTTAGTAAACCTTCAAGGTTATCTAAGTGTAACATGTTGGCTCCATCACTTTTAGCATTTGCAGGATCAAAATGTGTTTCTATAAATAAACCATCTACGTTGTTTACAATTCCAGCTCTAGCAATAGTTTCTATCATATCTGGTCTTCCACCAGTAACTCCAACGCTTTGGTTAGGTTGTTGTAAAGAATGTGTAACATCTAAAACTGTAGGTGCGTATTGACGCATTGTTGGAATGCCTCTAAAATCTACAATCATATCTTGGTAACCAAACATAGTTCCTCTATCTGTAATCCAAGCTTTAGTGCTTCCAGCATCTTTTACTTTTTGCACCGCATGTTTCATGGCTTCAGGACTCATAAACTGTCCTTTTTTAAGATTTACCACTTTTCCTGTTTTGGCAGCAGCAACAACTAAATCTGTTTGTCTTACTAAAAAGGCAGGAATTTGTAATACATCTACATATTGTGCAGCAAGAGCCGCATCGCTAGTTTCGTGAATATCTGTAACTGTAGGCACATCAAATGTTTCAGAAACTTTAGCTAAAATTTCTAAAGCTTTTTCGTTTCCAATACCAGTAAAACTATCTATTCTACTGCGGTTAGCTTTTTTAAAGCTTCCTTTAAATATATAAGGTATATTTAATTTATTAGTAATGGTTAAAACACGTTCGGCTATACGCAATGCCATATCTTCGCTTTCTATAGCGCATGGACCACATAAAAGGAAAAAGTTATCTGAGTTGGCGTGCTTTATTTTTGGTATATCTTGAAGTGTCATAATTTTATTTGTATTGAAATGCTATGCAAAGGTAATGAAATTTAGCATGTAAGTCCACCGAATAAAATCATCTGTTAGTTGTTAAAAAATGGGACTGAATGTTGACTATATATAATTATGAAAATCTGTTAATGTTTCTAACAAAAAAATGAGGTTATTATGCTTTGCTTGGTTTTTACGAAGAGAAAAGATTTCTTCTAGAAGTGTAAACTAAAGATTAGTTTTTAGTTAAAACACTAGAAAATAATAAGTTGTGCCGGTTTTGCTAATCTAGGTTATTTTTTTTGTATTAAGATTCTAAATAAATACGGCTAATTAATTATTAAAAAATGACCATCCAAAAAACGCATTAGTGATAGAAGTGGCATCCTTTTTAAGTGCTTTAGACTTAAAAAGATATAACGAATAGCACGACCTTTTTGCTGTTTTGTAAAAAGGGAATGCCCAAAAAAACAAAAGGTTAGTATAAGTTATTAAAAAAGAGTACATTTGCAGCCTTAAAATAAGGCATTACTATGGATAAGATTATAAACATCGCAATTATTGCACACGTTGATCACGGGAAAACTACGTTGGTTGATAAAATTATGTATCACTGTCAACTGTTTCGTGATAACGAAAACACAGGTGATTTAATTCTTGATAATAACGATTTAGAACGTGAACGTGGTATTACTATTACGTCTAAAAACGTATCTGTAGTATATAAGGATACAAAAATTAATATTATTGATACACCAGGTCACGCCGATTTTGGAGGTGAAGTTGAACGTGTATTAAACATGGCAGATGGTGTTGTGTTATTAGTAGATGCTTTTGAAGGTCCTATGCCTCAAACGCGTTTTGTATTACAAAAAGCAATTGATTTAGGTTTAAAACCTTGTGTGGTTGTAAACAAAGTGGATAAAGAAAACTGTACGCCAGACGAAGTTCATGAAAAAGTTTTTGACTTAATGTTCGAACTTGGTGCTGAAGAATGGCAATTAGATTTCCCAACAGTTTACGGTTCTGCAAAGAACAACTGGATGAGTGATGATTGGAAAAATGAAACTGAAAATGTTGAGCCTTTATTAGATATGGTTGTAGAGCATGTGCCTACACCAGTTTTTAAAGAAGGAACAACTCAAATGTTAATTACATCTTTAGATTTCTCTTCTTTTACAGGTCGTATCGCGATTGGTAGAGTTCAAAGAGGAAATATTGTTGAAGGACAAGCTATTTCTTTAGTAAAAGCAGATGGAACTATTACGAAAAGTAAAGTGAAAGAAGTTTTTGTTTTTGAAGGATTAGGTAGAAAACGTGTTGAAAGTGTACAAACTGGAGATATTTGTGCTATTGTAGGAATTGAAGGATTTGAAATTGGTGATACTATTGCCGATATTGAAAACCCTGAAGGTTTAAAATCTATTGCAATAGATGAGCCTACAATGAGTATGTTGTTTACAATTAACGATTCGCCTTTCTTTGGAAAAGACGGAAAGTATGTAACTTCTAGACATATTAAAGATCGTTTAGAAAAAGAATTAGAGAAAAACTTAGCCTTACGTATAGGTGAAACTGGAAGTGCAGATAAATTCATGGTATTTGGTCGTGGTGTTTTACACTTATCTGTTTTAATAGAAACTATGCGTCGTGAAGGTTACGAACTTCAAATTGGACAACCACAAGTAATTATCAAGGAAATTGATGGTGTTAAATGTGAACCTATTGAAGAATTAACTATTGATTTACCTGAATCTGTTTCTGGTAAAGCAGTAGAATTTGTAACAATGCGTAAAGGTGAAATGTTAAGTATGGAAGCTAAAGGTGACCGTATGATTATAGAGTTTTTAATTCCTTCTCGTGGTATTATTGGTTTACGTAACCAATTATTAACAGCAACTGCTGGAGAAGCAATTATGGCACACAGATATAAAGAATACCAACCTATCAAAGGTGCAATTCCTGGACGTATTTCTGGATCTTTAGTATCTATGGAAAATGGAAATGCTATTCCTTATTCTATTGATAAATTACAAGATAGAGGTAAGTTTTTTGTTGAGCCTGGAGAAGATATTTACGAAGGACAAGTTATTGGAGAGAACTCTCGCCAAGATGATATGTGTGTAAATATTACAAAAGCTAAAAAGCAAAGTAATGTTCGTTCTTCTGGAGCAGATGATAAAGCTAAAATTGTACCTGCAATTAAATTCTCTTTAGAGGAAGCTTTAGAATATATCCAAAAAGATGAGTATGTTGAGGTTACACCAAACCATTTAAGAATCCGTAAGGTTTACTTAAAGGAAGCAGACAGAAAACGTAACAAGCTTTAATATTAAAAGCAATTATATTTAAAAGAGAAGTTCTATATTTAGAACTTCTCTTTTTTTTTGCCATGCATTTAATTAGACTTACTTTAGATGCATACAGTTTTATAATTAATTGGTGTTTAATTAAAATATATAGTAGATGAATGAAATAGAATTTTTAGGCGTTTCAATAACAGAATGGTTTGGTTATGCAGCATCTTTAGCAGTTTTAGTTTCTTTTTTAATGAAAGATATTAAAACCTTACGTTATGTAAACTCTTTAGGTTGTTTGCTATTTGTAGTTTATGGTGTATTATTAGATTTATCAATACCAATTGTAATAACCAATACAGCAATTTTGGGAATTAATTTTTATTATCTATTTATAAAGAAAAAGGTTTAACTATAAGAAATTATTTATATAACTCTTAAAAGTGTATTTTTATGTTTTTAAAAACCAAACGTTATTATTACTGTAAAACAATATACCAAAAATAGCCAAATAGAATGGGATCAATTTGTCTCTCTGTCTAAGAATGCAACGTTTTTGTTTTATCGTGGTTTTATGGATTACCATTCGGATAGATTTCAAGATTGTTCTCTACTGGTCTTTAATTTAGATAAGCTTGTTGCTGTTTTACCAGCAAATAGAGTAGAAAATAATCTGTTTTCTCATCAAGGTTTAAGTTATGGCGGATTAATTTACAGTCAGGAACTTAAATTAGAAGACGTTATTTTAATTTTTAAATCGGTTTTAAGCTATTTAAATTCTATTAATATTACAACTCTTGTAATTAAAGAACTGCCTGCGTTTTACAGCGCTATTCCAAATGATGAATTGCAGTATTTAGCTTTTATTTTAAAAGCTAAACGTAATAGAGTAGATGCATTATCTGTAATTAACCTAAAAGAAGTATTTAAACAAAGTAAATTACGAAAAAGAGGTGTTAAAAAAGCAATAGCTTTAAATCTAAAAGTTAAAGAAGAAATAAATTTTTCTGTATTTTGGAATGCTATTTTAATTCCAAACCTAAAAGAACGCTTTAATGCAAATCCAACACATAGTTTAAACGATATTGAATTATTACAGTCTAAATTTCCAAATAATATTAAACAATTTAATGTCTATAAAGATCAAGAAGTCTTAGCAGGTATTACTGTTTTTGAAACAGAAAAGGTAGTACATGCGCAATACATATCTGCTAACAATTCTAGGCAAGAAACAGGAAGTTTAGATTTTTTAATAGACCTATTAATTACAGATATTTATAAAAATAAAACTTATTTTGATTTTGGTATCTCAAACGAAAATCAAGGTCAAAATATAAATAAAGGCTTATTGTATTTTAAAGAAAGTTTTGGAGCTAGAACAATAACACAATCCTTTTATGAGTTTGAAACAGCAAATTATAAATTATTAGATGAAATTCTATTATGATTAAGTTCTTAGATTTACATAAAATAAATGCCCGTTTTCAACACGAGTTTCAAAAGAGTTTTAATACTTTTTTAGATTCTGGACATTATGTATTAGGTAAAAGTGTTTCTAATTTTGAAAATGAATTTGCTAATTATTGTGGCGCAAATCACTGTATTGGAACAAGTAATGGTTTAGACGCTTTAACCTTAATTTTTAAAGGTTTTATAGCGCTAAATAAGCTTTCTGTAGGTAATGAGGTTATAGTGCCTGCAAATACATATATAGCATCAATTTTATCTGTTATTAATTCAGGATTAAAGCCTGTTTTTGTAGAGCCAAATCCAGAAACATTTAATATTGAGTCTTCTAACATAGAAACAGCAATAACACCAAATACAAAAGCTATTTTAATGGTGCATTTATATGGACAATTATGTTCCAATTCTGTTTCTCAAATAGCAAAAAAGCATAATTTATTAGTAATAGAGGATGCGGCACAAGCTCATGGCGCGGTTTCTAGCAGCGGTTTAAAAGCCGGTAATTTATCTCATGCAGCTGCATTTAGTTTTTATCCTAGTAAAAATTTAGGTGCATTAGGAGACGCAGGCGCAATAACAACAAATAATAAGGCATTGTATCATGTTATTTGTAAATTAAGAAATTATGGATCATCTGTTAAATATATAAATGAAATTGTTGGCTATAATAATAGATTAGACGAAGTTCAAGCCGCTTTTTTATCAATTAAATTAAAGGCTTTAGATCGCGATAATTTAAAACGTCAAGAAATAGCATTAACGTATTTAAAAGAGATTAAAAATACTGCTGTAGAATTACCTGTTTTAACCTCTAATGTAGAAAGCCATGTTTGGCATGTATTTGTTGTTTTAGTAAAAAATAGGGCGCATTTTGTAGATTATTTAGAGCAACACAATATCCAAACATTAATTCATTATCCAATTCCACCACATAAACAAGAGGCATTAGCATCTTATACTAATTTAGAGTTGCCAATTACAGAGCATATTCATAACTCATGTGTTAGTTTACCAATAAGTCCAGTAATGACTATCGAGGAAACAAATAGAGTAATTTTGATAGTAAACTCTTATAATGCTTAACGGTTTTTTTAAACATATTAAATCTAATGTGTTGATTAAGTTAGCGTCAACAAATTCTATAGCTGTTATTATTAAAGTTATAGGTGGATTTTTAACATCTAAAGCTATTGCACAATTTTTAGGAGCCGAAGGTTTGGCTTTAGTTGGTAATTTGCGTAATTTTTTAAGTTCTGCGCAAGCTTTGTCTACATTAGGTTTAAGTAACGGTTTAGTAAAATATATATCAGAGTTTAAAAACAATAAATTAGCGTTAAGTAAAACTATTTCTACCATTTTTTTTATTGGTTTTTTCTCTACTCTAACAATAAGTTTACTAATGTATTTAAATGCGTTAGCCATTAGTAATTATGTGTTTGGAACTATTTTAGATTATACTAGAATAGTTAAAATAGCTGCTATAGCATTACCTTTTTATGTTCTTAATGTTTTTATTACTGGAATTTTAAATGGTTATGGTAAGTTTAATAGTATTATTGTAATTCGTATAATTGGCCATGTTTTAGGTGCTAGTGTAACTTTGCTTTTAATCTGGCAATCTCAATTGTTTGGAGCCTTGTTGGCTGTTGTAACTGTAGAAGCTTTATTATTTTTTGTAACACTTGTTGTTGTTGTAAACAGACAGAATTTTTTACCATTAATTAAAGCCGAAAATTGTAGTTTTAAATTACTTAAAAAGCTAAGCTCTTACTCGTTAATGGCTTTGTTTTCTGCATTTACAATACCATTAGTAACATTATTAATTAGGGATTATATTGCAGATAATTTAGACTTAAAAAGTGCTGGATATTGGGAAGCCATGAATCGTATTTCTAAATATTATTTAATGTTTATTAGTTCTTTATTAGCGCTATATGTATTGCCAAAATATGCAGCGTTAAAAACCAATAAAGCATTTAGAAAAGAGGTTTTGTATTTTTATAAAACTATAATGCCAATTTTTGGATTAGGCTTAATTGTAATTTATCTTTTAAGAGGATTTATTGTAGCTTTTTTGTTTAACGATTCTTTTATGGTTGTAGAACACCTTTTTAAATGGCAATTATTAGGCGATTTCTTTAAGGTGCTTTCCATTGTAATAGCCTATCAATTTCTTGCAAAACGCATGGTTGTAAGTTACCTAGTTACAGAATGTTTATTTTATATAACGTATTATCTGCTTAGTATTTATTTCTTAGATTTTTATGGTTTAGAAGGCGTAAATTTAGCTTATTTACTTACTTATATGTTATACTTTATTGGTATATTATTTTTATTTAGAAAAGCCTTGTTTTCCAGAACCCAAGACTAGTTTTTATGCCATGTTTTAGCGTAAGATTCTGCTTTTTCTATGTGGTCATGCTGTTTCTTTACAAACATCTTTGCATTTAGACCAATAGCAGTAATAGTTTTAGGATTGTTAATTAAAAAGACTAATTTTTTAACTAAGTAATCTACATCAGGCAACGCATTAATACAAACTTGATCTTCTTTTAAGTTATAAAAAGTAAGCCATTCTTTTTCTGCACCTGTAAAAACAACCTTACCTTTAGCCATAGCTTCTAAAGCATTGTAACCTTTATCGTAGCTATAAGTTTGATCTAGGACTATATGCGCTTTATTGTAGCTTTTTATATAGGTTTTGTAAGGTAAATTTTGTGCTTCTATAATTTCTATATTGTTTTTGTAGATTGCCTTTATTTTAAGCAAGGCTTCTGTAAAAAAGTAATTTCCTTTTTTTAATTTTGATGAGGAGTTTATACCATGAAAAATACAAATTTTATCAGAATTAGGTATTATCTCATCCTTAAATATAGATCGGTTTATTGGGTTTGGTATTAGTCCTAAATAATTTTTATAACCTACGTAAGCTCTATGGTAATCTAAATCGGAGCTAATAAGTCCATTTGTGTTTTCTTTAAGAAATTCATGTAATTTCTTGTATTTTGGCGTTACATATTTTAAAGAAAAACTAGATTGTGCTTTACTAGCTTGGTTGTTTAAAAATGGCGTTAAAACAGAATAACCGTTATTTGGATTTAAAAAGTAATTAACGGTTGTAAAATCTTCGCCACAAGATAAAAGGAATGTTTTTTTATTCTGATTTATTAACCGCTTAAAAAGCGTTATACTTGTTTTAGGTTCAAGAAATAAAGCATCTTCGTTTATAAGCTGTACAACATCAAAACCTTTTAATTCTGGTAGGACTTTTTTAAACTGAAACGTGTATTCACTTTTAATAAAATCCTTTTTTAATAAACGAATACAATAAGAGTTTAGTTTATTTAAAATAAACGAAGATTTAATTTTAGAGTTTAGCAAAATATCACTTGGATACTGTTTTAAACCATCGCCAGAACTTATTAAAGTAACGTTGTGTCCTAGCGCAATTAAGCCTTCTTTTAAGGAATTGTGTAGCCTACTATACTCACCAACTAATAAAATCTTCATTTATAAATTGTACATTTGTTATCAAAGATATAAGTAATGCAGCTTGATAACAAAAAAGATATCGAATTTGAGGTTTTAATTGCCACAATGAATCGTACATCGTTAGATTTTTTGAATTCAATGTTCTCAAATGCTAAGCTTGAAGATTATAATATTCTAATTATAAATCAATATCAAAATAAACACCAATTAGTTTCTAATAAGTCTAATATACGAGTTGTAAACTCTTTAGATAAAGGGATTTCTAATAGTAGGAATTTAGCCCTAAAGCATGCTGTAGGAAACGTAGTTTTATTTGCAGATGATGATGTTGTTTATCAAAAAAACTTCGATAAAGTAATTTTAAACGCTCATAAAAATTATTTAGAAGCAGACATAATTACTTTTCAGTTAACAGATTTTGAAGGTAATTATTTTAGAAAATACAGCACCAATGTTAAACACAACAAAAAAAGCATTGGACAAGTTAATTCGGTTGTAATTTCATCTAAATTAGAAAAAATAAAAAATCTCTCTTTTGATACCAATTTTGGTTTAGGTGCAGCTTTTGAAACTGGCGAGGAAAACCTTTACCTACAAAAGGCTTTAAATAAAGGATTAGATCTCATATTTGTACCAAAAGTAATTTTAAAACATCCAGTTTATAGTTCCGGTAAAGACGATGCTAATAATAAATTAATTTATGCGCGTGGTGCTTATTGTTATAAAAAGTATGGAACAATAGGCTATTTAAAAATAACACATTATATTTATTTAGTATTTAAAAAAGGAGAAATTTCTATATTAGAATTTATTCCAAAATTATTACAAGGTTTTAAAGGAATTAAAGCCTATAAAGAATTGAAAAACCAAATTAATGATTAACAATACCATAAAAGCGGCAACACTTATAAAAGTACCAAAAATTATAGATCCAGAAGGTAGAGGTAACTTATCTGTAATAGAAAAAGATAGTATTCCTTTTGTAATAAAACGTGTTTATTATTTATACGATGTGCCAAGTGGTGCTTACCGTGGTGGACACGCGCACAAGCAAATTTTTGAATATTTAATTCCGCTAAGTGGTAGTTTTGATGTGATTTTAAAAGATGGCGATTCTAAAGAAATTATTACCCTAAATAAACCAAACGAAGGTTTACTTATTGCGCCAGGAATTTGGAGAGAATTAGAGAATTTTACTTCTGGAGCGGTTTGTTTAGTTTTAGCTTCTGATGAGTTTGATGAAGCTGATTATGTTAGAAGTTATAAAGAGTATTTAGCTTTAAGATCTAGTTTCTAAATTTATAGCACATAAATGCTAATCTATATATTTGAAGTAAAAATATAGATGGTTTTTTTCCCGTTAGATTTTGTTTTAAAGCCGATTTAAATACCAAAAAGAACCAAGAACATATAAACGTTAATTTTAACTTTTCTACCTGAATAAAACGTTTTAATAAATCATTATCGTGTTTTATATGTGGATTTGTTTTGTATAAATGCAATAGCGTTTTGGCAGCAGCTTCTTTTTTTTCTAAATAATTTGCGCTTTTTTCTAATCCTAAATGATATACTTCGTTGTTTAAATGTTTTACTTTTATATTATTTTCTTTAAGTAAAGCCCCAAAATAGTTATCTAAACCGTAACCGTTTTTTAAGTCAAAATCTAAGTCTAAAAATAAATTTTTTTTAATCAAAAAATTACCGGAAATAATTACTTTATATGGATTTGTGTTTCTAATTCTAGCCTCTACTTGCTCTTTGGTTTTACCGTAATAATATCTTAGCCTGTAGTCTCTTATTGGTACTGTATTGTGGTAGCTAAAACCGCCAAAAAAAACGTCGTTTTCTGTTTTTGTAGCTTCAACGTATGTTGTTATAAAATCTTTGTTTTTAGGAATAACATCTGCATCTAAGAAAAGTAGCCAGTTATAATTTGCCTTTTTAGCTAAAAATTGTCTGGCCTTTAATCGGCCTAAATTAGTTTCGTTTCTTAAAAGAATTGTGTTTTTATATGATTTTAATTTAGGTGGTTTAGGACTTGCATCATCTAATATAATAATTTCATAAGTTATGCTTTGCTTACTTAAAAGCAAGTTTAATTCATCTAATAAATTAGAAACATTGTAATTGTATAATGGAATTAAAATAGAAATCATTACAAAACTAAAACCTTAAAAGTACATTTTTTTATAATATTCTAAGTGCTAAATCGTTTAGATTAATAGATATCTTATTAACTTGCATTAAAATCTAGCCAATTTGACTACAAAAGAAATTTCTAAGCATATTTATAGCCAACTAAAATTAAATAAAGAGGCGTTGTCTAAACAGTATAATACCTCTAAATCTTCTATTGGATATTTTTATTTGGATAATATTTTACCCCAAGAAATAGCAATGCAATGTGCCGATTTATTTCCTGTAAAATCTAATATGCGTTTATTAAAATCTATTAGAGAACACAAATACGTATCGGCTCAAATGGATCAGCACCATTCAGCTTTAGAAGCTGTAATTTACGCGTTTCAGGATAAAAAAGTTGTTGCTGTTATTAAAGAGATTTGTGACTTAGAATTGCTTCAGCCAGATAAATCTTTATATGCTGGCGGATTATCTTTAATGAATAAAAATCAGTTTTTAAATCCGCATTTAGATAATTCTCATGATGCAGAGCGCAATTTATGGCGTGTATTAAATTTATTGTATTACGTAACGCCAAATTGGGAAACCGCTAATGGTGGACATTTAGAATTATGGCCTAACGGAACAAAAAAAGAGCCTATAGTTGTACAAAGTAAGTTTAATAGGTTAGTGGTTATGGCAACACACAAAAAGTCCTGGCATTCTGTTAGTCCTGTATTATTAGATCAAGATAGACGTTGCATTTCTAATTATTATTTTAGCGAAACACCATTGTTGGAAAACGATAGTTTTCATGTAACAAGCTATAAAGGTAGACCAGAAGAACCTGTTAAAGATATTGTTTTAAGCTTTGATGCTAGACTTAGAATGTTGGTTAGAAAATTCTTTAAAAAAGGAATTAGATCAAATCCACATGTTTACAAAAAAGAGATTTAGTTCTTTTTTTGTACAACTTCAAAGATTCTATTATCGTCGCATTTTAATGTTTTACTTGGATATTTTAGTAACATGGCGTAATCGTGAGTTGCCATTAAAATAGTGTTTCCATTTTTGTTTAATTGTTGTAAAACTTCCATAACCTCAATACTGGTTTGTGGATCTAGATTTCCTGTAGGTTCGTCTGCAATAATTAATTCTGGATGATTTAATAAAGCTCTTGCAATTGCAATACGTTGTTGTTCTCCGCCAGAAAGTTCGTGCGGGAATTTAAAGCTTTTACTTGCCATAGCAACTTTATCTAAAACTTCGGTAATACGTTCGTTAATTTTATTTTTATCTGTCCAACCTGTAGCTTTTAAAACAAACATTAAATTAGCATGTACTGTTCTATCCGATAATAATTTAAAATCCTGAAAAACAACACCTAACTTTCGTCTTAAAAAAGGAATTTGTTTTTCTTTTAAGGTTTTTAAATCAAAGTCTACAATTTGTCCGCTACCTTTTTTTAGTGGTAAATCTGCATAAAGCGTTTTCATAAAACTACTTTTTCCAGATCCAGTTTTACCAATAAGGTAAACAAATTCGCCTTTGTTTACTTCTAAGTTTATATTAGAAAGAATAAGATTTTCGCCTTGAAAGATTGAAGCTTCTTCTAGTTTTAAGATGGTATTAGACATAAAAAATCACGATTTATTTTTAGATGATGTAAACTTAAAGATATTTAAAACAACTACATATATTATTAACGAAAAAAATGGCATGCAAAATCTAGGATTAGACCCAAAAGCTACTAATGCCTGACCCAAAGAGCCAGCTAATATTATACAAATAATAAATAAGGTTTGATCCAAAATAACGTGCTTATATTTAATATTAGACTTTAGTGTAAATAAGCTAAAAAGTATAAAAAGTGCATTAATAACAACCACTATATAGCGCATAATTAGAAACCATATTTTGTTGGTTACTGCACCTAAATAAGGTAGGTTATAATTTTTACTGTTAACATATAAATGTGGTCTTCCCCAAAATAGAAACCAAGATATTCCTACTTGTTTTGCATATAATAAAGGATAATTTTTAAAGAGTTGTTTTGAGATTTCTCCAAGTTTAAAAGATAATTCTATATCGGTTAAATTAGTTTTAGATTTTAATTCGTTTTGCGCAAACCAAACGCTCATTGCTAAAGCTTTTGGGTTTTCTTTTAAAATGGAATCTCTATGTTTAACTACAATATCTCTAATTAAAGCATCTTTATTATCTGCTTTTTCAAAAAAAGGCGTGGCAGTTTGTGCCAAGTTAATACCAAAGTATTGTGTGTTTGTAAAGTGGCCAATTTTTTGTTGGTTAAAATTATTCCATCCAAAATAAATACTTACACAAACTAGTAATGTAAGTAGTGGCTTAATAATTTGAAAGCTAGAACTAAAGTTAAAGTTTTTAACTACGTAGTATATAAAAAAACCTAATGGCACATATATAAATAAAGGTTTGGTTAGGTATGTAAGACTTAAAATTAGACCTAAGATTAGGTAATGTTTTATTGGTTTGTTAAGTTCTAGAAGGTTACATTTATTAATGTACCAAATAGAAAGTAAAAGCAAGAAATGTGTAAGCGTTTCTGTTAATATTGCAAATTCTAGATAGATTATATTATAAAAACAACTAAAAATCAGACAAGTAATAAGTGCAATTTTTTTAGATGATAGATTAAGCGTAAGCATAAAAAGCAGCCATAAACTTAGTAGTCCAAGAATTAATTGATAAGCAATAACTAAAGTTAAGTTATTTTGTGCTAATGCAATTAATCCAGGATAACCAGGTGTTCTTCTACCTTCATAATTAGAGAAATCTAATGTGTAAATTTCTTTGGCTAAATCTATATAGTTTTCAGAATCTGGAAAATGTGTTATGCCACCATAACCAATTAAAATTATTAATCGCATTAATAAACCAAAGCTTAGTACTAAAATTAGACTTTGTTTGTTGCTTAATTTATTAATGGTTTTAAATATTTTAACCATAATATTTATATAGTTTTAAAAGCTGAAAAGGTGTGTTTAAAAAATCAAGTAGTGTAATTCTTGTGTCGTTTGTGTCGTGCCATTTTTTTAATGGAACTTCTGCTATTTTTGTTTTACAAAACTCTAAGTTGTAGTTTGTTTTTGCTCTAGCTAAAAGTTCTACATCAAACAGCCATTTGCTTTTAAATGGTTCTTTAAAAACAGTTTTTGCAAAATCGGTTTTTAAAACTTTAGCGCCACATTGCGTGTCGTAAATTTCTAATTTTAAAATTATTTGGTCTATAAATGTGGCTACTAACCTTCCAAATAAATGTCTGTAAGCTTTTCGTTTTATAGAGCTGTTTATTAATTTTATTCTAGAGCCTAAAACAAAAGTTTTGTTTTCTTTTTTTGTAATTTCAATTAAACGTTGCATTTCATCTAAAGAAGTAGATAAATCTGCATCTAGATAACCTAAATAATCATATTGGTTTAGTTTTAAAACTATATGTCTTATAGCTTCTGCTTTACCAACGTTTTTTGTAAGTTTTTCTGTAAATACTGTAGGGCTTTTTAGTTGTTCTAATATATCTAAAGTATTATCTGTACTGCCATCATCTATAAAATAAACATCAAAATTTGGTTGCGTTAAAAAAAATGTTTTGTACGTGTTAATATCTAATCGAGACGATTCGTTATAGCACGGAATAATAATGCAACACTTAGACATTTGGGTTTAAAATATATTTTACTTAATATTCTTAACAATTATAACACTTTTCTAACGTTAAAAAAATAGGATTTAGATATATTTGAATTCTATTAAATCATTTCAACTTATGCTATTTAAAAATAAGCTCTTTTTTTTAGTACTTTTTATTGCTAGTCATGCACTTTTTGCTCAGCAAACAGAAATTTATTCGCATGCTTCGGCAAGATTTAAAAAAGCTGAAGCACTATATAAGGATAACCAGTTTCAGTCTGCTCAAACTTTGTTTTTTCAGGTTTTAAAAAACACAGAAGATGGCGTAATAGAAAGCGATTGTGCTTTTTATATAGCCAATTGCGCAGTTCGTTTAAATCAGCAAAATGCCGATGTTTTAATGGAATCCTTTGTAGAAGATTATCCAACTAGTACAAAGCGTAATGCAGCCTACTTAAACGTAGCAACCTATTATTTTGAAAACGGAAAATATGCCTATGCAGAAAAATGGTTTGATAAAGTTGACGAATCTAACTTAAATAATAAGCAACGCGACGGATTTAACTTTGCAAAAGGTTACACGTCTTTTACAACTAAAAATTATAAAAACGCACAGAAATACTTAACTAAAGTAGAAAACTCTCAGGAATACGGAAGTCAAGCAAAATACTATATTGGTTTCATGGCTTATGATGGCGATAATTACAACAAAGCAAACGCTTATTTTAGCCAAGTTGGAGATAATGCTAAGTATGCCCAAAAACTTAGTTATTATCAAGCCGATTTAAACTTTAAATTAGGAAAGTTTGAGAAAGCTATAGAATTAGCAAAATTACAATTAACTAAAAGTAATAAAGACGAAGTTTCCGAATTAAATAAAATTATTGGAGAAAGCTATTTTAACTTAGAAAACTACAAAGATGCTTTACCTTTTTTAAAAGCATATAAAGGTAAAAATGGAAAATGGTCTAACACAGATTATTACCAGTTAGGTTATACGTATTATAAAGAAAAACAGTTTAATAATGCCATTTCGGAATTCAATAAAATAATTACAGCAGATAATTTTGTGGCTCAAAATGCCTATTATCATTTGGCCGAAAGCTATATTAATGTCAACAAAAAGCAAGAAGCTTTAAATGCATTTAGAATTGCTTCAGAAATGAATTATAATTTAAAAATTCAAGAAGATGCTGCTTTAAATTATGCTAAAATTAGTTACCAAATTGGTAATCCGTATAAATCTGTACCAGAAGTGTTAACTGCTTTTTTAGAAATGTATCCTAAAACCAATCATAAAGAAACTATAGAAAGTTTATTAATAGATTCTTACATTTCATCTAAAAATTATCCTGAAGCTTTAAAGGTTTTAAAAGGAAAAAATAGCTTCGAGAATAAAAAGGCATTTCAAAAAGTGACTTTTTATAGAGGTTTAGAATTATATAACGAGAATAAATTTACAGAAGCACTAAATTTATTTCAGAAATCTGCTAAAGAAAACATTGAAGCTTTTTATACAGCAAGAGCAATATTTTGGATGGCAGAGACAGACTATAACTTAACAAATTTTAACGATGCATTAATTGGTTTTAAACAATTTAATGGTTTTGTTGAAGCAAATCAAACCCCAGAATATCTAAACCTAAATTATAATTTAGCTTACACGTATTTTAAGTTGAAGAATTATGTAAAATCTTCAGAATATTTTAATTTATATGCAGATTTTAAACCAAAAGATACTTCAAGATTAAACGATGCGTATTTGCGTTTAGCCGATGGTTATTTTGTAACAAGTCAATATTCTAAAGCTATAGACGCTTACCATGCTGCAATTAAAATTGGTGAAGTAGAAACAGATTATGCAGCTTTTCAAAAAGCAATGTCTTATGGTTATTTAGGCAAAAACAAAACTAAAGTTTTAGAGTTAGAAGCATTTATTAAGACCTATAAAACATCTAATTTACAAGACGATGCTTTGTATACTTTAGCAAACGCTTACGTAAACACCAATAATACTTCTAAAGCAATGGAAACTTATACGCTTTTGGTAAACAACCACAAACAAAGTCCTTTAGTTTCTAAAGCATTGCTACGCCAAGGTTTAACGTATTATAATAAAAATAATAACCAGAAAGCTTTAACTAAATTTAAGCTAATTGCTAAAGATTTTCCAAATACAGCCGAATCAAATCAAGCCATTTCTACAGCGCGATTAATCTATATAGATTTAGGTCAGGTAAACCAATATGCAACTTGGGTTAAATCTCTAGATTATGTAAACATAACTAATGTAGATATAGATAATGCCACATACCAATCTGCCGAAAAGCAATTTTTAGACAATAATTCTAAAGTTGCTATTAAGCAATTTAACGCGTATTTAAATCAGTTTCCAAAAGGATTACATAATCTAGAAGCTCACTTTTATTTGGCGCAATTATATTATAAAGACAACTTAACAGAAAATGCAGCACCACATTTTGAAGCGGTTATAAATGCACCACAAAGCGAATTTACAGAAGAAGCATTATTGCGTTTATCTCAAATTAATTTAGAAGCTAAAAAATGGGAAAATGCTATTCCTGTTTTAAAACAATTGGAAAACCAAGCTAATTTTGCTCAGAATATTCTTTATGCTAAATCTAACATAATGAAAGCTTTTTATGAGTTGGAAGATTATGTAAATGCGCAAGTTTATGCCAATAAAGTATTAGAAAATCCATCTATAGACATTACAATTAAAAACGATGCAAAGATTATTATTGCACGTTCAGCTATTAAAACAAAAGACGAAGAAAAAGCAGAATTAGCTTATGCCGAAGTTTTAAAAACAGCAGTAGGAAAAACAGCCGCAGAAGCCTTGTATTACGATGCGTATTTTAAAAACAAGGCTAAAAACTACGAAGCTTCCAATTTGGCAACACAAAAATTAGCAGCAGAATATTCGTCTTATAAACTTTATGGCGCCAAAGGTTTAGTGGTAATGGCTAAGAACTTTAATGCCTTAGGCGATGCTTTTCAAGCAACATATATTCTTGAAAGTGTTATAAAAAACTTTTCGACATTTACAGATGTTGTAGACGAAGCTCAAAACATCTTAAAAGAGATTAAGGCAGAAGAAGCAAAAACTAATTCGTCTGTAGTTCCAGAAGATTAAACGTTAGGTTATTCAAAATATTTATACAAAAAATACAGAAATCTTAGATTTCAAATTATATAACATTATGCTAAAACTAAAACAACATCTAGTCTTACTTTTATTATTTATGGTAAGTATAGCATTTGCGCAAAAACGCGAACAAGACACATTAATAACAGACGTTATAAATGTAGTTAAGCCTTATACACCAACAATTTCTGATGCGTTTAAAGTGAAGCAAATTCCTGCTTTAAACACTAAGCAGATTACACAAAAACAGCCAGTAGATTATAAAATATTTTCGTTCCCGGTAGCCTCAACTTTTACACCTGCAAAAGGAGCAGCTGCAATTTTAGATAAAGCTATAAAAGAATCGTTCTACAGCAATTACGCGCATTTAGGTTTAGGTTCTAATTTATCGCTTTTAGCAGATTTGTATGTAAATTATAAATTAGATCGAGATCAAAATATAGGCATTCATTTATCTCATTTATCATCTCAAAATGGTGTAAGTGATGTGTTAACAGATACAAATTATTCCAATTCTAAAATAGATGTAAATTATGCTAATAGCGGCAAAGATTTAAGTTATAATTTAAATGGTGGATTTCAATATGGAACCAATAATTGGTATGGTTTACAACCCCAATTATTTACACAAAATATAGCAAATGCTTTAGATGTTAGTCAGTCTTATTCTAACGCTTATATTTCTGGCGATTTAAATTTTAGAGAAAGTATTTTAAAATCTACAAGTATATTATTTAGACGTTTTGCAGATAGTTATGGTTCTGGAGAAAATAGATTTAAAGCCAATGCTGTTGCAGATATAGATGTTTTAGAGCATTCTATTACAGCTAATGTTTTTGTAGATTATTTAGGCGGAACATTTAATCAGGATTTTTATACAAATAGCGCTATAGATTATGGAAATACACAGTTTGGTATAGCGCCATCTTATGTGTTTAGTCAAGATAATTTAGTTGTAAATATTGGTTTTAAAACAGTTGTTGCAAATAATAAGGAACTAGGAAAAACTAAGTTTTATATTTATCCAAATGTAACAGCATCTTATAGATTGGTAGATAAAGTGGTGTCGGCATTTGCCGGATTACAAGGTAATTTAGATCAGAATAGTTATTTTGGTTTTTCTGAAGTAAATCCATTTGTGTCTCCAGACTTATTTATAGTACCAACAGATAGACAATTTAAAGCTTTTGGTGGATTTAGAGGTCAGTTGTCTAGCACAATAAGTTACGAAGTTAGCGGAAGTTATACTGCAGCAAAAGCGCAAGCTTTATTTGTAAACAATTCTATTACAGCGGTTACAAATCCATATACATTTGGAAATTCTTTTAGTGTGGTATATGATAATATGACAACAGTTGCATTAAACGGACAATTGCAAGTCGATGTTAATCAAGAATTTTCTCTTGGAGTTAAAGGAACTTATTATGGATACAATACAAAAACAGAAGCCGAAGCTTGGAATTTACCAGATATGGAAGCGGCTTTGTTTTTAAATTATAAATTTACAGACAAAATTTCTGCAGGCGCAAGTTTATTTTATGTTGGGCAGCGTAAAGATCGTTTTCAGCAAGAAAACGTTTCGCCTTTAATACCAGAACAAACGTATAATTTATCTGCTTACTTAGATGCTAATGTTAGATTTAATTATAAAATAAACGATCGCTTTTCTGCTTACTTAAAAGTACAGAATTTAACAGCACAACAATACGAGAAATGGCAAAATACACCAGTGCAAGGCATAGAGGTTTTAGGTGGTGCAACGTATAAATTTGACTTTTAAGGATAAAACACGGCATCTTTAATTTTTTTATGTATATTAAAGATGTATTAAAAGGTTCTGCCATAAATCTGTTAATACAAAAACCTCAATAATACCCAAATGTTGAGGTTTTTTTATGGCATAATTTATGCGTAACTAATAGTGCTATTTAGTTTTTTTATAAAACAATAAATAGCATAATAAATTTACCAACTAGGACAATTAACTGTTTTTATGTTTAATTGGTGCAAATTACTTTTACATTTTAAATAATTATTATGAAAAAAATATTTTTAGGTCTAGCTTTAACTTTTTCTTTATTAGCAACCGCTCAAACAAAATCTTATGTCTCTCAAGTAGATGCTGTTTTAAGAAATAATGGCACTGTAACTTATTACAATAATGTGTTAGATAAGTTATTTAACTTGTTGAAAGATAATTATGCCTCTCAAAATGTAACAGATGGCGTTTGGAAAGAATTAGAAGCTGTTAAACCTTTAGCTTTAGATAATTTAGTTGAATTGGTAGCTACTGCATATTTACCTTTGTTTACAGAAGAAGATGTAAGACATATGAATAATTTTTACAGTTCAGAACTTGGAAAAGGAATGTTTACTAAGCAGATTTTATCTCCAGAAGAAAGTAAAGCTTTAGAATCTTTCTATCAAACAGAAACAGGTAATAAGATTGTAATTAATCAAGAAACGTTAAACGCTTCAATGCAAAATATTTCTCAAAACTGGACAGGTAATTTATATCTTCAAATGGTAGATAATTTAGAGGCTAAAGGTTATTTAAAAGTTAATTAAGACTTTAGTAGAGAATAGAATAAAGAATTAAGATGGCCTACTAATTTATAATAGGACATCTTTTATAATTTTTTATAAACTTAAAGATAACGCTAAAATAACGCGAAGTCACTTAGCCTATAACATCTTAAAAACACAAGATAATCCGAAAACTAATTATTTAATACTTAGAGCGGCTAAATAATCAAAATGATGGCCTTCTTGAATTAACTCGCAGTTTAATCCAACTTTAGAACAAGCTTCTGTAAGTGTTTTAAAATCTAAGTAAAGCCATTTCATTGGAACTTCTTTTTCGTTTTTATAGCTTAAGAAGTAATCCAACTCGCCATAATAAGTAGAATTAGTGTCTATCCAAAGTCCGCCATCTTCATCTTGGTACATGTATTTTATATCGCTACTATCTACAAGGATTTGTCCGTTTTCATTTAAAAGCGATTTTAGGTGTTTTAAATATTTTGGCGTGTCCTCTAAAGTTTGAAAAATTCCAGTACCATTCATTAATAATAAAATAGTATCAAAAGTATTTGTTTCGTCTAAAAGCGCTTTTTGTTCTGCATTTAAAACACCTCTTTTTTTAGCAACTTGTATAGCGCCTTTAGAAATATCTATAGCTTTAACCGTTTTGTTTTGCTCTTGTAAGTACAAACTATGCGAGCCAGAACCGCAACCAACATCTAAAATATGTCCTTTAGCTAACTTTAAAGCCTTTTTTTCTAGAATTGGCATTTCAATGTGCGTTCTAAATAAATAAGGAAGCGGTAACGCATCTTCGTCAGATATTTGAGTAGACGTAATTAAATCTTCGGAATAGTTTCCGTTAAAATAATCTAATAAAGCAGTACCAAAAAGATCTTTCATAGGTGTTTCTTCTTTTTTTATTTCAGCGAAAGCGTAAAATTAATCTAGTATCAATCTAAATGATTATTCTAATGTTTAATTGCTTACAACTTTAGTTATTTTTGCGCTATGGAACATTTTTTAAACGATTTGCCAAAGCTTGCCAAAGATAAGCATACCGAAAATAAAACCTTTTTTAAAAAGCTAAAAAAGAAGGTGCCTAAGCAATTAGATTATTTAATGCAAGAATTGCATGATAATGAGTTTAAAAAAACCGATTGTTTAGATTGTGCCAATTGCTGTAAAACTACGGGACCATTATTTACAGATAAAGATGTAAAGCGTATTTCTAAACATTTTAGAATGAAAGAACAGCAATTTGTAGATCAGTATTTACGTGTGGATGAGGAAAATGATTATGTTTTAAAATCTGTGCCTTGTACCTTTTTAGATGCAGATAATTATTGTTCTATTTATGATGTAAGGCCTAAAGCTTGTGCCGAATTTCCGCATACAGACCGAAAGAAATTCCAGCAAATTTCAGAAATTACTTTAAAAAACATGCCGGTTTGTCCTGCTGCTTTTAATATAGTTGAAGAATTAAAAAAGCGTTTGGCTTAGTTTTTTAGTTCTTAGTTTAACAATCTCGCAAAGGTTAATTGCTTATAATATGTGTTCTTAAAATTTTTTTAAAAGAAAACAAATTATAGATAAATCAAGTACTTATTCCTAATCAGTTTAAAATTATCTAATCCATTTTTCCAAGATGATTTAATCTCATTTGCAGTTAAGCCAGCTTCAATTTGCTGTTGTAATTGTGTTGTTCCTGCTAATTTTGAGAAAAACCCATTCTTTAAAAAAAAGTTATTTTTATCTTCTGTTAAATTATAAGCATTAAGTAAGTAACTTAAATTTAGGTCTTGTAATTGACTTTCATTACTTAAATTATAACCGTTACAAACCTTGTTTTCGTGTTTTGGATATTTAGATCCTACGTTTGGTTTTGGTGTAAACGTAAAATTGGTTTTAGGTAGAAATGGTGCGCCATAAATTTGAAACTGCATTTCGGTTCCTCTACCAACACTTACATTTGTACCTTCAAAAAAACATAAACTAGCGTATAAGTTTATAGATTGATTGTTAGGTAAGTTTGGCGACGGTTTTATGGGTAAAACATAGGGCAAATTACGGTTGTAATACGCCATTTTAATAACGGTTAAATCGCATTTTGCATTATTTTTTAACCAATTTTCGCCGTTAATCATTTTTGCATATTCCCCAATTGTCATTCCATGAAGCACTGGAATTGGATGCATTCCAATAAAACTTTGGTGTTTTAGGTCTAAAATTGGTCCATCTATAATGTGTCCGTTAGGATTTGGTCTATCTAAAACAATAACTTTAACGTTGTTTTCTGCACAAGCTTCCATAACATAATGTAATGACGAAATATAAGTGTAAAAACGAGCACCAACATCTTGAATGTCAAAAATAACAACATCTAAACCTTCAAGTTGCTTTTTAGAAGGTTTCTTATTTTTTCCGTAAAGCGATATTATAGGTAAACCTGTTTTGGAATCTATGCCATTTTTAACCAATTCTCCAGCATCGGCTTTTCCTCTAAATCCGTGTTCTGGAGCAAATACTTTTTTAACATCAACTTTTAAACTTATTAAAGAATCTACTAAATGTGTATAATTGTCCTTTTTGTAAATAACAGAGGTTTGGTTGGCAACAATTCCAACACGTTTTTCTTTAAGTAATGGCAAGTAATCGTAAATTCTGTGCGCACCAAGAATAACGCTTTTAGGTAAAGTGTCTTGCTTTATTTGTGTTATTGTAGTGTTTTTAGTTGCAGAAACTTCGGTTTTTATGGTTTTTCCGCAAGAAAATTGAAACAAAACCAATAATAAAAGAGTACTTTTGGAACAATAATTAAGTAATATCATAGTGAATCTGGAGTATTTTATAGCAAAACGCATTATAGACAAAAAGTCTTATAAAAGTAGTATATCTGCGCCAATAATAAAAATTGGAATTGCAGCAATTGCTATTGGTATTATTGTAATGCTAATTGCAATAGCTACAGGATTTGGATTGCAGCAAAAAATCCGCGATAAAGTAGTGGCTTTTAACGGTCACGTGGTAATTAAAAAATACGATAGCAATCAGTCTAACGATAGCGAATCTCCTATTTCTAATGTTCAAGATTTTTATCCCGAATTTAAATCTGTTCCAAATGTAACACATATTCAGGCTGTAGCCACTAAATCTGGAATTATTAGATTAGAGAACGATTTTGAATATACGGTAATTAAAGGTGTTGGAGCAGATTATAATTGGAACTATTTTAAAGATTTTTTAGTTGAAGGTGAATTGCCAGATTACTCTAAAAAACGAAACGAAGACGTTTTAATTTCAGGCTATTTGGCCAATAGATTAAATTTTAAAGTAGGCGATACTTTTAATACTTATTTCTTAAAAGAAAACTTAAATAAACCACCAAGTATTATAACTTATAACATAACCGGAATTTATAATTCTGGGTTTAAGGAGTACGACAAACTTTATGTTATTGGAGATATTAGACACGTGCAACGATTAAATAAATGGAGCAAAGACCAAGTTGGAACGTTCGAGGTTTTTATAAACGATTATGATGATTTAGAAGCCACTTGGCGTGCTATAAGAACCGAAACACCATCTAGATTAAATGCTACAAGTGTAACACAAGCAAACCCTAAAATATTTGAGTGGATTAGTATTTTTGATAGTAATACTTATGGAATTATTGGTGTAATGATACTTATTGCTGGTATAAATATGATAACTGCTTTGTTGGTTTTAATTTTAGAACGCACACAAATGATTGGAATTTTAAAAGCCTTAGGTGCTAATAATTTAGCTATCAGAAAAATATTTCTATACAATGCCGCTTACTTAATTATTGTAGGATTGTTTTGGGGAAACTTAATAGGCATATCTATTTTAATGGCGCAAAAATACTTAAATTTAATACCATTAGATCCATCCAATTATTATGTAGATACAGTTCCAGTATATTTAGACCTAGGTTACATTATAGCAGTTAATATTGGAACGTTTGTTGTATGTTTATTAATGCTTTTAATACCATCTGTAATTATCTCAAAAATATCTCCAGTTAAGGCTATAAAGTTTGATTAGAATTGTTTTAAATTAAGCTGATGTTGCTTTTAATTCAAGATGCTATTAATATATTAAGTTCTATCCAGTTGTTGCATACTTTTTATTTTACGTTCATATTCCTGAATTTTTGACTCAAGACGTTTATTCAAATAATCATTTTTACCACTTAGGCTTTTAGAAATTAGTTTAGCTTCTTTACAATATGTAGTAATTTTATCTATGTTCCAATGTTTTGGTGGCGACTGTAAGTTTGTTATTCTATCTGCTATTTTAACTAGACCAACTTCTTTTGGTAATTTATTTATTCGATTTAGGCTGTCAGTCATTCGTTCATTTTTTGATTCTAACTTCTCGTTTTTAGTTAGTGCTTGAACTGCCTTAGCAATTGGCTCACCAAATTTAGCTTTAATATCTTCATAATTGGCGTTTGTATCTTCAATTGTATCATGAAGTATTGCCGTTTGAACCGCAAAATCAATGTCAAATCTGTTGTCAAAATTATAAGCCATTAGAACTTCCATAGCCACATTTGAAATATGTAAGAGATAGTTAGAGTTCGTTCCAGGGACTTTTTGATTACTGTGCTTTTCTCCAGCATATTTTATTGCTTCCTGATATAATTCTTGGGTCATAATTATTTGTTTTTGGTAATTTACGTCAACGGTTTTGTATACAAAACTACCTTTGACTTAGTAATAAATAGCAATTATTTTTATGCTTTGTTATGTGTAGTATTATCTTACGCAGATTCTTCTATCTTGCCAAATTTTTTGTACTTCATTTGTTGTCATTGTCGCAGTGTAAAATAAACAATTATCTTCAATTTTGGTTTTGGAAACAACTATTCTATTATTTATCCACTTTTGTCTTCGTTTAATTTGGCTTTTAACAAGTCATAAGTTAGTCTATAAGTACAAGCATTAATCCATTCAAGAATTTCGTATTCAGGATTTTTATTTCCGATTTTCCATTCGATTTGAGTTTTAAATAGAAAATGTTATTTCATAATTTTAGATCACGTTTTATATAGTAACTTTTGTTGTTGATATCCCGAAAATAAGTCAGGATAAAGTATAATTACTTTCGTCTTTATATCATAAAGATAATTTTTTCATTTCATTATCCAAAAAGCTTTTTTATTGTGTTGTAATTTTAAAATAAATTTATTTTTAAGTGTATTTAATCGTTAGAGAAACGATTCGCATTAAAATAATCTTAAAAGCAGTGTAAGTCTATAGTATTATTATAAATTTGCAGACTTAAAATTATACTATGCAATACGCAGAAAATATACTTGGAACTATAGGAAATACACCTTTAGTAAAACTTAATGTATTAACTAAAGATTTGCCTTGTTTGGTACTATCTAAATACGAAACTTTTAATCCTGGAAACTCTGTAAAAGACAGAATGGCTTTGCAAATGATTGAAGATGCAGAAGCTAATGGAAACTTAAAACCTGGCGGAACTATTATAGAAGGAACTTCTGGTAATACAGGAATGGGTTTAGCTTTAGCGGCAATTATAAAAGGTTACAAATGTATTTTTGTAATGGCAGACAAACAAAGTAAAGAAAAAACAGATATTTTACGTGCTGTAGGCGCAGAAGTAGTTATTTGTCCTACTTCTGTAGAACCAACAGATCCAAGAAGTTATTATTCTGTTTCTAAGCGTTTAGCACAAGAAACAGCTAATTCTTGGTATGTAAACCAATACGATAATCCAAGTAACGCAAAAGCACATTACCAAAGTACAGGTCCAGAAATTTGGAAACAAACCGAAGGTAAAATAACTCATTTTGTAGTTGGTGTTGGAACTGGTGGAACTATTTCTGGTGTTGGAAAATATTTAAAAGAGCAAAATCCAGATATTAAAATTTGGGGAATAGATACTTATGGTTCTGTATTTAAAAAATATTACGAAACTGGTATTTTTGACGAGAACGAAATTTATCCATATGTTACCGAAGGTATTGGAGAAGATATTTTACCTAAAAATGTAGATTTTTCTGTTATAGATGGTTTTGAGAAAGTAACAGATAAAGACGCTGCAGTTTATACACAGCGGTTATCTAAAGAAGAAGGAATGTTTCTTGGAAATAGTGCTGGAGCTGCTATAAAAGGTGTTTTACAATTAAAAGAGCATTTTACAAAAGACGATGTTGTTGTGGTTTTATTTCACGATCATGGAACGCGTTATGTTGGTAAAATGTATAACGATGATTGGATGAGAGCTCAAGGTTACATTGATTAATAATTATTAATAAACAGTTTAATTAAACTGAATTCTTAATTAAAAACCGCGATAAAATTAATTTTATCGCGGTTTTTTTTGTTGGTATTTTTTGTCTTTCTGCACTTGTACACAGGATTGGTACTATTAAATCCTTAAACTTATAAAGTGGTTTAAATGCTATTAACAAAATCTACAAACACCTTTTTGTGTAAGTCTAAATCTAAGTTTGGAGATAAAGACGCGCGTACAATATAATCTTTATCGCCTTCTTTAGTTGTTCCTTGTGTAGATGTTGCAGGAATAGTCCAATAGCAACCATTTAATTGTCCATAACTAACGCAAAATTTACTCTGGTTAGGAATTTCTGTAATCATTAAATTTATTAATTTAAGATTTAAAGCTCTTTTGTAAGTTTCTCTTTCGTGGTCTGTATTTCCTTTTGTTGGTAAATCTAAAGAGAAAACCGATGGCGTAAATCCTTGTGCGGCTAACTCTTCTGACACAAAATTAATTTTAGCATCTGGCAACACTTCATTTATAAAAGTTACAAATGCTCTTGTGTTTTTATAAGCTGC
Source organism: uncultured Flavobacteriaceae bacterium (assembly GCA_938073895.1). GTDB lineage: Bacteria > Bacteroidota > Bacteroidia > Flavobacteriales > Flavobacteriaceae > Aurantibacter. The sequence goes on from CALJFB010000034.1 coordinate 30,406, forward strand.
GCTAATTCTTTTAGTCATAGAAGGCATTTGTTCTGCTAATATTTCATATTGCAGATTTGTAGCTTCATTATCGCAAAGCATTAAATGTGTTTCAATTTTTTCTATTAAATCAATAGTTTTATTATTTCCAACACAATAGCCTGCAGTACATTTTCCGCCACTTGGAAATTTAGATCCACTTGAAAAAGATATGGTTCTTATGTTAGAAAGTATATCGTCTTCACCTAAAAAGTGAACATTAGGACAAAATGTTTGGTCTAAAATAAATACAGGATCTACCGCAATTTTACCATTTATAGTTTTACGTTCTTGGCTTAAAACATCTTTTAATTGTAAAAGACCAGGAACTTCTACTCTTGGATTTGTAGGTATTTCGGCAATAATTAAAGGAATGGCATCTTGTTTTGCAATTTCTGTTAAGACAGAATTAATACTTTGTACCATATTATTATCGCCATCTACTGGTAAGTCTACAATATCTACATTATTTAAGCAAGCAGCAACACGTCTAGCTTGGTCGTTGGTTCCGCCATAACAATTTGGTGGCACAACAATTTTAATTGCTTTATTAGGATTATTGGTTACAGCATCATGAATTAATCCCATTAAAATAGCATACTGAATAGATAATCCGCTAGAGGCAACTAAAGGTTTTGTAGTTGTATTTGTAATTTTATTAATAGAATTTAATACGGCTTTTTTGTTTGGTAGGTTGGTGCTGTTTTTTTCTATTGAAGAGTTTTCTACTAACGCTTTTAATGCAATTTGTGCGTTTTCTGGTGTTATAGAAATAGTTTCTCTGCGTCTTACATGTTGAATATTAGAAATGTAATTTGTGTTTTCTTTGTTAGTTATTACTAAAATACTTCCTAAATGATGATGAAGACTAATAAAGAAATCTATGTTTGAGTTTAAGTGGATTTCTCCAATCTTATCGTGTTCAGAAATATAAATTGTGCTGCCATTAAATTTAGAAATTGAATCTATGTTTTCAACGTTTTTTAATTCGAAATTATATCCATAAATAGCTTTTAATGTTTTAAAATCTAAGCATGCAGGTAATTGACCAGAATAACAAATTTGAGTGTTTTTTTGCTCTAATAAATTTTGTCTTAAAATGGCTAAGACTGGCATTGTTTTAGAACCAAAACTAATAACGTTTTCTGAGTTTAAGTTATAAATTTGAGAAATTCCCCATTCCAAAACACAAGACAATGGATGACCTAATCTAATATAATCGTATGCTGTTGGTAGTGCCTTTAAAGCAGAAGTTTCAGAATTATTGTCTTTAAATAAAGCATTAAATTGGTCTAAAAATTCAACTTTAGCTAATTTTTCGTTATAAATATCTAATCTATGCGTTGTTATGCTCAACCAATCTGTTGGCATGTTATTTAATACATTTTTTATATAATTAAGTACTTTACTGTCTTTCATAATTACCATATTTAATATGGCAGTAAAGATACAATAATTAGATTTTTTTGACGTGTGGATTTTGGTTTTGTTTTATTGTAAAATGGTCTTGTTTGTTTAATTTGTACGCCTTTTTTATGCAATACTTTGTTACTGGTTTTTTTTTGTTTTAAATCTGTAATTACAGCAAATGAGGTTTAAGTTTTGATAAAGTCAAGATTGTTTCCTAACTTTAAAATATGCAAGAAGACGTATTACATTACATTTGGTTGTATAAAAAGTTTGAGTTTACCAATCTTAAAACTACTAATGGTTTAGATATTGTAATAACTTCTATTGGACAACACAATCATAATTCTGGTCCCGATTTTTTTAATGCTAAGTTAGAAATTGATGGGCAACTTTGGGCTGGTAATGTCGAAATTCATGTTAAATCTTCGGATTGGTATTTACACACGCATGAAACCGATAATGCTTATAATAATGTTATTCTTCATGTAGTTTGGGATTACGATGCTGAGATTTTTAGAAAAAACAATTCAGAAATTCCTACTTTAGAATTAAAACCTATTGTAAATAAAGATTTTTATGCACATTATTTAAACTTATATAGCAATAAAAACCAATGGATTAACTGCGAGAATAGTTTTGCTTCGGTTTCTAACTTTACGTTTACTAATTGGATAGAACGTTTGTATTTTGATAGATTAGAGCATAAATCTGAATTAATTTCTACTTTATTAGAGCAATCTAAGTCTAATTGGGAAGCAGTTTTATTTCAATTATTAGCTAAAAACTTTGGTTTAAAGGTAAATGCAGATGCTTTTTTAGAATTATCTAAAAGTTTAGATTTTACTGTGGTTAGAAAACACCAACAGAATACGCTTCAATTAGAAGCTTTATTTTTTGGACAAGCTAAATTGTTACATGAAGATGTAGAAGATGTATATTATAAAACGCTTCAAAAAGAATATCAATTTTTAAAACAGAAGTTTAATTTAAGTCCAATGCAAGGACAATTGCAGTTTTTTAGGTTAAGACCTGCTAATTTTCCAACTATTAGAATCTCGCAATTAGCTAATTTGTATAGCACACAGCATCAATTATTTTCAAAATTAATGCAGGCAGAAACTTTAAAAGAATTGTATATTATCTTAGATGTTGGTGTTTCTGAGTTTTGGGAAAGGCATTACACGTTTTCTAAGACATCTAAATTTCAAAAAAAAATACTTTCAAAAAAGTTTAAAGACTTATTAATTATAAACACCATAATTCCTTTAAAGTATTGTTTTGCCAAGTATAAAGGTAAATGTAATACAGAAGTTTTATTAGAAACCATTCAGCAAATTCCATTAGAAGTTAATAGCATAGTAACTAAATTTCAGACATTAAAAAAGATGCCTAAAACAGCATTACAAAGCCAGGCATTACTTCAACTTAAAACAAACTATTGTACTAAAAATAAATGTGTACAATGTGCTATTGGTAATGCATTATTACAACAAAAATAGTATCTTGCAATATGAATTTTGCTTACCAACTCTTATTGTTTTTTCAAAAACGAGGCTATTATGTTTGTCAGCGAATTGCCGACAGGTTTGGAATTCGTGCAAAAGTAGTAAGAACCTCTTTTATGTATTTAACCTTTGTAACCTTAGGTTTTGGTTTTGCTGTTTACTTATTTTTAGCCTTTTGGATGCGAATTAAAGATTTAATATACACAAAAAGAAGCTCTGTTTTCGACTTATAATTTATGCAAAATCCAATTCACGTTGTTTTTAGATCTAAAATGTACACAGCATTATTATTGCTGTTTTCTTTGTTATGTTTAGGTATTATAGGTTATATAATTATTGCAGGTTTTTCTTTTGTAGATGCTGTTTACATGACTGTAATTACCATAACAACAGTTGGTTTTGGAGAAGTTGCACCACTAACAGCAGAGGCAAAATTATTTACCATATTATTAATTTTAGCTAGTGTTGTAATAGTTGGTTATGCCTTAACCGTAATAACCGAAACCATTTTAAGTAGAAATAATTTAGAAGAATTAAAACAAAAGAAAATGCAAAAACAAATTGATGGATTTTCTAACCATATAATTATTTGTGGTTATGGTAGAAACGGAAAACAAGCGGCAAATAAGCTGTTAGCCTATAAAAAGCCATTTGTAATTATAGAACAAAATAAAGAAACTATAGACAAGTTTCAGTCGGATACAATTCGTTTTGTTGAAGGAAACGCCAACGAAGACGAGATTTTAATGCAAGCAGGAATAGATCGTGCTAAAACTTTAATTACGGCTTTGCCAGACGATGCAGATAACCTGTTTGTAGTGCTTTCTGCTAGACAAATAAATAAAGGTTTGCATATTGTAAGTCGTGCATCTAGAGAAACATCTTACAAAAAATTAAAACTAGCAGGCGCAGATAATGTAATTATGCCAGATAGAATTGGTGGCGATCATATGGCAAGTCTTGTAGTTGTTCCCGATTTAATTGAATTTATAGATAATTTATCTATAGTTGGAAAATCGGATATTAATATCGAGGAGATTGAAGTTGAAAAGCTTTATAATACTTCTGAAATTAAAACAATTAAAGATTTGGATTTACGAAATAAATCTGGATGTACCGTAATTGGTTTTAAAGGCGGCGATGGACAATATATTGTAAATCCCGAAGCCGAAGTAAAGTTAATACCTAACTCCAAAATTATTGTTTTAGGAAGACCAGAGCAAATTCAAAAACTTAATTCAATCTACAATTTAGATTAATGTACGTCTTTTAACATCATATACTTTACAATTAGGATTTTTTTTAGCATCTTGCTGTCCATTAGTAAAAATAATCCAATCAATTTAATTTTAATACAATTATTTTTTATGAAAAAAGGTATTTTTATCCTTATCACTTTTTTGTCTTTGTCGTTTTTAAATGCACAAGATTTTAATGTTACACATACTATTACAGATTCTTCAGACGAGATCGAAACAGCTGTAATTACAATTAAAGCAACTGGAGGCACAGAACCCTATAACTACTTTTGGTCTAAAAAAAGTGTAGATACTAAAACAGCTGTTTTAGAGAAAGCTACCGAAGGAAAAACATACTCTGTTAGAGTTGTAGATGCAAAGAACAATACAAAAGAATTATCTTTTGAAGTGCCTACAAATTCTTTTCCAGAAACATTAAGTGCATCTTTTGCACCAGTAGTAAACTTTATGGACAAGTATTTCTTTTTTGATCCATTTTACGCTTTAGGATTATACGATAATAGAGTAACAGACGATAATGGGAACGTTTTATTAAATCCAAACGGAACAGAACGTACTATTAAATTACCTTTTATGGTAATATGGTTAATGCTTGGAGCAGTATTTTTTACATTTAGATTTGGTTTTATAAATTTAAGAGGTATTAGACATTCTTTGGATTTAGTAAGAGGTAAATACGATGATCCAAATGCTGTAGGAGAAGTAACACATTTTCAAGCTTTGGCAACTGCCGTTTCTGGAACTGTTGGATTAGGTAACATTGCAGGTGTATCTGTAGCAATTGTTGCAGGTGGACCAGGAGCAACATTTTGGCTAATTTTAGCGGGATTATTAGGTATGTCTACAAAATTTGTAGAATGTACATTAGGAGTAAAATATAGAGTTTTAGAAGAAGATGGAACTATTTCTGGTGGACCAATGGAATACTTAAAGAAAGGTTTTGAAGAACGTGGATTTAAAAATATAGGTAAAGTTTTATCTGCAATTTATGCCTTTGTAATTATGCTAGCTGCTTTTGCTGCTGGTTCTATGTTTCAAGCTAATCAAGCAACAGCTCAATTAGCTAGTGTTTTAAATGTAGATGGAACAGCAAAAACATTTATTGGAATTGGAATTGCAGTACTTGTAGGTATTGTAATTGTTGGAGGTTTAAAAGGAATAGCTAAAATAACAGAAAAGGTAGTGCCTTCTATGGCAGCTTTATATATTCTAATGTGCTTAATTGTAATTGGAGTAAATATTACTAATATAGGCGATGCTTTTGCATTAATTATAGATGGTGCTTTTAATCCAGATGCTATGTATGGTGGATTTTTAGGAGTGTTAGTATTAGGGTTTCAAAGAGCTGCATTCTCTAATGAAGCAGGTTTAGGATCTGCCTCTATTGCGCATTCTGCTGCAAAAACACATCATCCAGTTTCAGAAGGATTTGTTGCTTTATTAGAGCCATTTATAGATACGGTTGTAGTATGTACATTAACGGCATTAGTATTAATTTTTACGGGAACTTACACTGGTTTCGAAGAAACAGGTTCTGCATTAACAGCAGTAGCTTTTGCGCAAGTAATACCTGGTGCTAATATTTTCTTAACAATAGCTATTTTCTTATTTGCATTTTCTACTATTTTAACTTGGTCTTATTATGGTGTTCAAGCAGCGCAGAGTTTATTTGGCGAAACTAAAATTGTAACAAATATTTTTAAAATAGTATTCTTGCTTACAGTAGTGTTAGGAGCTTCTATAGGTTTAGGTGCTGTAATTGATTTTGCAGATTATATGTTTTTAACTCTAGCTATTCCTAACCTTTTAGGATTGTATCTTATGAGTGGTAGTATTGCAAAAGATTTAAAAGTGTATTACGCTAAAGTAAAATCTGGAGAAATTGCCAAAACAAAATAAAGTTGTAACTTATGCTTAAATAGGTGTAAGTTATATGAATATATTTAAATCCCATATCGTGTTTTCTAAACAACAACGTTATGGGATTTTTATTTTAGTATTAATAGTTGGAGTTTTGCAAGGTCTTTACTTTTATACGCTTAGCATAAGTGGCGAAATTATTCAATTAAATCAAAATCAATTAAACCAACTAAAAATTGTTGATTCTTTAAAGCAATTAGCATCAAAAGAGAAATCTTATAAAGTATATCTTTTTAATCCTAATTATATAACAGACGCCAAAGGTTACCAACTTGGTATGTCTATTGTAGAAATAGATAAACTCTTAGCGTTTAGAAATCAAAATAAATGGGTTAATTCTATTAAAGATTTTCAGGATGTTACTAATGTCTCAGATTCTTTGTTAGCTGTAATATCGCCTTATTTTAAGTTCCCAGATTGGGTTACTAATCCTAAGTCAAATTTAAAGCGCCAACGCAACTTTAAAAAGAAGAAGTTGCATATTGATATTAATAAAGCATCGGCTTTAGATTTAGAAGCTATTTATGGAATTGGAGCTACATATTCTAAACGAATTATATCTTACAGAGATAAGTTTAATGGCGGATTAGCATCTTTAGACGAATTATACGCTGTTTACGGTTTAACCGAACAAACAATAACTCAAATTAAATTAGATTGCTTTATTGCAAAGCCAAGAGCAATTTTAAGTTTAGATTTAAATAAAATAACAAGAAACGAGTTAGTTAAAATTCCGTTTATAGATTATGAGGTCGCTTTTAATATATTAGAATATAGAACACTTCATGAAAAGTTTAAAAATTTAGACGAATTATTGCGAATTAATAGTTTTCCTATTTCAAAATTCAAGATAATTAAATTATATTTACACTTAAATTAGAATTTTCTAATTAGAGCATATAAATATCAAAAACAGTTAATTTAATGAATTCAATATATTTTACAGAAGAGCATAATTTATTTAGAGAAAGTTTAGCCGATTTTTTAAAAAAAGAAGTCGTTCCACATATAGATAAGTGGGAAAAGACTGGAACTATAGATCGTTTTATCTGGAAGAAGTTTGGAGATATGGGGTTCTTTGGAATTAATTATCCTGAAGCTTATGGTGGTCTTAACTTAGATTTATTTTATACCGTTATTTTTCTTGAAGAATTACAAAAAATAAACTCTGGTGGATTTGCTGCTGCAATGTGGGCTCATGCATATTTAGCCATGACACATTTAAATGCAGAAGGAGACGAACGTATTAAGCAAGATTATTTAGCGCCAAGTATTTTAGGAGATAAAATTGGTTGTTTATGTATAACAGAACCTTTTGGAGGTAGCGATGTTGCAGGAATGCGAACAACTGCTGTTAAAAAAGGCGATAAATATGTTATTAATGGTTCTAAAACTTTTATTACTAACGGAATTTATAGCGATTATTTAGTAGTTGCTGCTAAAACAAGCCCGGAATTAGGGAATAAAGGTATTAGTATTTTTTTAATAGATAGAGATACAAAAGGAGTATCGGCTACTAAATTAGATAAATTAGGTTGGAGAGCTTCAGATACAGCAGAAATAGCTTTTGATAATGTAGAAATTCCTCTTGAAAACTTAATGGGTGAAGAGAATAAAGGTTTTCCATATATAATGCAACACTTTGCCTTAGAACGTTTAATTATGGGAATTAATGCACATGCACGTTCTGAATCTGCAATAGAATATACCTTAAATTACATGTCCGAACGTGAAGCTTTTGGAAGAACTATTAATAAGTTCCAAGCCTTACGACATAAAATGGTAGAACACATTACAGATGTTGAACATTGTAAATTATTTAACTATGCTACAATTGCACGTTTAGACAAAGGAGAATATGTGGTTAAAGAAGCAACAATGTCTAAATTAAAATCTACTAAAGTTGCAGACGAAACGATTTATAGTTGTCTACAAATGTTAGGTGGTTATGGTTATATAGAAGAATATCCATTAGCACGTATGTTAAGAGATAGTAGGTTAGGACCTATTGGTGGAGGAACATCGGAAATTCTTAAAGAAATCCTATCTAAAATGATTGTTGATAATAAAGATTATAAGCCAGCAGTTAAATAGAAAAAAATAAAATTTATATAAAAATCCTATTCTTAATTGAATAGGATTTTTTTTGCTTCATTTAAAATATAATATCATTTTTTAACGTTAAATAAATGTAATTTATCTATTCCATTTAAAAGTTTTACTTTTATGGTCTAATTATTGTCTATACTATTATTAGAACTAAAAACGGTTATATGTTAAAGTCCTTAAAATATATTGCAACTGCGTTAATCTTTGGATTTGTATTGCAGATAAATGCACAAATAGAGTTAAAAAATAAAGTGGTCGATTTTATGTCGTTTGCTCCAATAGAAAATGCTAGTGTATATGTGCAAAACACAACCATTGGTTCCATAAGTAATTCAGACGGTAAATTTGTGCTATTAGTTCCGCAAAAACACAAGAACGATACCTTGGTTATTTCTTCAATTGGCTTTCAAAGTTTTAAAATACCTGTAAAACAATTCGATAATTCTATGGAAATCTTTTTAGAAGAAGATGTAGCTGCTTTAGACGAAATTGTTCTTGTTGCAGAAAATAGACCAAAAACAGGAAGCGAAATTGTTTTAAGAGCATTAAAAGAATTGCCAGAAACATTAGCAGATTCTGCCTATCTACAAAGAGGATTTGTACGTCATAAAGAGCGTAACAAAAGAGAGTTTAAATGGTTAGTAGAAAGTGCAATTACTTTATACGACGAAGGATTTAAAAAAAATAATAGAACACCTTTAAAGATTCATGCAGACCAAGTTCGTAAAAGTTACGATTTAAGGGATGTTGATAGTTTACTAACTTACACATCGTATTTAAAGAATACTGGTAAAGGACGAAATTTAAAAGCAAAAGATTTAGATAGGTCAACACTTAAAACAAGCGAATTAATTAAAGCCATTAAATGGAATGATACGCGTGTAAATGGAATGGAAAGTCTATTTAACGGTAAATTAAATTTAATACGAAACTCCGAAAACTTTAGTGCTTTATTTGATAGCACATCTGTAACAAAAACGCATCACTTTAAATTAGATACAGTTTTAGTAGAAAATGGACGTAAATTATATAAGGTAGAAATATCTAAAGGTTTAGAATATATAGATTTAAAAACCAAAGGAATTTTTAATGGCGGCTTTAATGCACAAGGTTGGATTTATATTTATTGGGACAATTATGCAGTAAAGAAAATAGAGTATGAGTTGGTAGCAGCTTCTAAGGCACAAAAAACAAGAAGTAAAACGTTGTTTGATACTTATATAAATCATAAATTAGTTATGAGTTATATGGAGTATAATAATAAAATGTATCTAAATTATGTCTACTATGAAACGCCTAAATTAGTAAATGTAGGCTCAGGCAATAATAAAAAATTAACACCAGAACAAGAGCAAATAGCTAAAGAGAATAGGTATTATTTTACTGTTCAAGAAATAGTATTTACAGAAATTGTTAAAGATAACTATATTATAAGTGAAACATTAAGTCAAGAATGGGATTCAGATATTTTTGCAATTAAACCCTATAACAAGGCATTTTGGAAAAACTATAATGTTTTATTAGAAAGTGAAGAAGAAGAGCAATTAATTCAAGATTTAACGCAAAGATCATCTTTATATGAAAACTAATACATAATCCTGTTTTATAAAACAGAAGTTTCTAATGTTAACAAAGCACTTCAGCTATTATGTTAATTATAAGGTTATAAATTGTAAAATATGTCTATCAAATCATTTTCAGATTACTTGGTGTTAGAAAAAAACTACTCTAAACTAACTTTAAAGGCTTATATAAAAGATTTAATTTTTTTCGAATCATTTTTAGAAGAGACTTATTCCGAGTCCAATATATCTAAAGTTAATTATGCGCAAATACGAAGTTGGATTGTATCTATGATCGAGCAAGACATTAGTCCTAAAAGCGTAAACAGGAAAATATCTGCATTAAATACCTACTTTAAGTTTTTAATTAAAATTGAAGACATAACAGATAATCCATTAGCAAAACACAAATCCTTGAAGATTGCTAAGAAAATTCAAGTTCCTTTTTCTATTGAAGAAGTAGAAAATGTAATCAATACTATAGATGGGCAAACTGGTTTTGAATCTATTCGAAACAAGTTAATAGTAGAGCTGTTTTATTCTACAGGAATTAGACGGGCAGAATTAATAGCTATAAAACTAAATCATCTAGATGTTAATGCTAAAACTTTAAAGGTTTTAGGAAAGCGAAATAAAGAGCGTATTATTCCATTGCTAGATTCAGTTATTGAATCTGTAAGTTTGTATTTAAACCAAAGAGAATCCATAGGAATTAATAATAATTCTAAAGATTATTTTTTCCTAACTCAAAAAGGAAATAAAATTTATGATACTCTATTATATAGATTAATAAATTCATATTTTTCATTAACTTCAACTAAAGAAAAGAAGAGTCCACACATGTTAAGACATTCTTTTGCAACGCATATGTTAAATCAAGGAGCTGATTTAAACGCAGTAAAAGAATTACTAGGTCATTCTAGTTTAGCATCTACCCAAGTTTATACACATAATAATATTGAACAATTAACTAAGGTGTATAAAAATGCACACCCAAGAAGTAAGCCAAATAAGTAACCTAATATTCCTATTGCATTCTTTGTATTAAAAGCAATAGACTTAAATCTAAAAAAATATACTTAATATTTAAATCTTTTTTTCTAAAAATGTTTTTAATATTGAAATTATTATTTACATTTGCAATCCGTTAGAGATAGCGTGTGTGGTTTAGTTAGCTAAACTTATACAAAAGCCGATGTAGCTCAGCTGGCTAGAGCAGCTGATTTGTAATCAGCAGGTCGTGGGTTCGAGTCCCTCCATCGGCTCTTAAGCTTGAAGTTTTTCAAGGTTAAATAAGTTCATTAAAATAGTAAATATTTAAAAGGGGAGATACTCAAGCGGCCAACGAGGGCAGACTGTAAATCTGCTGACTACGTCTTCGCAGGTTCGAATCCTGCTCTCCCCACAAATATTTTAACCTTTACAATTTATTGTAAAAAAATGCGAGAGTAGCTCAGTTGGTAGAGCGTCAGCCTTCCAAGCTGAATGTCGCCAGTTCGAACCTGGTCTCTCGCTCATTAATTTCTGCGGAGGCAGAAATCTCTTTTTCAAAGTGTTTATTGAGCATTTTGGAGTTTAGGAAGTAAAAACTTTACGCCGGTGTAGCTCAGGGGTAGAGCGTTTCCTTGGTAAGGAAGAGGTCACGAGTTCAATTCTCGTCATTGGCTCAATAAAAAAAAGATTACAATTAAAATTATTATATAACTAAGATTAAATTATTAAAACATGGCAAAGGCAACTTTCGATCGTTCAAAACCACACCTAAACATAGGTACTATTGGACACGTAGATCACGGAAAGACTACATTAACTGCAGCTATCACAAAAGTTTTGGCGGACGCAGGTTTGTCTGAAGCTAAAGATTTCGATCAAATCGATAATGCTCCAGAAGAAAAAGAAAGAGGTATTACTATTAATACTTCTCACGTAGAGTATCAAACAGCAAATCGTCACTATGCACACGTAGACTGTCCAGGTCACGCTGACTACGTTAAGAACATGGTAACAGGTGCTGCCCAGATGGACGGTGCTATCCTTGTTGTTGCGGCAACTGACGGTCCTATGCCACAAACACGTGAGCATATCCTGCTT
>CALJFB010000035.1 GCA_938073895.1 uncultured Flavobacteriaceae bacterium
ATGGTTTATTGAATTTGAAAATAAACCAAAGGATTTATCAACTTTTTCAAATAGTATAGACAAAGCGTTACAAGAACAAAATAGTTATTATTTAGATTTAATTGAAGGTAAGGTTTTACAAAGTTTAAAGATTTCTATTGTTGAAAAAAAAGGTTTTCAATCTTACATGAAATCAGTAGGTAAATTAGGTGGACAAAATAAAGTTCCTCGTTTAACTAACGATAGGAAAATTGCAGAAGTACTTCAAGAATATTTATTGTAAATTGTCTTTTCAGAAAAATAAATTATGAAACCAAACATAAACAAGCACGCAAGAACAAGAGCCCAAGAAAGTAGTAACGCAATAGAACGATTGTATATTACAATGCGACATCTTTTTAATAGAGGTTTTTATAAACCTATGGGAGTTTCTGGAGAATCTTTAAGAGAAGCATTACTTGTTTTAAGGCCAGAAATTTATGGTTTTATAGCACAAGATAAAACAGAATTAACAGGTTTACATTATGTAATAGACAGATTACCTATTGGAATAGAAGAATGTAGGTTTATTAATTTAACCAGTGATGAAGGCTACCAGAATTCTCACTTTACAGCAATAATTCCCGCAAAAAGACGCCGAAATTGTTACAGGATTGATAACGAACAAATGAACATTGAGATTACGCGAGGTAGAAGCGAAATCTATGATATTTTAACGCACTTAACTTTTTTATTTATTGAATCTCAAAAAATTTCTAAGCATGTTTTAATAGACGAATGCGGAACAACAAATAGAGATTGGCAAAAATTAGAAGCAGCGGTTTTAAGTAAAAACAAATTAAGCCAAAAAGAAAGAGAAATTGCAATAACACATACCGCAAATATTTTAAACCATACATTTAAAGATGTCTTAAATATTTATCAAAACTTTGCAACAGTAAAAAAACCAGAGCGTTTCTTAGAAATTATTTATTGGTTAGGACAATTGTCTATAAATGAAGAATTAAAAAACGAAAAACGTATTGTTACATTTAGCAAAGTATTAAGAGAGCGATTAGGCCATCATATTCATGGAGAAATTTGGGCCAACAATATAAAAGAAGTCTTAGCAAAAAATAATTATTTAGAAAGACCAATACATATTATAAGTGCAAATTTACACAGTGTAATGAATACTTTATATGCACCAAAAGCACTAAAAGACTCTAAAGAAAAAAATCCTTTTGAGCTCTATGAAAATTTAAGCCTAGCAGAGAACTCAAAACTTAGATATAAAGTAGAAAAATTAGCTAAAAAGGAAGGATGCATTTTTATAAAAGATCAATCTGGAACAAATATAGATGTCCAAATAATAGATTCATCTAAGATAGATATTAAAGATTTAGACTTTAATATTAGTATAAATTCTACAAAAGAAAAAAATCCTATTATATTTGTCATGGATTACGCTTTTGGAGAACAAGCCTACGAAACCATAGATGAGTTACTTAAACCTTATAATAATAGAGGTGAAGAGATTTGTTTAAATGTAGAATCTATTTCTATTATGGGAAAAGCAGGAATTCTAGAAGGTGAAAAAGGAGATATTATGATACCTTCGGCACACATTTTTGAAGGAACAGCAGATAATTATCCGTTTAAAAACGAATTATCTATTTCAGATTTTGAGTCAAGTGGTATTTCTGCCTTTGAGGGATCAATGATTACTGTTTTAGGCACATCGCTTCAAAATAAAGATATTTTAAAGTTCTTTTTTAGTTCCACATGGAATGTTATAGGATTAGAGATGGAAGGCGCACATTATCAAAAAGCTATACAATCAGCTTCAAAAGTTAGAAAAAGTATTAATCCAAACATAAAAGTAAGATATGCCTATTATGCTAGCGATAATCCTTTAGAAACAGGAAGCACATTAGCATCAGGTGGATTAGGAACATCTGGTGTAAAACCCACATACGTTATTACAAGAAAAATTATAGAACAAATATTTAAACAGTAAGATGAATAAAGAACAAAATCAAGATAATAAAGTAGAAGAAATAGATTTAATAGTTTTCTTAAATTATTTCGGAAATATTATAAAAGGTGTTATTAAAGCCTTAAGCTCTGTTATTAAAGAATTGTATGCTGTTTTTATTTCTATATTTAAAGTGTTTTTTATAAACTTAAAATTAATTTTATTAGTTTTAGTCTGTAGTATAGCAATAGGTTTTGTTTTAGACAGAAATAAGGACAATGTTTATTATTCTGAAATGTTTGTTACACCTCACTTTGATTCAAAGTATGAATTAGTCAGTAATATTAAATATTTTAAGTCTTTAGTTCAAGTAAAAGATTATGAGGAATTAAGTAGTAGGTTTGATATTTCTTACGATGAAGCTAAAACTTTAGTAGATTTTGAAATAGAAAAAGGACCAGAATCTGAAAACGAACAGATTACTGCTTTTAATGTGTTTCTCAAATCATTAGATAGTGTTACTAGAACTAAAATACAATTTGAAGATTATTTAGAAAATAGAAACATATATAATTCTAATGTTTTTTTAATTAGGGCTAAATCTAATAAATATAACATTTTTACTAAATTACAAAAAGGCTTAGTAACCTCAATAGATAACGATTTTTCTAAATCACAAAAAAGAATTAGAGATTCTGTTCTAACTATTGAGAAAAAAAGCTTAAATCAGTCTTTAAAAGAAATAACAAAGCTTAAAGAGACGTATTTACAAGTTTTAGAAAAAGAGTCTAATAAAGAAACCATAACATCAAGCCTTTCAAACACTTTTGGACTGCAGGTCGAAAAAACAGCAACTAAAGAAGATGTTTTTGTTAGTAAAGAAATAGATATTTATAATAAATTAAGTAATATCGAAAAACAACTGGTTTTAAATAATTCTGTAGCAGATATTCAAGGTGCTTTTAAAGAAAAAGGTTTACTAGAAAATAAATGGTTTACAAAATTTAAGTTTTTAATTCCTATAATGTCATTAGTATTACTATTTTTTATTTTTAGTTTCTATACGTTTTATAAATACACATTAAATTACAAGAAATAATATGAGTAAAAAAAAATCAAAACAAAAAAATAATATAGAAGACGTAGATTTAATAGTTTTCTTTAATTATTTTGGAAAAAAATTAGCACTATTATTTAGTTTTTTTCAAGGCTTTTTTAAACGTATTTTCTCTACTGTAATTTATGTTCTTAAAACTCTTATCAAGAATTGGAAAATAGTTTTTGGCTTGCTTGTTATTACATTTGGTTTAGGTTATTACCAAGAAAAAACAGCTAAACCCGTTTATACGTCTAGCATGTTGATTGAGCCTTATTTTGATTCAAAATACCAGTTAGTAACTAATATTAGCTATTTTAATGCATTAATTGATAATAGCGATTACAATGCTTTAACCAATATATTTAAGATTGATGAAGAAGACATTAAACAAGTTCTTTCATTTGAAATTGAATTAGGGCCTGAAGCAGAAAACTCAAAGCTAGTTCAATATCAAAATTTTAAATCGCAATTAGATAGTCTTCAATTTAAAGATTTATCTTATGATGATTTTCTTAGTAATAGAGGTATCTATACAGGTGAAAATTTCTTAATTACAGCAACATCATATAGTAAAGATGTTTTTCACAAACTAGAACCAGGTTTGTATAAGTCGTTTATAAACGATTATTCAAAAAAAATAATGAAGCGAGATTCCTTAATGATAAGTATTCAGAAAAGGAATTTAGTAGAAAAGTTACAACAAATAGATTCATTAAAGACCATATACATAGATGTCATTAAAGAAGAATCTAAGAAAACACAAACAGCAGTTCCAATTGGAGATGTTGCCTTTTCTGCTAAACCTCAGGAAACTAAAGAGTTTGACCTTTTAAATAAAGAATTAACCTTTAGAGATGAATTAAAGCAATTGGAAGAACGTCTAGTTAAAAAGGATGATTATTTTGATGTAATTACAAGTTTTCAAAAAGTTGGAAACAGGTTTACTTCTTGGGAACAAAAATATAGTCTTATTTATCCTGTGTTAGGGTTTTTACTTCTTTGTTTCGGTTTTTTAATTAAAAAATTAATAGAGTTTACCCTTAAATATGAAGAATAAATCTATTCTAATTACAGGTGGAGCTGGATTTATTGGAGCAAATTTTTTAGACTATTTTACAAGTAAGTATTCTAGTGTTAAAATTGTTAATATAGATAAACTAACTTATGCAGGTAATTTAGAAAATCTAAAAGAAGTTACTAGCGCTAATTACAGTTTTGTTAAAGGAGATATTTGTAATAGAGAATTAGTTAAAGATTTATTTAAAGAACATAAATTTGATGCTGTAGTCCATTTTGCAGCCGAATCTCATGTAGATAATTCTATTAAAAATCCTGGAGCATTTATAGAAACAAATATTACAGGAACATTTAATTTAATAGATGTTGCTAGGGAATTTTGGATGGATGCACCAAACCATTATAAAAGCGATTTTGAGCATGCACGTTTTCATCACATTTCTACAGACGAAGTTTATGGAACATTAGGTAAAGAAGGTTTATTTACAGAAAACACACCTTACGCACCAAATAGTCCATACAGTGCATCAAAAGCAGCAAGCGATTTTATTGTAAGAAGCTACTTTCACACTTATGGTATGGATGTGGTTACTACAAATTGTTCAAACAATTATGGTCCAAAGCAGCACGACGAAAAATTAATTCCAACCATAATTAGAAAAGCTATATCTGGAGAGCAAATCCCAATTTATGGAGATGGATTAAATATTAGAGATTGGTTATATGTTTTAGACCATTGTAAAGGTATAGAACTTGCATTTCTTAAAGGTAAACCAGGAGAAACTTATAATATTGGAGGTAGAAACGAAAGGAATAATTTATATATTGTAAATACTATTTGTGCTATTTTAGACCAAATGATACCAGCAAAAAAATCATATAAAGATCAAATTTCTTTTGTGTCTGATAGGCCTGGACACGATTTTAGATACGCCATAGATGCCTCAAAATTAGAAAAAGAATTAGGCTGGAAAGCAGACGAGAATTTCGAAACAGGTATTAAGAAAAC
>CALJFB010000036.1 GCA_938073895.1 uncultured Flavobacteriaceae bacterium
AACCAGTATCAAAGGCAATTCTACAGTTGAGCTGCAGGATTTCACCTCTGACTTAATTATCCACCTACGGACCCTTTAAACCCAATGATTCCGGATAACGCTTGGATCCTCCGTATTACCGCGGCTGCTGGCACGGAGTTAGCCGATCCTTATTCTTACAGTACCGTCAAGACTCTACACGTAGAGTGGTTTCTTCCTGTATAAAAGCAGTTTACAACCCATAGGGCAGTCTTCCTGCACGCGGCATGGCTGGATCAGAGTTCCCTCCATTGTCCAATATTCCTCACTGCTGCCTCCCGTAGGAGTCTGGTCCGTGTCTCAGTACCAGTGTGGGGGATCCCCCTCTCAGGGCCCCTATCTATCGTAGCCATGGTAAGCCGTTACCTTACCATCTAGCTAATAGAACGCATACTCATCTTTTACCGTAATCTTTAATATCTAATCCATGCGAATCAAACATACTATAAGGCATTAATCCAAATTTCTCTGGGGTATTCCTTAGTAAAAGGTAGATTGTATACGCGTTACGCACCCGTGCGCCGGTCGTCAGCAAAAGCAAGCTCTTCTGTTACCCCTCGACTTGCATGTGTTAAGCCTGCCGCTAGCGTTCATCCTGAGCCAGGATCAAACTCTTCATCGTTAAATTTTAAATATTATTTCAACAATCAATAATTTGTAACTCAATATGATTTATTCTCTTTATTTCTAAAATATCGTTTCCAATACTTTAAACGCTGTCAATTCAATATGTCTATGAACTTTTTATTGCTCTAAATAATTTTTAATTACCTAAGCGGCTGCAAACATACAACCTTATTTTAATTTAACAACAACTTTTAAAGTTATTTTTAAATTATTTTTATAGATAATTCAATACCAATTTAGAACGTTTGCCTTTAAATATTTTTGATTATTTTAAGGAGTGCAAATATACAAACCTTTTGTTAAAATACAAAACTTAATTTTAAATAATTTAAAACTTTATTTTACTCCTAACTCAATAACCACAATACCTTAAAGAACTTATCAAATCACATGTAATGTGTTTCGGGTGGCAAATCTACAACCTTTTTATAAACTAACAACTAATTTCTAAAGCTTTTTTTAAACTATTTGTAAATTAATATGTAAGATGCTGTTAAATAACGTTTTAAACATTGGGTTGTTTTTAAAGAACTTCATAAAACAAGTACAACCACTATATATTTAAAGTTTATTCTGCATATTCTTGATTAAAAAAACTAATAATTAAACTACATTTTAATCTTAAAATTAAAAAGAACACCATATTAAGTTAGAGCAAATCTTAATGACTAAAGCTTGTTTATATAAAACAATAAAAACTATAGTATAAAACATATTAGTAGATTATGTTTAGCTTATACAAGCTTTATTTAAAATAATAAATAGCCCTATACATTATATATAGGACTATTTATTATTTTATTCTTTATTATTCTACATAAAGAAATTCCATACAAGACCAAATCTAATTGTAAAATCTCTAAATGGATAATTAGGAGCTGTTAAGTAATCTCTTCCTGTAAATGATGAATTTAGATGTTCTGCTTTTAAATAGATGCGTGTCTGTCTTAATTTTGCATTTATAAAGAAATCTATTTTAGGAAATCCACCTATTTGAACATCTCTTTGAACATAGAATTCTGATAGTAATGGATTATAATCATTCATGTAATACTTATCGAAATAACTTACAGTAAATCCTGTTTGGAAATACAATGCCTTCTTAAAAGCAAAATTCTCATAATATAGTGTTCCTCTTGTAATAAGTTCTGGAACATTAAACACATTAGCCTCATCGTCTACTCTTTGGTATTGTACTGTTGCATCCAATCCAAAACGTCTAAACCTTATATCTTTATTAATTTTAAGCTTTAAATAAGAAATAGTCTTATTATTCTGAAAAGCTTCAATTTGCTCTGATACTGGATTTTTAGCAAAGTATACATAATCTCCAATAGTAGATGCTTGTAACTTAATGTTGGCCCATTTCTTTGAAAGCACTTCTACATCTAATTGTTGGGTCTTTATAGTATTAAAATTATTTTCCCAATTATAATTAGTATATCTACTTTGATATAATTGTGCATTATAATTTGGTGCCACTGTATTATTATTAATTGCTGCCTTTAACAAGATATCTTCGTTTAACTTATAATTGGCTTTAGCTAAAAGATAATTTCCACTAAAATCTCCAGATATGTTTGCGCCTGCTTCAGCTTGAAGATTAAATCCTTTTATCTGTTTATTATACTTTGCTCCTACAGAAACCACATCACCTTTAATTCTATTGGTAATAATTTGATTTGGCTGGACTAGAATCTTATCATATCCATAATTATAATTGGTAATACCTAAATGCAATCTTAACGAGCCAATACTATTATTAGTGTAATTTATATTAGCTTCGTTATAGAGTTCTTCTAATTTAACTTGATCTCTTAAATTATTAGTATAAGATGCGTCTCCAAAAAAATCATTTTGTGTAGATTGTGAAAAATCATAAGTCTTATCGGTTAACTTAAAAACATGTCCAACAGACACACTATTGTAGGATAAACTATCTTGCTTTTCTATTAAATTGTAATAATGATTTAAATACGAACGTTTTCCTTTTAAACTTCCTTCTGCATCTTCAAAATTAACTTCTAAAACACCTCTATCTATAAAATCCTTATCGCCAGATTGAAAAAACAACAAACTCTCATCTGTTAATCCACCATTTTCTTGATTCAAAATATCTTGAGATGTAAAATGCGCATGTGCAACATAACGCTTGTTTTTGGACTTATAACTTGCTGTAGCTCTAAAATTACCTGTACTAGACAAAATATGTTGATATGTCCCTAAAGATCTTAAACCTTTATAAGCAACCGATATATTAAATTGCTTTGATGTATTTGTTGTAAAAAACGCATCTAATAACTGACCTTGCTTAAAAGCAGATTTATACAATAACTCTGTTAAAGGTGTTGGAACATGATAATAGTTAATATCTTCAACTTCCATATAATTAAAATGCTTACTTCTTGCTCCAAACTGAGGCATTAATCTTGTTGAAGAAAAATTGTATCCTAAAGTATTGTAAGTTTGTCCTAGGTTAGAAAACTGCTGAAGCTCAAAATTATCTTTTCGTAAGTAATTATACTTATAATCTTTGGCAACCGTTAAAGTTGTGTCTACATAAGTAGTATCCGCAACATGAGAAATTATTAAATAATCTGTAATTTTAGCTTTTACCTTTTTGGTAACTCTACTCGACTTTGCAGAAGAACTAAAATCTGGATTATTAGTTCCATTTAAATCTACAGCAGACGTATTATCACTTTTTTTAACATTAATCTGTTTTTTGGGTCTTTGCGCAAACATAATTTGAGCACTAACTAAAAAGAGAAATACAATTATTTTTTTCATCAACCGAAATTTTAGACCTTGCAATTTTATAATTTAGTGTCAAAAATAGGAAATATCTTAGAAGTAAAGCACTAAAAAAAGTTAATACCAAATATGCTATCAATTAATTACTCTGGAAACCCATTAGAATGTGGCACAGACGAAGCTGGACGAGGCTGCTTAGCAGGTCCGGTAACTGCTGCTGCAGTAATATTAAAACCAGATTTTGTAAACACTATTCTAAACGACTCTAAACAGTTAAGCGAAAAAAAACGCGATTTATTGCGTCCTATTATAGAACAAGATGCATTATGTTTTGCTTTTGCTCACGTTTTTGAATCCGAAATTGATACAATAAACATACTTAACGCCTCTATTTTAGCAATGCAAAAGTCTATTGGCCAATTAAAACCTGTCCCTAAATTTATAATTGTAGATGGAAATAAATTTAAACCCTATAAAAAAATTCCTCACGAAACAATTATTAAAGGCGATGGAAAATATTTAAGTATTGCAGCAGCATCTGTTTTAGCAAAAACATATCGTGACGATTATATGAATAAAATTCACGAAGAATTCCCAATGTATAACTGGAAACAGAACAAAGGTTATCCAACTAAAGAACACAGAGCAGCCATAAAAAAGTATGGCATAACAAAATATCACAGAAAATCATTTAAATTATTAGCTAACGATGGCGAACTTAAACTAAAGTTATAATTAAATTAGCATTTTAAAATTACATAAATATGAAAGCATTTTTGCTATCCTTACTATTTCTCTCGCTTTTTGCATGTAACACAGATTACAATACAGCAAAAGCAGAAGATTTCTCAAATATAAACGCACAAACAATTCTTAGAATTAATGGTTTGGAGCAATTATCGTCTAATATAAATAACGCACATTTTTTAAATAAATTAGCGCGCACAACAACCTACAAGACTTTAAAAAGTAATTTTTCAATATTTAATCGTATAAAAACTAAGCATCCTATATATGTAAATCTTTTTTCTTCGGAAGAATTTTCTTTTTCAACCACATATTCAGATTCATTAATAAAATTTCTAAATGCCAAAAACGTTTTAAGAGATTCCATTTTAATTGATGCTATAAAAGCCGAAAAAATCACCTTTAACAATAAAAGTCTATTTGTAACCTTAAAAGACTCTGTAATTATTGGCGCAAATACTAAAGCACAGCTTAAAACTATTTTCAATCAAAAGAAAAACGCAACGCTTTTAAAATTATTAAAAACAACAAATAAAGCATCAGAAATTTCAGTTTTAAGCAATCAAACATCAACATTTAAACAACCACTATTTATAGATAGCTTATTAAATACAAAACAACTTACTAATTACTTGGTGTTTGATGTAGACGTATCTCAAGAAAACATCTTACTAAACGGAATTACAAAAGCAGCAGATTCTACAAAAAGTCTAATAAACGTATTTGCTAATACCACGCCACATGCAAACGAATTGGCATTAATTACACCAAACAATTCCGATGGATTTTTAAGTATTACATATAATGATTTCGAAATTTTCCAGGAAAACCTAAACAACTTCAATAAAAAAACCAGCACAAAAAAGGAAACACTTCTTTTTGATAATGTAACAGAAGTTGGAGTTATATATAATGATGCAAATGCGTATGTTTTAAATACAATAGATGCCGAATTAACAAAAACCGCTTTACAAGAAGAACAAACCAATATTGAAACTTACCGCAGCATACCTATTTACACGTTTAGTAAAACGGCTATTTTAAAAAATCATTTTACGCCTTTTATAAATCAAGAGGTTACAATGTACTGCCAATTAGATCAGTTTTTTGTGTTTTCTACTTCTATAGAAACGCTTCAAAATATAATAGCCAATTATCAAAACAAAACAACGCTATATTTTAAAGACTATTATAAATCGGTTAGTAAACAATTAAGCAGTCAATCGTCTTTATTACAAGTTATAAATGGAGCAAGTTTAACTTCAATTTTAAATTCATCTTTAAAAAACAAGTCCACTTTAAAGTTAAACGATTATAAAACCAGTGCTTTTCAGTTTAGTTACGATTATAATTTTGCACATTTTAACGCAGTAATTAATAAGAGTAAAATCACTAAAAAAGCAAATACAATAAGCGAAAAGTTTAATATTAAATTAGATCACGCTATTTTAAACCAACCTCAATTTGTAAAAAATCATATTTCTGGTAAAAACGAAGTTATAGTTCAAGATATAAAAAACACGTTATACCTAATTTCTAACTCAGGAAAAATTCTTTGGAAAAAAGGATTTAAAGCTCCAATACTTGGTAAAATAAAACAAATTGATTTATATAAAAACGGAAGGTTACAATTAGCTTTTACTACCAAAAACACCTTTTATGTTTTAGATAGAAACGGCAATCAAGTTAAACCATTTCCTATTAAGTTAAAAGATAACATTACACAACCACTTTCTGTTTTTGATTACGATGGCAACAAAAACTACCGTTTTCTAATTTCTCAAGAAAAAGATCTTTTAATGTTAGATGCAAAAGGAAAAACGGTTAAAGGCTTTAAATATAAAAAGGATAACAAAATAACATCGCAACCAAAACATTTTAGAATTGGTACTAAAGATTACATTGTTTTTAGCTCTAAAAACAAATTACTAATTTTAGATCGTACTGGAAAACCAAGAATTAAAGTTAAAGAAGAATTTAATTTTTCGGACAATAATATCTTTTTAAACAACAATAAATTTACGTTTACAAATACATCTGGAGAATTAATACAAGTAAACAGTAAAGGAAATACGGCAAAACAAAGCTTACTTTTAAATAAAAAACACGGTTTAGATGCCAGTAGTAAAACGTTAATTTACATGTCAGAAAACAAATTAACCATAAAAGATAA
Source organism: uncultured Flavobacteriaceae bacterium (assembly GCA_938073895.1). Taxonomy (GTDB): domain Bacteria; phylum Bacteroidota; class Bacteroidia; order Flavobacteriales; family Flavobacteriaceae; genus Aurantibacter. The sequence goes on from CALJFB010000036.1 coordinate 6,320, forward strand.
AACTGTAGAATTAGACTTTGGTAACTACACAAAACCAAACCTCTTCTACTCCAACAATAAAATATTTGCCACAACTACAGATTTACAAACGCAAAAAATTTATGTGTTTGATAGTAATGCAAAACTAATACCAAATTTCCCCGTTTTTGGAACAGCAACCATAGATTTAAAAAACACTAATAATCTAGAAATTATTACAAAAGGAGACACTAATAGTATCTTATTTTATACCGCAAACTAATGATAAAACGTAACAACGCAGCCATATTTAAATGTGTAATCCATAAAGTTGGAAACAAGTTTAACAGCACAAAAAACGCCTTTTCTGAAAAAGAAATAGTTTTTGACGAAGCTAGTTACGAGCTAATGCTTCCGTTTTTACTTCGTCCATTTGGATCTGTAGTACAAAGTCATCGTTTTAATCACCATTCTAATGTAGAGTTAAACGAAATTAACAATTACAGTAACCTAATTTTTGGAGACGACACGCAGTTTTTAGAAACCTCTAAACACATTGTAACACATTTATTCGAGCAATCTAACTCTGCACAAATTAAAACTGGAGACGTTTTAGTCGTCTATTTTAACGGCATACAATATAATGATATGACCGTAGATGCTTTAGGAATTTTTAAAATTGAAAATAAAACCAATTTCTTTCAAACCTATTTAGAAAACAATAGTTACGATGTCTTGGTGCAAAGCGGAATTAATGCCAAAAAAGTAGATAAAGGTTGCCTTATTTTAAACACAAGCGATCGCGAAGGAAATATTATTTTAAGTGTAGATAACAATAATTACGACACACAATATTGGATTAATAAATTCTTGAACATTAAATATGCAGACGATACAAATAGCCATACACAAAACTATTTAGAATTATGTAAAGAGTTTTCTACAGAAATTATAAAAAGCACCTACGGACAACAAGAACGAAGTACCTTTTTAGCTAAAACTGTAGACTTTTTTAAAGAGAATGAAATTGTAAATGTCGAAAAATTTAAAGATGAAGTCTTTGATGAAGACAAATACAAAACCTTATTTGACGATTACAAAAAAGAGTTTGAAGGCGAAAAAGATGTTTTAATAAGAAACCAATTTGATGTTGCCGAAAGCGTTTTTAATAAAGAAAAGAAAAAGATTAAATCAGAAATTAAATTAGACACCAATATTCAAATTAAATTAGATATTGATGCACCAGATGCACCAACAGAATATTTAGAACGTGGCTACGACGAAGAAAAAAAGATGAACTATTATAAAGTATATTTTAATACTGAAGATTAATTTTTTGTTTAGAAGCGTAAAAAGCAGTCTAACAAAAAGACGCCTTTAGCTTTGCTTTAAACAGATCTAACAACTCTAAAAAGTAAACTAAATATGATAAAAATTAAACTTGAAAAAACAGTTCCAATTCATTTAAACGCATTAGGTTTAATAATTATACTAATTGGTTTATTCTATTTATTAGCGGTTATTGTAGACATATTGAACCTATTAATTGCTTTACCATTACTAATTTTAGGGTTATTTCTTGCAACAGCTAAAAACGGAATTATATTAGATAAAGAAAAAGCTAAATATAAAATAGCAGTATTCTTTTTAGGCTTAGAATTTGGAAAATGGAAAGCTATTTCGGGATTTACAGACATTGCAATATTATCTTTTAATAAAGGCATAACAGCTTTAAGTCGTGGACAAAGAGCCACAACTTTTAACACTAAAGTTTTCGAAATTTATATGCTAACTAAAAATCATAGAGAACGTATTATTTTAAAACGCTACAAAGAAGAAGATAAGGCAAACGTTTTTGCTCAAGATATTGCCTATAAATTAGGCATGGAATTTAATATTTATAGTCCAAATTAATTAACCACCAAAAACCTCACGATACTGCATAACTCTAAAGTTAAACGTATTAAAATTTGGATTACTTTGTTTTAATTGTTTATAAAGCGCCATAGAACCAATAGCTCTATTTGCTGCTCCAGATGGCGCAGTTAGAGAATGGGTTATTATTTTCCGTTTAGATATTGGTAATTTAACGCTATGTATTCGTGGAACGTTATTACTAATTTGGTTAAGCTTTAATTGATATGTTTTTAATAGTTTTCTAAACAAATATTCTGGACCATTTTTAGAATTTCCACCTGTAAAAATTAAGGTATCTATCTTTGGATGTTGCTCCAAAATAGCAATTAATGGTCTTAATTTAAGATTACTTAAACCTAAATCTGAAGCATCCATTTGCGTTCTAAATCCATATTCTACAATATCGCAAATACCAATATGTTTAGATATTAGGAAGTCTTTACGTTGTTTTATAGCCTTTTCTGTAGTTTCAAAATCTAAATTTAAATTAAAAATAGCATTTAAAACTGGCCATAACAAACCGTCTATACTGCCGTAACAAAAATTAACATCGTCTTTTTTTAATTCTCCTAAAGAAAACCTTGGTGGCGGCATTGTACCAACAATAAGTTTTGTGGCCTCTTTTGGTATAAATGGAGAAAATGGATGTTGGTGCTTAAACATAAATTTTAATGGTAGAATGTTTTTATCTATTTTAAAACTTAAGAATTATTTTTTGTTTAATAATTTAAATACAATTACAAAAAAACTAGACAGGTTAAATTTGTAGGTACTTAATACAAGAAACTAACATTTAGCTTACAAAATAAATTATGGATGCTACTTTTTAGCTAAGTAACAAAACTGTAAACTATAAACTAACGCGTAAAAACCAATTCTGTCTCTGTAGATAAAGCTTCAGAAAAAGCGTAGTTTTCAGCTCTAAAACCTTTTAAATCTTCTATGGTTTTACAGTTGTTTTCTACAATATAACGTGCCATTAATCCGCGAGCCAATTTAGCAAAAATGGCTACAATTTTATATTTGTCGTTTTTAAACTCTTTAAATGCAACGTTAATTACTGGTACTTTTAAGCTTTTAGTATCTATAGCTTTAAAATACTCGTTGCTGGCAAGGTTTACAAAAACTTCGTTATCTTCTAATTCTTCGTTTAACTTTGCTGTAATATCTTTTTGCCAGAATTCGTAAAGGTTTTTATTTTTACCAACGGGTAATTTTGTGCCCATTTCTAGTCTATAAGGTTGTATTAAATCCAAAGGTTTTAAAACACCATATAAACCAGATAGAATTCTAACAGTATTTTCTACGTTTTCTAATTTAGAAGTTTCTAAAGAATACGCATTAAAACCTCTGTATACATCGCCACTAAAAGCATAAATTGCTGGTCTTGCGTTTTCTGCTGTAAAAGGTAGTTCCCAATCTTGAAAACGCTCGTAATTTAACTGACCAATATTAGCGCTCACTTTCATTAAAGTACTAATGTCTTTAGCCGATTTTTTACGCAGTAATTTATTTAGTTTTTGAGATTGATCTAAAAACTGAGGTTCTGTAAACTTTGTAGTTGGTAATTCCGATTTATAATCTAAAGATTTTGCAGGCGATATAACTAATTTCATAAGTTCTATTTGAGTTTCAAATTTACGAAACCTATAAATGTTAAGCGTTAAGGTTCTTATAATTTTTGTTTATGGGAATGTAATTCAAATCAATCTATAAAAAGATTAGCTATGTGTTCTTAAATTTCTGCAGTGGTTTTAATTTAAAACATTCGCTCTTGCATTTAAAATATATTCTTTTCTAATAGTTATCTAAACACCATAAATATAACATTAGAATAATAACAGAATAACAACACTAGTTTTAGACATTGTAAACAACAAACCATTAAATATGCAGATTAAATTAGAAACTAAAAACACTTTAATAAAATATAATTCTAAAAATAATACAACAGTTTAGACATCATAAATAAATTGACGTTATTAAATATTATTATAAACAAAAAAACGTCCAGATAAAAATCTAGACGTTTTGATTATATATAATAAGCACATCAACTTTTAAGCTTTAAAAAAAGTTACTCCGTTAAATGTTTTGAATAATGTTTCCATTTATCAATACAAATTGCCATATCTTCAGGCATATCTGTATTAAAACTCATAAACTTATTGGTAGTTGGATGCACAAAACCTAAAGTTTTGGCGTGTAGTGCTTGTCTTGGTAAAATTTTAAAACAATTATCTACAAACTGCTTGTATTTAGTAAAAGTTGTTCCTTTTAAAATACGTTCTCCACCATAACGCTCGTCGTTAAAAAGTGTATGTCCAATATGTTTCATGTGCACACGTATTTGGTGCGTACGTCCAGTTTCTAATTTACAAGACACTAAAGTTACATAACCTAAACGTTCTAAAACTTTAAAATGTGTAACGGCTGGTTTTCCTTTGTCTTCTTCATCTCCAAAAAAGACTGTGTTTTGTAATCTATTTTTTGGATGTCTACCAATATGTCCTTCAATAGTACCTTCATCTTCTTCAACATTTCCCCAAACAATTGCAACATATTCGCGCTCGCTAGTTTTTGCTTTAAATTGAGCAGATAAATGTGCCATTGCGTGCTCGGTTTTAGCAACCACTAAAAGTCCGCTGGTATCTTTATCTATTCTATGAACTAATCCTGGTCTATCGCTAGAGTTATTTGGTAGGTTATCAAAATGATAAATTAACGCATTTATTAAAGTTCCAGAATAATTTCCGTGTCCTGGATGCACTACAATTCCGGCTTGCTTATTAACCACTAATAAATCGTCGTCTTCATAAACAATATCTATTGGCATATCTTCTCCAACTAATAAGTTTTCGAATGGTGGATGCTCAAAAAGCACTTTTATTTCATCTTCGCCTTTAACCTTATAATTAGATTTTACAGGCTCTCCGTTAACGTGAATATTTCCACCTTTAGCAGCAGCTTGAATTTTTGTACGCGTTGCATTTTCAATAAAGTTCATTAAATATTTATCAATACGTAATGGTTTTTGACCTTTATCTGCGGTTATACTGTAATGTTCGTATAATCCGTCTTCAGATTGTTCTACTAATTTTGGCGTGTTATCGTCCATTTTATTCTTGAGTTGTTTCTATTGTGTCATCTAAAGTAGATGAACTTCCTGGACGTTTTCCATTTCCTAAAACTAGATCTATAACTGTTGTTTTAGGCAATTTTTTATTTGGTGCTATAGATTTTCCTTTAAACTGTAAATTTAAAACCACATCTTTTGCAATATTATCTACATAAGTAAGTTTACCAATTTTAAATCCTAAAGCCTCTAAAGCTGGTTGTACTTGTCTTAAAGTGCGTTGTGTTACATCTGGCACTAAAACCTTGCGGTAACCAGATGGATTTAAGGTTACATATATTTTTCTATTCTCTTTTACTTTACTTTTAGGTTTTGGATCTTGTTCTATTACAGAAAAACGTGGATGTTTAGGGTTGTAATTAGCAGAATCTTGAACTACTAAAACCAAGTTTTCTTTCTCCAATTCTATTTCGGCAACTTTTAAAGATTTACCCGTTAGATTTGGAACAGTTTGAAATTCGCCATTATTAGTTGTACTATCTAACCACTTTAAAGCTAAAAATACAATTACAACTATTGCAACAATAGCCAAGGCAACTTGTTTAAAAAATGTTTTACTTACTAAAAACTTTATGAGACTCATAATAAAAATTTGTAAGACAAATATAAAAAACAAAAGGGTTTATTAGTCTAATTTTAAGAAAATAGCAGTAGATTTATACCTCACATCAATATAAACACCTAAAAAGTGCCTACAATATCAATGAAAAAAAATATTGCTATCATTATGGGAGGATTTTCGAGCGAATTCGAAATTTCTCTAAAAAGCGGAAACGTAGTTTATAACACGTTAGACCAAGCTAAATATAATGCCTATAGAATTCATATCTTTAAAGATAAATGGATTTATATAAATGCTAAAAATGAAGAATTTCCAGTTAATAAACACGATTTTTCAATTACAGAAAACAACTCAAAAATTACTTTCGATTGTGTTTTTAATGCCATTCATGGTTCGCCCGGAGAAGACGGTTTTATGCAAGCCTATTTAAAACTACTTAATATACCACATACCAGTTGCGGAATGCACCAAGCAAGCGTAACGTTTAATAAACGAGATTGTTTAAGTATTTTAAAACCTTACGGAATTTTAACTGCCGAAAGTTTTTATATTAATCAAGGCGATACAGTTAACAATCAAGCAATAGTAGACAAAGTTGGGTTACCTTGTTTTGTAAAAGCAAATAAAGCTGGAAGTAGTTTTGGAATTTCTAAAGTTCATAAAATTGAAGAATTAGATAAAGCCATAGCAGTTGCGTTTAAAGAAGATGATGAAATTATTATTGAATCATTTCTTGATGGCGTAGAAGTTTCAGTTGGTGTAATTACCTATAAAGGCAAAACTAAAGTGCTACCAATTACAGAAATTGTTAGCGAAAACGATTTCTTTGACTACGAAGCTAAATACCTAGGTAAATCTCAAGAAATTACGCCTGCACGTTTAACAAAAACTCAAGAAGATTTAGTTAATAAAGAAGCTAAAAAAGTGTACGAAATTTTAAAAATGAAAGGCTTTAGTAGAACCGAATTTATTTTTAAAGATAATAAACCACACTTATTAGAAATGAATACAGTTCCAGGTTTAACCGAAGCTAGTATTTTACCTCAACAAGCAGCCGCTGCAGGAATTAGTATGGCAGAATTATTTAGTAATGCTATTGAAGAAGCTTTAAAATAAAACCACCAACCAAAAACAAATTATATGGTATTTTACGGAAAACGAAGCTCAAGAATTAAAGACGGAAGAATTAGTAATGTAACTTGTCCTAGTTGTGAAGAAAACACATCTATGACCTATTCTATTTTTGGAAAATATGCTCACATTTATTGGATACCAACTTTTCCAATGGGAAAAGAAAATAGTATAGAATGTAATAATTGCAAACAAACATTTAAAGTAAAAGAACTATCCGAATCTATAAAAAACAAGTTTAATCTTGAAAAACAAGATGCTAAAACACCACTTTGGAATTTTTCTGGTTTAGCCTTAATTGCTTGTGTTATTTTAGGTATTATGTATTTAGCAAAGCAAGACAAAATTAATACTGCTAAGTATATTGAAACGCCACAATTTGGAGATGTTTATAAAATTAAAGGTTCAGAAAGTGGATTTATTACAACAATGAAAATTATTGAAGTTTCTAAAGACAGTGTTTTTGTATCCTATAATAACTATGAAAGTGACGATTATTCTATGTCAAAAATAGATAAAGCAGAAAACTATAATACCACAGATATCTATGGTTTTTCAAATAAGGAAATAAAAGAGATGTTTGCTAAAAAAGAAATATCAGACGTAAAACGTAAGTAAAACTAAGATTATGAAAAGAGCTATTTTTCCGGGATCTTTTGATCCTATTACCAAAGGCCATTTTGATATTATAAAACGTGGCATTACACTTTTTGATGAAATTATTGTTGCCATTGGCGTTAATTCGAGCAAAAAATATATGTTCTCTCTAGAAGAACGTAAAAATTTTATAAAAGAAGCTTTTAAAGACGAACCAAAAGTTACAGTTGTAGACTACAAAGGCTTAACCGTAGATTTCTGTATAGAAAACAACGTAAACTTTATTTTAAGAGGTTTACGTAATCCTGCAGATTTTGAATTCGAAAAAGCAATTGCCCATACCAATAGAGATTTAGCACCAATAGAAACCGTGTTTTTATTAACTGCCGCAAATACATCTTACATATCTTCTTCTATTGTTAGAGAAGTTATTAGACATAATGGCGATTATACTAAGCTGGTTCCAAATAGTGTTAGAGTTGAGATTTAGCTTTTAAACAAAAATGAATAGGAATTAATTAACAAAAATAAATTAGTTATATTTAGTATTTTAACCATGTAACTAATCATACACATCAACGTTAACGATATTTTTTACCAGTACTGAAATAAGATTACACGTATCTTTAAATTATAAAACACCTAATATGGTATATAAATTCAATTTTAACTTGTAGCCATATTTTAGAACTAGACATTACAAAAAAAGATTAATGAAAGAAAAATTAAGGAACATTATAGAAGATAATACATCCAAAAAAGGAAAAATATTTGACTATTTTATTCAAATTTTAATTCTACTATCGCTTGTTGCTTTTACAATTGAAACCTTTCCTGACAACTCTAAAAACACAATTGAATTTCTAAAAACTTTTGAATTATTATGTGTCGCAATATTTTCTATTGAATACATATTGAGAATTTACGTTTCAAAAAAACCTTTTAGATATATTTTTAGCTTTTATGGAATAATTGACTTCCTTGCTATTTTCCCTTTCTATCTGAAAGGAGCATATGACTTAAGAGCATTGAGAGCTTTTAGGATTTTTAGAATATTTAGAGCTTTAAAACTAATTAGATACAATAAAGCCTTAAATCGATTTCATATAGCAGCTAAAATTGTGAAAGAGGAAATAATTCTATTTTTAATTGTAACATCAATTTTCATTTTTCTAGCATCTGCAGGAATTTACTTTTTTGAAAACAAAGCTCAACCAGAAATTTTCACTTCTGTAGTGCATAGTGGTTGGTGGGCAGTTGTAACTTTAACTACAGTTGGTTATGGAGATGTTTATCCGATAACAGTTGGAGGGAAAATATTTACTTTTTTCATATTGCTAATTGGTGTTGGTATTGTTACAATCCCAGCAGGTTTAGTTGCAAGTGCTTTATCAAAAGCAAGAGAAATAGAAGAAGAAAACATAAAAAAAAACTAACTAAAAAAAATGAATATACTAAACGACATCGTTAGTGGTGCATCAAGACAATTTGGAAGAGAATTTGGTCGTGCAGGAGCAAATGCAATTTTAAAAGGAGCTAATTCATACACAGTTCAAGGAATAAATGATTATTCGGGTAGAATAAAACCTTCTGATAGTCAAATAATAAAGTCTATTAAGGAAATTCAAAAAATCAAATTTGTTTCAACTAATAAAGCAAATGCGTCAAGATTAATAGAAATAACAGATTTAATGTTATCAAACATATCTTTTACTGGTAATGAAACTTTAAATCAATTAACTGACCTTAATGAGTTAGTGAATCAATACAATAATAAATTTGACCATGGAAGTTCTTTAATTGATGATAACTTTGAAGACAAGAGTATTGACTATTTAGAAGATAAGCGTAAAGAGTTTGTTACTTTAATGGATAAATTTAATAATAACACAAAAGCATTTATCAATAGTAATCTTGAATTAGCTAAACAAACTAGAAAATCAAAAAAGACAGCAACAATTTTAGCATTCCCGATTTTAGGAAGCTTAGGAGTTCATAAATTTTATCTAGGACAAATTGGACAAGGAATTTTATTTTTAATATTTTCATTTTCACTTATTCCTACTATAATTTCACTTTTTGAATTTATTTCATATTTATCGATGTCAACAGAAAAATTTAACACTAAATTTAATCCAGAATATAGTTATTACAATCAATTTAGAATAACAAACTAAGTACAACAACCAAATATAACCAATAAAAAATCCTCAAAATTGAAATTCAATTTTGAGGATTTTTTATGTAACAACTAAATACTATTAACTAACTAAAACTTATACTCGCCAATTGGCTTAGGGAAATCTTCTGGATTAGCAGCTAAATGGTATCTTGGATCGTCAATATCGTCCACAATAACTTGTCTTAGTTTTGGGTTAGATTTACATAGTAAAGCTTTACAATCTTGACTTAAATGCTTCAGTTTTATTTGCTTGTTTTCCTTTTCATATTTTTCGACTAAAAGCGTAATCGCTTCTAAAGCAGAATGATCGCTTATTCTAGATTCTACAAAGTCAATCTCTACAGATTCTGGATCTGTTTTTACATCAAATTTATCGTTAAAAGCTTGAATACTTCCAAAAAATAATGGACCCCAAATTTCGTAAACTTTAGTGCCATCTTCTTTAATACGTTTACGTGCTCTAATTTTCTTAGCGTTTTCCCAAGCAAAAACTAAAGCCGAAATTATAACTCCAATAAATACAGCAACTGCTAAATCTACAAATACAGTAACTAAAGAAACGGTAATTAAAACTACAGCATCCGACATTGGAATTTTCTTTAATATTCTAAAACTTGACCAAGCAAATGTTTCTATAACCATCATAAACATAACACCAACTAAAGCTGCAATTGGAACCATTTCTATTAATTGATCTGCAAAAAGTATAAATGATAATAAAGTAACTGCCATCATAATTCCGGATAAACGTCCGCGTCCACCAGCATTTACGTTTATTACTGTTTGACCAATCATACCACAACCGCCAGTTCCACCAAACAAACCAGAAACAATATTTCCTGCTCCTTGTGCAACACATTCTCTATTTCCGTTTCCTCTGGTTTCGGTAATTTCATCGACTAAATTCATAGTCATTAAAGACTCTATTAATCCAACCGAAGCTGCTAAAAATGCAGGTAAAGCAATAAATTTTAAGGTATCTAAATTAAATGGTAATTTCTCCCAAAGTTCTAAATTAGGTGTTGGAAATTCGCCTTTTAAACCAGTTCCGCCACCTTCAATTATATAAGAACCAACTGTAGAAACATCCATATTAAAACCAATTACAATTAAACTGGTTATTAAGATAGCCGTTAATGCCGCAGGTAATTTTTTTGTTATTTTAGGTAAACCCCAAATTATTGCCATAGTTAATAACACTAAACCAATCATTATATATAATTCCTGACCTTGCATATAAGTACTAACATATTCTTTTACGCCAGCCGAAGATATTTGTAGGTTTTTATGCGAAAACATTTTTACCTGAGCCATAAAAATAACTATAGATAATCCGTTAACAAAACCCATCATTACTGGATGCGGAATTAAACGAACAAAACGTCCTAATTTAAAAACACCAGCCAAAATTTGAATAATTCCCATAAGAACTACACAAGCCATAAGGTAGAAAAAACCCATATTTTCTATTGGTACGTCTAACAACATGCCTTTGGTATGTCCATCGGCAATCATTGTTACAAAAATAACGGCAACAGCTCCTGCAGCACCAGAAATTAATCCAGGTCTACCACCAAAAATAGCCGTAATTAATCCAATAATAAAAGCACCAGATAATGCCATTAACGGATCTATTTGTGCTACAAATGCAAATGCCACCACTTCTGGAATCATTGCAAGAGAAACGGTTATACCTGCTAACACATCATCTTTTGCGTTTGGAACTATTTTTCGAAGAAATTCTGTCATAATACCTAATTTTTGAAGCTGCAAAAGTACGCTTAATTAAAAGATACACAAATGGATATGCTTATATTTGTTATTTATACCAATTACTAAACTATTTTAGATGAAGAAAATCGTTCTTATCCTACTAATTGCAATAACTTCTTGTAAAAATGAAGTTTCTACAAATACTTCAGATTATGATTTTACAACCGTTTTCGAAAAAAGTAATGGCTTAGAAACCGCAACTTATCAGGAAACAATTCAGTTTTACAAACAATTGGCACTAACTTATTCGCAAATTTCTGTGGATTCTATTGGCTCTACAGATTCCGGAAAGCCATTACATTATATAACATTAAATCCAAAAACAGAAAGTACCAAAACCATTTCGCTTTTAATAAATAATGGTATTCATCCAGGAGAATCGGATGGTATTGATGCTACAATGATGCTTTTTAGAGATATTCTTCAAGATAAAATTGAAGCGCCAAAACACACCAAATTAATTACTATTCCAATCTACAATATTGGTGGCAGTTTAAATAGAAACACAGGAACAAGAACCAATCAAAACGGTCCAAAATCTTATGGTTTTAGAGGAAATGCAAGGAATTTTGACTTAAATCGTGATTTTATAAAGTGCGACACAGAAAATGCTAAAAGCTTTACGCAATTGTTTCATCTAATTAATCCAGAAATATTTATAGATAATCATGTTAGTAATGGTGCCGATTATCAATACACATTAACGCACTTATTTACACAACACAATAAATTAGGCGGACAACAAGGCCACTATTTACAAACTACTTTAATGCCAACTTTAGAACGCAAATTGCAAGAAAAAAATTGGGATATTACGCCTTATGTAAATGTGTTTAATAAAGTACCAGAAAATGGATTTACACAGTTTATGGATTTGCCACGCTATTCTACAGGTTATACTACATTATTTAATACGCTTGGTTTAATGGTAGAAACGCATATGCTAAAACCTTACAAACAACGCGTTTTAGGAACTTATGAGTTAATGAAAAGCATGATAGAAATTTCGGAAGTTGATTATTTAAAAATTGCCGATTTAAAGCAGAAACAAATTCAGCATTACAAATTAGCTAAAACCTACACTATAGATTGGAAAATAGATACAACAAAAACAACTACTTTACAGTTTAAAGGTTTTGAAGGCAAATTTATTACAAGTGAAATTACAGAGCAAAAAAGATTAAAATTTGATACTAAAAAGCCATTTACTAAACCTGTAACTTACAACAACTATTTTAACTCTAAGCTAGATATTACAGTACCTAAAGCTTACGTAATTCCAAAAGGTTGGCATAACGTTATTTCGCTTTTAAAGTTAAACAACATTGAATTAAAACCATTAAAAAAAGATTCTACAATAACTGTTGAAGCCTATAGAATTGAAGCTTACGATACCAGAAAATCGCCTTACGAAGGTCATTACCAACATTACAACACTACAATAAGCACAACTAATAAAACCTTAACATTTTTTAAAGGCGATTATATTGTAAACACCAATCAAAATGGCATTCGTTATATCTTAGAAACTTTAGAACCACAAGCAGCAGATTCGTTTTTTAACTGGAATTTTTTCGATACTATTTTACAGCAAAAAGAAGGATTTTCGCCTTACGTTTGGGAAGACAAAGCTTTAGAGTTATTAATTGCAAATCCAGATTTAAAAGCAGAATTTGAAGCTAAGAAAACTAAAGAAGTCAATTTCTCTACAAATTGGTATGCGCAATTAGAATGGTTACATAAACGTAGTCCTAATTATGAAACTGCTCATTTAAATTATCCTATTTTTAGGGTTTTAGAGTAGTTAAATTTTCTAACATAAATAAATTAAGACAATTTATAGAATGGATAACACAAAAAACATAGCATTAAACAATCAAGAAAATAAGTTAAAAGCTAATACTACTCTAGAAAAAGAATCGGATAATAACACTACTAATCCCGAAAACAAACCTAGTAAACGTGTTCGTAAAAAAGCGACTCTAGAACAACTTAGTAATCCGTTACATGGCGTAAAACTTAAAGAACTTTTAGAAAGTTTAGTAAAACATTATGGCTGGGAATATTTAGGTAAACGTACCAATATTAATTGTTTTAAGTTTAATCCAACAATGAAATCGAGTTTAGGTTTTTTAAGAAAAACAACTTGGGCAAGAGAGTTTGTAGAAGATATTTATGTAGAAATGGTTGAAAAAAGATAAAGTGATATTACAAAACAAAACACAGCAAACTAGTGCTACTTTTAAAGTTTAAAAGTAATTAGACAAATTTAAACACAATAAAAATTCTATATTAATTATATGGACTTAACTAAAAAAATTTTGTTCTAAAACTAAATTAAAAAGTAAATGTTATACTAACAATTTAATATTTGCATAACTATTTTCTAGAGCTTTACTTACTTGTGCTTTATTAAGCCATTCTACTTTTGTAATACCTTCGCTTTCTTGAGGAAAAAGGTTACCTTCAAACGTAGTTTCCATGGTAAACCAATGGGTTATTTTAAGTCTGGTTTTTCCGTTTCTTTTAAAAATATGATAGGTAGTAGGCAAAGAACTTATAATTTTTAAATCCTTTACACCAGTTTCTTCAACAACTTCTCTAATAGCAGTTTGCTCTATAGTTTCTTTTTTTTCGGCCTTACCTTTGGGTAAATCCCATTTATTATTTCTAAATATAAATAAAATATCGCCTTTCTTATTAAAAACCTTTCCGCCACCAGCAATAACATGAGGTAATTTTTTACTAAAATGTTTTAATAACGTTTTTTCGTTATGATGTATTAAACGAACAGAATCGAAGCGTTTCTTGGCTAAGGTTTCTAAAACCGTTTCTATGGCAACATCTTTAAGTAAAAAATTCTTAAAATTAGTTTCTTTTTCAACTTTAGTCGTTAAAAAAATAGGCTTGTCATTTACAAAAACTGTTAGCATTTAATCGCTTGGTTTTAGTTTAAAAAGTTAAAAGTAAATAAAAAAATGATACCCGTAGATTTTTTAAAGAAATTAGACCATAAAATAGTAAAAATTTAAATTTAAATGTAATTTTGCAACATGACATTAGATAAAAATAGTTCTAAACAAACCGCTAAAGTTTTATTGCAAGTAAATGCTATAAAATTACAACCAACCAATCCATTTACTTGGGCTAGTGGCTGGAAATCTCCTATTTACTGCGATAATCGTATAGTGTTGTCGTTTCCAATTATTCGTACATATATTCGCGAACAAATGGCAAAATTTATTGAGCAAGAATATGGAAAACCAGATGTAATTGCTGGTGTAGCAACAGGCGCTATTGGTATTGGTATGCTTGTGGCAGAATATTTAGGTGTTCCATTTATATATGTAAGACCAGAAGCAAAAAAACATGGCAGACAAAACCAAATTGAAGGTTTTGCAGAAAGCGGCCAAAATGTAGTCGTTGTAGAAGATTTAATTAGTACAGGAAAAAGTAGTCTAGATGCTGTTAAGGCTTTAAGAGCTGCTAATTTAAACGTTAAAGGAATGGTAGCTATTTTTAGCTATGGTTTTGATGTTGCTAAAGATAATTTTGAAGCAGCAAACGTTAGACTACATACAATGAGTAATTACGAAGCGTTATTAGAAGAAGCTTTAGAAACTAACTATATAACACAAGAAGAACTAGACACATTAGCTATTTGGAATGCAAATCCAAGCCAATGGAACGCTATTTGATATTGAGTTAATAAAAAAAACAACTATGAATTTAGAATCTCCAAAAGTAACTATAGACAAATCTGCACAAGAGACGTTTACATTTTTAAACAATGTTGAAAATTTTAAAGACTTAATGCCTGAAAACATTAGTAAATTTGAAGTTTTAGACACAGACAAATTTTTATTTGCTTTAAAAGGAATGCCCGAAATAGTACTAAAACGTAAGGAAGTTACAGAACCTTCTCAAATTGTTTTAGGTGCAGCTGGAAAACTAGATTTTTCTCTAATAGCTAATATTGTAGAGTTAGAAGCTTCAAAATCTGAAGTACAATTAACTTTTGAGGGCGAATTTAACGCAATGATGGCAATGATGATTAAAGGACCAATCTCTAAATTTATAGAGACTTTAGCTTCAAATATGCCAAAAGCGATTTAATACAATAAAGAAATTTCTTTTAAACTAAAGGTTTTTAAAATATCATCTTCAAAAAGCACTTCTAATAAGCCTTTTTTGGTGACACCTTTAATTATACCAACACATATATTACCTTCGGCTATCTTAAAAGTCGAAGGTTTTTCTTTTCTAAACAATACATCTTCATAGGCAACTAAAAGCTCATCATATTTTTTTTCATCTAAAAATTTAAAAAAATATTGAAGCGCCAAAACAATAGATTCTAAGACTTCATCTAAGTTATAATGTATTCCCGTTAACGTTTTTAAAGACGATGCTTTAGGTAATCCATCGAAATTTAACTGATTTACATTTAACCCAATTCCTAAAATAGCCGAGTCAATTTTATCCAATTTAATAGAAGTTTCTAATAAAACACCACAAATCTTCTTTTGCTCTGCCAATATGTCGTTTGGCCACTTTACAAATAAATGTTTTAAATTATAACTATTTAATACTTTATGTAAAGCTAAAGCCACAACCGTATGTAATAAAAACTGATGCTCTAAATCTAAATTTAAATCACGCTTAAACACACTAAAAGTAAGGTTTTTACCAGATTCCGAAACCCAAGAATTACCCATTTGCCCCTTGCCTTTAGTCTGCGATTTAGAACTTACTACAGTAAAATCATCGCAATTTTGATCTAAAGTAAGCGCACGTAAATAGTTATTAGTCGATTGAGTGGCATTAAGTTTGATTATACGCATAAAAAAGAATTATCTTTGCAAACTAAAATCTTTATGATTTTTTTTGGATTCTTAGAAAGCTAAATATAATAACTTTGTCAAACATTACAAGATATACATGATTAAAAAAAATACAAATTCTGACGCATTAATTGCAACTATACTAAGTGGTATAGAAGATGTAAAAGGACACGAGATTGTTTTATTAGATTTAAGAGATCTTGAAAACA
The DNA here is from genome assembly GCA_938073895.1 of uncultured Flavobacteriaceae bacterium. Taxonomy (GTDB): domain Bacteria; phylum Bacteroidota; class Bacteroidia; order Flavobacteriales; family Flavobacteriaceae; genus Aurantibacter. Next base: position 22,629 of record CALJFB010000036.1, read on the forward strand.
CTGTTTGTGACTATTTTATTATTTGCGAAGGTAGCTCTAACACACAAGTAAACGCAATTGTTGGTGCTGTTGGAAAAAAAGTAAGTAAAGAACTTAGAGATAAACCTTGGCATATTGAAGGTGAAGATAATGGCGAATGGGTTTTAATGGACTACGTAAATGTTGTAGTACATGTATTCCAAAAGCAAATTAGAGAATATTACGATATAGAAGGATTATGGGGTGATGCAAAAACAACCAAAATCGAAACAAATTATTAAAAAAATTACATGGCAGACAACAAAAAAACTCCAGTAACGCCTAAGAAGCCAAAATTTAATATGTATTGGCTCTATGGTGGTTTAATATTACTTTTTATAGCAGTACAAGTATTTAGCAGCGGAATAGGAGATCCGACTAAAACAACACCTCGTGCATTTTTTGACTATTTAAAAAACGGTGATGTTTCAAAAGTTGTAATTGTAAAAAACACAAGAGTAGCTCAGGTTTTTTTAACCGAAAGTGCTACAAAAAATAAAGAACACACTAAAGGAAAACCAAGTAATTTTGGTTTACCAGGAAAAAACATTCCTAACTACACCTTTGAATTTGGTAGCTTAGAAAAGTTTGAAGATGATTTAGAATTAGCTTCTAAAGAGCTAGATACTAAACCAGAAATTGGCTTTAAGACAGAAACGGATACATATGGAGACCTATTTGTAAGTCTTCTTCCAATTATTATCTTAGTTGGTGTTTGGATTTTTATTATGCGTAGAATGTCTGGAGGATCTGGCGGCGGCGCTGGTGGACAGATTTTTAATATTGGTAAGTCTAAAGCAAAATTATTTGACGAGAAAACAGATATTAAAACAACATTTAAAGATGTTGCAGGTTTAGAAGGCGCAAAAGAAGAAGTCCAAGAAATAGTAGACTTTCTAAAAAACCCAGAAAAATATACAAACTTAGGTGGTAAAATACCAAAAGGAGCACTTTTAGTTGGTCCTCCAGGAACAGGAAAAACATTATTGGCAAAAGCAGTAGCAGGAGAAGCTAAAGTGCCATTTTTCTCTTTATCTGGATCAGATTTTGTAGAAATGTTTGTTGGTGTTGGAGCATCTAGAGTAAGAGATTTATTTAAGCAAGCAAAAGAAAAATCGCCTGCAATTATTTTTATAGACGAAATAGACGCTATTGGTAGAGCAAGAGGTAAAAATGCCATGTCTGGAAGTAATGACGAACGAGAAAACACCTTAAACCAACTTCTAACAGAGATGGATGGATTTGGAACTAAAACAAACGTAATTGTTTTAGCTGCAACTAACAGAGCAGACGTTCTAGATAAAGCCTTAATGCGTGCTGGTCGTTTTGATAGACAAATTAGTGTAGACTTACCAAACTTAACAGAAAGACAAGCTATTTTTGAAGTACACTTAAAACCACTTAAAAAAGCAGAAGGTTTAGATGTTAGTTTCCTTTCTAAACAAACCCCAGGATTCTCTGGAGCAGATATAGCAAACCTATGTAACGAAGCAGCATTAATTGCAGCTAGACACGATAAAAAAGCTGTTGAAAAACAAGACTTTTTAGATGCTGTAGATAGAATTGTTGGTGGACTAGAAAGACGAAGTAATATCTTTTCTGCTGAGGAAAAGAAAACTATTGCTTATCATGAAGCAGGCCATGCAACCACTAGTTGGTTTTTAGAACATGCAGATCCATTAGTAAAAGTTACCATTGTTCCAAGAGGAAGATCTCTAGGAGCTGCTTGGTATTTACCAGAAGAAAAGTTTATTACAAGAACCGAAAAATTCTTAGATGAAATCTGTGTAACTATGGGCGGTAGAGCTGCTGAACAGATTATTTTTGGTAAAATATCAACCGGTGCGTTAAGCGATTTAGAAAGTGTAACAAAAAAGGCGAAAGCTATGGTTATGATCTATGGTTTAAACGAAAAAGTTGGTAACGTAACTTTTTATGATCCAGCTGGAGAAAATGGTTTTGTTAAGCCTTACAGCGAGAAAACAGCTGAACTTATTGATAATGAGATTAAAAACATTATTGAAACACAATACCAAAGAGCAATAGATTTATTAAAAGATAAAAAAGACCTACTAATCTTACTGGCAGAACGTTTAACAGAACGTGAAGTTATTTTTAAAGATGACCTAGAAGAGCTTTTTGGAAAAAGACCTTTTGAAGAAAAAAAGATAATTAATATTAATCCTGAAGAGGAAGAATAGAAAAAACATAGTATTTTAGAACAAAAGCTTAGACTAACATATTGTTAGTCTAAGTTTTTTTTTTATATTTGGTTTTATAGTTTATAAAAAAAAGCCTCAAAACTACGCATGAGTTTATTTAGAAAATTGTTTGGTTCTAAATTTGATCCACCTAAAAAAAGTTCTTCATCCGATGAACGTGGAAGGCATATGCCAAAAATTGATGTACCTGTAGACGAAAGGTTTATGATAGCCTTTAAAGAAAATGGCGGAAAATTCCTTTACTGTACTGATCTAGAAGAAATTCATACTAATTTCAACTCAATACTAGAAGAAACTAATTGGAATAAAGAAGAAGGCTATATATACAGTAAATCAATTAAGAAAACATTTAAAAAGGTAAACTTACAACTCACTAACGATTTAGAAAAGGCGTCTTATTTTGTAACACCTATAGAAGCATTAATTGCAGAAAATGGAGCTTTACTTATTTCATCTAACCAAATTGCAGAGAAAAAAATAAACGATTACCCAAATAATATTATTGCTTATGCTACAACAAGTCAAATTGTTCACAATATTAGTGATGGCTTAAGTGGAATTAAGCAAAAAAACGCTCCAAAAATACCAACTAACATTACCACCATAAAAAACTTTAAAGAAGAACAAGAAGAAAGCTTCTTAACTTATGGTAGCAGTGCTAAAAACGTTTACCTTCTTTTATTAGAAGATTTATAATATGCGCGAAACTCTTATAAGAGCTCTATCTGGGCTCGTTTTTGTAACACTATTAATCCTATCCTTCTTTAATCAGCATTCTTTAATACTGATTTTTTTCGTGTTTGGAATAATCTGTATTAGCGAATTTAAAAAACTAATAGCTTTAGAAAGCAAAGTACCATATGTAGCTTTTACAATTATTTATTTTGTTTTTGGTTATTGGAATATTATTTCTAATGATACTTCTACAATAGATATTGCAACTCAAATACTTCAGGTCTTTACTATATTTGTACAACTATTTTTAATTAGGGATTTGTTTACAGAAAAAAGCATTCCATTATTTACCTTTAGAAAATATCTTTTAACAATATTCTATTTATCGAGTGCATTTGTTTTTTTACCTTTAATTACAAACTATAATGGCACTTTTGATTACAAAATACTTTTATGTAGCTTTATCTTAATTTGGGTTAACGATAGTTTTGCTTACTTAGTGGGGAAGAATTTTGGAAGACAGAAATTATTTTCAAGAATTTCGCCAAAAAAAACAGTTGAAGGATTTTTAGGAGGTATTTTATTTGCTTGTATTGCTAGTTATTTTATATTTAAATACACAGAAACACTTACATTTACATATTGGCTTATATTAGCAATAATTATTAGTTCTATTGGAACTATTGGTGATTTAATTGAGTCTAAATTTAAGCGTCAAGCTAACGTAAAAGATAGTGGCTCTATAATGCCTGGTCATGGTGGACTGCTAGATCGATTAGATAGTATTATATTTGCCGCACCATTTATTTATTTATTTTTAAGAATTATAACATATGTTTCATAAAGAAGGTTTTAAAATTATAGCAATTACATTTGTTACATGTATTAGTTTATTCTTACTAGCAGACAATTACATTAGCATAGATTGGATGAAATGGATTGCTTTTGCAGTTATTGGCTTTTTCTTATTTATAATACTTCAGTTTTTTAGAAATCCTAACAGAGCAACAGTAATAAACGACAACACCATTGTTTCTCCTGTAGACGGAAAAGTAGTTGTTATTGAAGAAGTTTACGAACCAGAATTCTTTAAAGACAAACGTTTACAAGTAAGCGTATTTATGTCTCCAATAAATGTTCACGTTACACGTTATCCAATTGGCGGAAAAGTAACATACAGTAAATACCATCCAGGAAAGTATTTAGTGGCTTGGCATCCAAAAGCAAGTACGGAAAACGAACGTACAACTGTTGTTGTAGAAAACAGTACTGTAGGTCCTGTTTTATACAGACAAATTGCTGGTGCTTTAGCTAAGCGTATTGTTAATTATGCTAAAGTAGAAGATAACGCCATTCAAGGTTCTGACTCTGGATTTATTAAATTTGGATCAAGAGTAGATTTATACTTACCTATAGGTACTAACATTAGCGTAGCACTAAACCAAAAAGTAAAAGGTGGCGAATGTATAATTGCTAAAGCTTAAAATGGTAAACGACGAACTAAATAAAACATTTGAAACTGCTGTTGCAACGGTAAATGCACATAAAGAGCTTTTTCCTGCCGATTTCTTATTACGTCTATACGCTTATTACAAAAAAGCGACCAATAACTATAGTAGACCTAGTAGTAGAGAACCAATTATTAATGCTTTTAAAACAAATGCTTTATTTCAAATACAAAGCGTTTCTGAAGACGAAGCAAAACAACAGTATATAGATCTTGTTAATCAATATTTCTTATATAGAAAATAACTATTTTGGATAAACTATATACAATGCAAGCGCTATCGGGTTCAATTTTTGCATTATCAGGATTAATTACATTACTATTTCCTCCTAAAAAAATTAATTCTTTTTATGGTTACAGAACTGCAAGTTCTATGAAAAACCAAGAGCAATGGAATTTTGCGCAACGTTATTCTTCTAAATTAATTATACTTTTAGGCACTATTTTAGCCCTATGTAGTTTTTTAGGTTTTATAATAAATATATCCGAACAGTTAGAATTGTTTTTAGGGTTTACAGCCTTAATTCTTACTGTATTACTACTACTCTATCTTACTGAAAAAGCAATTAAGGCTAAATTTAAATAAAAACTTGTACTTACCTAAAGTTATATTTTAAGTTAAATATATTTAAAAGTCGTCTGTTAAATATTAAAACAGTTTCCTTCATTCTTAATATTATATCTAAATTTCTAAAGCTTCAAATTGTGTGCTTTTTAATTAATTAAAGCTTCACTTAACACTACATTACTAGAACCGTTTGGAAAGCTTATACCTAATAATGCAGAAATTGTAGGTGCAATACTAGTAATTTCAGTTTTATTAAACGTTTCGCCTTGCTTAATTCCGTTACCATAAAACAATAACGGTACATGTGTATCGTAATTAAAACCTGAGCCATGTGTAGAACCTGTTTTTTTGTAAGAAATATAATTAGGATCAAACATAAAAACAACATCTCCAGAATATTTTTGATTGTATCCATTTTGTAATAAGTAGGCCGAACCTTTTGTAAAGTCTGTAGTTAAAAGTGTTTTAGAACTGTACGCTTTGTAAACTGTGTTATAGGTTATAATCTCGTTTACAATTGCTTCCTCAATTACAGCTTTATTTAATCTATTTGATTTAATTAATTCTGTATCTAAAAACACCTGATCGTTACTAATTTTCTTAATTAAACCAGACACTTTAAATTGTTGGTCTAAAAACGCAGCTAACTTGTCTTCTATAACTTTCTCATTAACATATCCTGCTGGAATTTGCTTTGTTTTTAGATAAGTTGGGACATCTATAGCGCCATGATCTGCTGTTAAAAACAAGGTGTAATTATTTGTTCCGACATTAGTATCCAAAAAATTTAAAAAACGCTCTAAATCTTTATCTAATCTAATATATGTATCTTCAACCTCTTTAGAATTTACACCAAAATTATGCCCTACATAATCTGTACTCGAAAAACTTACTGTTAAAACGTCTGTAAATTCATCTTGACCTAAATCTTCATTTTTAATAGCTTCAATTGCAAAATCTGCCACTAAACTATTACCATAAGGTGTTGCTTTTATAATATCGAAAGGCTTTTTAACACGCGCTAATTCTTTTAAATTGTACGGAAAATTAGTTTGCTTCTTAAAACCATATTCAAAGTTATTTTTATCAGATCCACTTTCTGTATAAGTTTCTATTGGATATAAAGTATTCCATTCTTTTAAATAAGACTTTACCGTATTTGAGCTATTAAAATTTTGAACCCATTTTGGTAGATTAGACATATAATAAGAACTTGAAATAAAAACACCTTCGTTAGCGCCATGAAACCAATATGCTGCATTAGCACTATGTCCTGCAGGTAATATAGCACCTCTATCTTTTATTGAAACACCAATAGTTTTTCCATTAAACTGAGTAAACAACCTATTCTCGTCTCCAAATGTGGTTGTTTTCATTCTATGAGGAGACATTAATCCAGCTTTATTTTTAGTGCCAACAGGTAAAACAGAACTGTCTCCAGCACAATAAACAGAAGTATTTTCGTATTTATCGTACCAACTATTACCTATTATAGCATGAGTTTTTGGCGTAGTTCCAGTATAAATAGATGCGTGTCCAGGACCAGTATAAGTTGGTGTATAGTTAAAATGATTGTTTTTAAAGTTAAATCCATCATTCATTAAACGTTTAAAACCTCCATTTCCATATTTTGAATAGAATCTTGTTAGATAATCGTATCTCATTTGATCTACTACAATTCCAATTACCAATTTAGGTTTTGTTTTTTTAACCTTAATAGAAGTTAACGGTTTTTCTACTACAGTAACATTTGGATGCTTAACACTAATGCAACCAAAAGAAACTAAAACAACTAAAAGGAGAACTAAATTTTTCATGAATCTATTTTTAATACTTCAAAAATACTATTTTCTTATGGATGATTTATAATTTATAAGTTAACAAGCCTTTAAATTTCATATTTTAGCAGTAATTAATAATATATGCAGTATTTACACAATTTTGGCGCTTATTTTTTGATGGTTATAGAAATGTTTCGAAAACCAACAAAATGGTCAGTCATGAAAAAATTAATTTTAAAAGATATAGACGATTTAGTTATTGGCTCTATTGGAATTGTATCTTTTATAGCCTTTTTTGTTGGTGGCGTTATTACCATACAAACCGCTTTAAATATAGATAATCCACTAATACCAAAATCTTTAGTTGGTTTTGCTACTAGGCAATCTATTTTATTAGAATTTGCTCCTACCTTTATTTCTATAATTATGGCAGGAAAAGTAGGTTCATTTATTACATCTAGTATTGGAACAATGCGCGTTACGGAACAAATTGATGCCTTAGAAGTTATGGGAATTAACTCAATTAACTATTTAATTCTTCCAAAAGTTGTTGCTTTAACGCTATATCCTTTTGTAATATCTATTGCAATGTTTTTAGGGATTTTTGGAGGCTATACGGCATGTGTTCTTGGTGGATACGCTACTTCCGAAGACTTTATTACTGGTGTTCAACTTGATTTTATACCTTTTCATATTGTATATGCCTTTCTTAAAACATTTGTATTTGCTTTTATTTTAGCAACTGTTCCATCTTATTATGGTTATTATATGAAAGGTGGCGCATTAGAAGTTGGCCAAGCCAGCACAAGTTCTTTTGTATGGACTAGTGTTGCTATTATACTATTAAACTATATATTAACTCAATTACTTTTAAGCTAATGATAGAAGTTAAAGATTTACAAAAATCCTTTGGAGAAAATCATATTCTTAAAGGTGTTACAACTACTTTTGAGGCAGGAAAAACAAATCTAATTATTGGACAAAGTGGTTCGGGTAAAACCGTTTTTTTAAAGTGTCTTTTAGGTTTATTTGACTATGAAAAAGGAAGTATTTCTTACGATGGTAGAGTTTTTGCTCAGCTAAGCGAAGCTGAAAAACGCACCATGAGAGCAGATATTGGTATGGTTTTTCAAGGCTCAGCTTTATTTGATTCTATGACTATTGCAGAAAACGTTATGTTTCCATTACGAATGTTTACAAACCAAAGCAAAAGCGAAATGCAAGATCGTGTAGACTTTGTTTTAAATCGCGTAAACTTGTCAGATGCGCACAATAAAATGCCTAGCGAAGCTTCTGGTGGAATGCAAAAACGTGTAGCTATTGCAAGAGCAATTGTAAATAAACCAAAATACCTTTTTTGTGACGAACCTAATTCTGGACTAGATCCTAAAACATCAATTGTTATAGATAATCTAATTAAAGAAATTACAGAAGAATATAATATTACAACTGTAATTAACTCTCATGATATGAACTCTGTAATGGAAATTGGTGAGAAAATTGTATTTCTGCAATTAGGATTAAAAGAATGGGAAGGCACAAGACATGATATCTTTAAAACAGAAAACAAAGCCGTTACCGACTTTGTTTATTCTTCTAATTTATTTAAAAAAGTACGTAAAATGTACTTAACAGAGTAAATTATTTTACTTGCTTAACTATTAAAGTGTCTAACTTTAGTTTTTGTTTTAACCAACGCGACAGCTTATTTTTTTCACTAATAATCTGATTTAAATTAGTTATTGAATCTTTCCATTTAACAGTAAAAACAGTTATTGTATCCAAAGTCTTAAAATTAGAATTAACTACTTTGGCATAAGAAAAGGATTCTAAACTTTCATAATTAATATTAACCTCTTTAGACAAATCCTCAAAAGGAATGGTTTCCTGCTCAAACTTAGACAAGACTCTTACTTTATTCTCTAAGAATGTAATTTTTTGATGCTGGCTCATTAAATCTAAAGAATCTCTATTTCTAATTTGAGCCATATACTTTATATTATCTAAATTTCTATCTCTATTCTGATTAACAACAAGTTTTACATTTTTCTCTAAAGCACTATAGGATTTTAATCTGCTTGAAATAACATCTATAGTAGATTGTGGTATTTCGTCTAATCCAAATGTGTTTAACTCAATAACAGATGGTAATTCTTTAGAATCAACAAATGTAAACTTAGAGTTATCCTTAATATGCTCTGCATGTGGTAAAGCACTTAATTCATTTTGTATAAACAAACCTGCATCTCTGTTAAAATTGCTCTCTTTTAAGACCGTTAAAAAAGTTAAAACTGCAGGAATCATAACCACTAACGCAAGTAAAGATGCAAATTGAGCAATACGTTTACGTTTTGCCGAATTTGCATATTTAAGCATTGGAAAACGTAAAATTTTTAAAACTAAAAAGGTAGCCAAAGCTATAAAAATAGTGTTAATGGTAAACAAATACATTGCACCTCTAAAGTAGTCAAAATTGCCTTTTGCTAATCCATAACCTGCAGTACATAAAGGTGGCATTAATGCTGTTGCAATTGCAACACCAAAAATTACAGACGCTATTGTTCCTTTTTTAGTACGTGCAATTATTAAAGCTAAACCACCAAAAAAGGCTATTAATACATCTCTAATATCTGGCTTAACACGACCTAATAATTCTATTGTATCTTCACTTAAAGGAAAAAATTTAAAAAACAAGAATGCTGTTAATAAACTTAGCACAATCATAGTTGCTAAATTTATAAGCGATTTTTTTAAGGTATCAATATCATTTATTGCAAGAGATAAACCTAGTCCTAAAATTGGACCCATTAAAGGCGAAATTAACATGGCGCCAATAACAACTGCTGTAGAATTTGCGTTTAAACCTATAGATGCAACAAAAATTGAACAAATTAAAATCCATGCAGTTGCGCCTTTAAATGGTATATCTGCTTTTATAGCTTCTATGGTTGCATCTCGATCTGTATCGTCTCTAAAGTCTAATAAATCGTTTAAAAAAGTTTTTATACTAACAAATAATCCTGCCGCATCTTTTTTTACAGCATCTTTAGATTCTTGTACTGCTTTATCTTTAGCCTCTTCTGCTGAAGCGTCTTCAGAAAAATTAAATTTATTTTCTTCCATAATCTATGTAATTTTAACCTAAATGATCTCCAAACTCATCTTTTACTTCTTGTCGTACTTTTTTAATATCTTGCTCTTTAGCTTTTGGATAAATTAATAAAACATCTTCTTTATCCACAATAATATAATTACTTAATCCATCTACAACAACAACTTTGTCTTTGTAGGTTTTAATCATATTTCCTTGTGCATTATTGGTTAATATTTTAGCATTAACCACTGCATTTTTGTTGTAATCCTTGTCTAACTTATCGTATAAGCTTCCCCAAGTTCCAAGATCATTCCAGTCAAAAGTAGCAGGTAATACAAATACGTTAGGCGATTTTTCCAGAATAGCATAATCTACAGATATGTTTTCGGATTTGTTATAATTTTCTTGAATAAACTTTGATTCTTCTGGCGTATTATAAACCGCTTCAGCATCATTAAATAACTTAAATAATTCTGGTTGATTGTTTTCAAAAGCTTTTAAAACCGAATTTACTGACCACACAAAAATACCTGCATTCCACAAGAAATTTCCTTTAGATAAAAAATTCTTAGCTGTTTTATAGTCTGGTTTCTCTCTAAATTGGGCAACTTTCTTAACTGGATAATCATCGGCTTTATTAAACTCAATATATCCATAACCTGTATTAGGAAATGTAGGCTTTATACCTAAAGTCATTAATGCATCTTTTTGCTCACAAAATTGAAACGATTGTTTTACATTTTTATTAAATGCAGCCTCATCTTCAATCCAGTGATCGCTTGGAGCAACTAACATTAAAGCATCAGGATTTAATTTCTTTATTTTAAGAGAAGCATATAAAATACAAGGTGCAGTATTACGCATTGCAGGTTCTAAAACAACTTGTTCTTTACTAATTTCTGGTAGTTGCTCTAAAACCAGATCGTTATAATCTTCATTTGTTAAAATGTAAATATTTTGTTTTGGGATAATATTAGATAACCTATTAAACGTTTTTTGAATTAAGGTTTCTCCAGTTCCAAGCATATCGTGAAATTGCTTAGGAAACGTTTTGGTACTTACAGGCCAAAAACGTGATCCAACGCCACCAGCCATTATTATTGCGTAATAATTACTATTCATTCTTTTAATTTTCTAACTACGCAATATATAAATTCTGAAATTAATTAAGCCGTCTTTTTAAAGAATTTAAGCCAACAACTCAACTTCTGCATTTGGATGAAATAAATACATTTTTCCTGAAGAGATTTCGACACATTCTATACGTTTTCGTCTAATTAAACCGCGTTTAAAAATCCTGCCATTTTTCATTTTAAAATTAGTTTCTAATGCTAATTCTGATACAGAAACAAAGTGACTTGGTGGATCGTATTTTTTTAATGCTGCAGATAATATTACATCTGTGTCGCTACTTGCTTTAGGATTTTTAAAATGGCGTGCTAAAAGTGGTAATAAATGATTTGGAAAAATAGTTGGATTTATAAATGGCAACATTAAATGCTGAAACGTTTGCTTCCACTCCAATCCATGCGGTTTTATTGCTCTACCGTATTTTTTATACGTTTCAAAATGAGCAATCTCGTGGATAAGTGTAATTAAAAACCGATAACTATTTAGGTTGTTATTTACTGTTATTTGATGCTTATTATTTGGTAAGCGTCTATAATCGCCATGTCTTGTTTTACGTTCGTTTTTTACAATTACAGATAAATTATCGTAATCTAAAAGTGACAATACTTGCAAAAATGCAGCTTCAGGAATATGATGTTGTAATTGATTTATCATGACGGTAAAAATAGTGTTTTAAAAAAATTTATAAAACCTATCTTAAAAATAAACACTATTAGATATTAGTTTTTAGTGTTTTTATAATTTAAGAAATACTAAATCTATTTAATTTTATGTTTTATAACACTAGTATTATTTTTTCTAAGCCACATCGTTTGGTGTATGAGTAGTAAGGTAATAAATATACAATAAATTTCGGGTTAGCACTTAGCCAAATTTGCAATTTAATTGTTACCTATAGGCTTTTTCATCGCAATATTTCTGTCAAATATACAATTCCAAAAATCCAACCTAAATACAATACCGAATATGTAAGCGAAAAAATTGCCGAAATTACGATATCTCCTTTTGTGTCTTTTGTTTTAGAAAATACAAGTCTTAAAGCTCTAAAAAATATCCAATAAAGCATAGCTAAAATTATAAAAATCGAAATCCAAAAAAATACCTCCAATAAAATCAATAGTATAAATATCAAAATAGTCATTCCAATCCATAACAAAATGGACATAATTAATCCACCAATTCCATCTCCAACTTCCATACTTGGCAAATCCGGTGTAGTTCCAGATTGAGCGATTAAATCTCCAGTTTTAAATTCTCTAAATTTTGGAAAATTATCTTTTAATCCGATGCCATAATAAAGTCCGTATGTCATAAACAGAAAAAGTGTAGTTCCGATTATTGAAAGTGACAGATATAAATTCGCTGTTATAGTTCGGTTGTAGTTTTCGCCAGTCAGTTATACAGTCAAAATTGTAATTCCTATTACAAGAAGCGAAACGATAAAAACTGACTTTCCTTTTAAATATGTCTTTTCGGCTTTCACGATGTTTTTTTAGCTTATGGGTAACGCTTTCATAACACAAAGATAGCATTTAGGGAAAGTAAAAACGATTCGATAAAAAATTGAGTTTTCTACTCAAAAATAAAAATATCAATTAATATATGATAACCATTATGGCATTCTGGATTTACGAGTTTAGAATCAATAATTTATAGATTTAAAAGTAGTTAGTTTTAAACACAATTTTTGCTATTACATTCTTAAAACATATAAACATTAAATCCTTCTTAAAATTAATTCTTGTCTTCTAATAGTGGTACAAATTTAAACTCTCCAAATTCTGTTTTTTCAAATTGTTTTGGTCCAGTTCTAACAAAAAGCGTCATAATTTGCACTTTATCTCCAACAGGAATAACTAATCTTCCTCCAACTTCTAATTGAGCCAATAAAGGTTTTGGTACAAATGGCGCTCCAGCAGTTACAATTATAGCTTTAAAAGGTGCTTCTTCAGGCAAACCTTTATAGCCATCGCCAAAAATAAGTTTTTTGGGTCTATAGTTAAGTTTTGGTAAAAATTTACTGGTAATTTTAAATAATTCGTGTTGCCTTTCTATACTAAAAACTTTTGTTCCTAACTCGCATAAAACAGCGGTTTGGTAGCCGCTTCCTGTGCCTATTTCTAAAACTTTATCGCCTTTAGCAACTTGCATTAATTCGGTTTGAAACGCAACTGTATATGGCTGAGAAATGGTTTGATCTGCAGCAATTGGAAACGCTTTATCTTGGTAGGCATGATCCAAAAAGCTTGAATCCATAAATAAGTGTCGTGGAATTGCTCCAATAGCATCTAAAACAATTTTGCTAGTAACTCCTTTTTTTATTAGTATTTGCACCAATTTTTGACGCAAGCCTTTATGTTTTAGCGTATCCTTCAACTTTAAAATAATTTTGATAAAAATACACATTATCCAATAATTAAAAACAAAAAACTAGTATTTATCGTATCATAAAAAAAGCTTCATTTTTATGTCACATTCATTAAAACTATCCTATAAAATTCATAAATTTGAAAAAAAGACAATTACATGTTAAAAGCTGGAGTTTTAGGTGCTGGACACCTTGGGAAAATTCATTTAAGACTACTAAACGAATCTAAAAAATATAATTTAATTGGTTTCTATGATGCAAATGCAGAACACGGAAAGCAAATTGAAGCCGAATTTGGATACAAATACTATAATTCTATAGAGAATTTAATTGATGCGGCAGATGTTGTAGATATTGTAACTCCTACGTTATCGCATTACGATTGCGCAAAGCAAGCTATAAAAAAGGGAAAACACGTTTTTATAGAAAAACCAATTACCAACACAGTTCAAGAAGCCGAAAACCTTCGTGCTTTAGTTGCAGAGCATAATGTAAAAGGACAAGTTGGCCATGTAGAACGTTTTAATCCTGCATTTAAAGCTATAAAAGATCAATTAGATCAACCAATGTTTATAGAAGCGCATAGATTGGCAGAGTTTAATCCACGCGGAACAGATGTTCCTGTAGTTTTAGATTTAATGATTCATGATATTGATGTTATTTTAAGCGTAGTCCAATCTAAAGTTAAAAATATTTCGGCAAGTGGTGTTTCTGTAATTAGTGACACGCCAGATATTGCAAATGCACGTATAGAATTTGTAAATGGATGCGTTGCTAACTTAACGGCAAGTAGAATTTCTTTAAAAAATATGCGCAAAACTCGCTTTTTTCAGAAAGACGCTTACATCTCGGTTGACTTTTTAGAAAAAGCTTGCGAAGTTGTTAAAATGAAAGACGCGCCAGAAAACCCAGGAGATTTTGATATGATTTTACAAAATGCTGAAGGTGTTAAAAAACAAATCTATTTTGCTAATCCAGAAGTTCCTGCAAATAATGCCATTTTAGATGAGCTTGAAACATTTGCAGATGCAATAAACAACAACACAACACCAGTAGTTACATTGCACGATGGAACAGAAGCTTTACGCGTTGCAAGTATGATTATTGATCAGTTTTAAAAATAAAAATTATTTTAATCTAGAACTAATAGCAAATATAAAAACCTTTTTTTTTAGTATTTAAAACTAAGAGCGAATTTATTTAATGGTTTAGTAAAACATATAAAGTTTAAATGGTGTAACTAAAATACAACCACTTATTTAACAAGCAAAAAATAAACATATGTAAAGATCTAGATCTTTACGAAAATGAAAAACAAAATTATATTATGAAGAACATAGCAGTAATTGGTGCAGGAACAATGGGTAATGGAATTGCTCACACATTTGCTCAATCGGGATTTAAAGTACAATTAATAGATATTAGCGATGCATCTTTAGAACGCGGAATGTCTACCATTTCTAAGAATTTAGATAGAATGGTTGCTAAAGAAAAAATAACCGAAGCAGATAAAGCCACAACTTTAGGAAACATTACAACGTTTACAGACACAGAATCTGGCGTTAAAAATGCCGATTTAGTTGTAGAAGCTGCAACAGAAAACAAAGATTTAAAACTAAAAATATTTAAGCAATTAGATAGCGTTTGCCCTAAAAACACCATTTTAGCTACAAACACATCTTCAATATCGATTACAGAAATTGCTGCAGTTACAAAAAGACCAGAATTAGTTATAGGAATGCATTTTATGAATCCTGTACCAATTATGAAATTAGTAGAAATTATTCGTGGTTATAATACTTCAGATCTTGTAACTAAAACGATAATGGACTTATCTAGAACTTTAGGAAAAACACCTACAGAAGTTAACGATTATCCTGGTTTTGTAGCAAACCGTATTTTAATGCCAATGTTAAACGAATCTATAGAAACATTATATAATGGCGTTGCTGGTGTAGAAGAAATAGATACTGTTATGAAACTTGGAATGGCGCATCCAATGGGACCTTTGCAATTGGCTGACTTTATTGGACTAGACGTTTGTTTGGCAATTATGGAAGTTTTGCACGACGGATTCGGAAACCCAAAATACGCTCCTTGTCCATTGCTAGTAAATATGGTAATGGCAGGTAAGAAGGGAATTAAAAGTGGTGAAGGGTTCTACTCGTGGGGACACGGAACGAAAGATTTAATCGTTGCGGATAACTTTACAAAGTAAACCCATCTAAATATATTTTAAAGCGTCTTGATTTGTTCAAGGCGTTTTTTTTATCTTATTTAAATGAACTATTTAATTGATACTTCTGTCGTTCATGAAGATCAGTGTTATACATCCTTGGATTTAACAGCAGCTGTACTGGTCTCTATTTACACCAAGGAAAAGAAACTCTTGGATATTGGCATCAATTACAATTTACCGCTTTACGCAAGAGGTGTTGCTAAAAATTGACAACAAAAGACATTCACAATTATAAAGACTTCAGCGCCATTGCAAGAATTGGTTATTGGTGTGGCATCATTTACGGCGAATACCGCTTCAATGATATTCTTACGAGTCCTTATGACAACGCTCATAACCTGACCATAGGAATACGATTCAATACTCCAATTGAGTGGTGGTAGGTTCGGGACCTTCGTCAGTAAAAATATTAACATGTCAAAAACAGCTAAAACTTTAACACATATTGGATTTTAGAATCAGTCCAATTGGCTTAAATACAATAGTTTTGCACTGAATTTGAATTTTAAATCCATGAAAAAATTTATTTTATTTGCCTTTTCCTTGTCACTAGTTGCATTTTCTTCATTTGCAAGTTTGGAAACAGAAACGAAAAAGGTTAATGGAGATCCAGAAAAAGGAGATTCTTTAACAACAGAAAAACCTGTAAAAGAACCTAGCTTTTTTGATACCGCTAATATATACACATTGGATTGGAACAATAACGTGACCTTCTGGTATCCTCAATTCAATTATTCAGATTCTTCAATTTTAAATTTTACGGACTCAACATTGAGCTATGCTTTCCCAGTTGAAAGTAAAACGACATCTGGTTTTGGTCACCGTCAGAGCTATCAGCACAAAGGAATTGATATTCCATTAAAAACGGGAGATACGGTTGTCTCTGCCTTTGATGGAAAAGTAAGATACGCGAAATACAATTCAGGTGGATTCGGTTACCTTGTGATTGTTCGCCATGTTAATGGATTGGAAACATATTACGCGCACCTTTCGAAGCTTAAGGTGAAGCCAAACCAAGTTGTTAAGGCAGGAGAATTAATTGGATTAGGCGGAAGCACTGGTCGTTCTTATTCGCCACACTTGCACTTTGAGGTTCGTTACAACCACTATGCATTTGATCCTGAGAAAATATTTGACTTGGAAAACTTCTGTTTAAAGCAAGAGGAAGCAAT
>CALJFB010000037.1 GCA_938073895.1 uncultured Flavobacteriaceae bacterium
TTGAAGTTAAAACACGATCTACTAATGTCTTTGGTAATCCCGAAGATTTTGTAAAACCAAAACAGATTCAGAACTTAGTAAAAGCGGTTAACGAATATGTTATTGTAAACAATCTAGATGTAGAAGTAAGGTTTGATATTATTGCCATTACAAAATCTAATGTAGGTTTTGATATAGAGCATTTAGAAAATGCCTTTTATTATTTTTAATAGTATTTTTATTAGTAAAAACATCACTTCGAGTGAATTCTACAAGAGGAAAATTTTAATCGAGAAGCTATCTACTTCTATTCTCTATACATTTTAATTTTCTGCTATCGCTTCAATTTAAATTACTTGAACTTACGATGATTTAGCCAGATGTCAAAATAGGTGCTGCGTTGGAGTGCAGTATAGCACAATAAAAAACTTTCTAAAACATAAAAAAGCCTCAATTATAACAATTGAGGCTTTTTTATAAACTTAAAATTTTAATTTAATTCTCTGTTTAATTTACATTGGTAAATTCTAAATCATCATTTAAATTGTCTTCTAATTTATTTGATTTTCGTTTTAACCACATTTTTAATCTTACCGATAAATAAAATAATGCAGGTACAACAATAAGTGTTAAAAAGGTTGCTACAAATAATCCGTAGATTACTGTCCATGCTAATGGTCCCCAAAAAATCACATTATCTCCACCAATATAAATTTTTGGATCGAAAGAACTAAACAACGAGAAAAAATCAATATTAAGTCCAATAGCTAAAGGAATTAAACCTAAAATGGTTGTAATTGCAGTTAGTAAAACAGGACGTAAACGTGCTTTTCCAGATTGGATAATTTGCGTTAATAATTCGTCTTTTGGTAAAAATGTAGTTTCAGATAAACCTAAAACTGCTTTTCTTCTATCTATTAATAATTGTGCGTAATCTAAGAGTACCACACCATTGTTAACTACAATTCCGGCCAGAGAAATAATTCCCATCATTGTCATCATAATAACAAAAGGTTTTCCTGTAATTACAATTCCGCCAAATACGCCTATTAAACTAAGGAAAATGGCAATCATTATAATTGTAGGTTTTGAAATTGAGTTAAATTGAAAAATTAAGATTAAGAAAATTAAGCCTAAACCTGTAAAAAATGCGCCCATTAAGAACTCCATTTGTTTGTTTTGTTCTTCTATTTGTCCTGTATAATCAAATTTTACACCTGCAGGTAAGTCACCAAACTCAATCATTTCTTGTTGAATTTGTGCTACTGCAGCAGCTGCATCTGTATAACCAGGAGCTAATGCCGAATAAACGGCAACCACACGTTTTCCTTCTTTGTGCTTAATTGCGCTAAATCCAGAGTTATTTTTTTGAGATGCTACTGAAGATACAGGAATTTCTTTTACTTGACCAGAAGCCATATCTCTAAACGTTATTTTCTGGTTAAAAATAGCACTTTTGTTGTAGCGGTTTTCTTCGTTAAAACGAACATAAATATCAAAATCGTCTCCGTTTTCTTTATAAATTCCTGCTTTAGCTCCAAAAATAGAATTACGTAATTGTTGACCTACTTGACCTGTGCTTACGCCTAATTCTCCAGCTTTTTGGCGGTCTACAATAACTTGCATTGCAGGTTTATCTTTATTAACATCAATCTTTAACTCGTCTATAGCAGCAATATTTTTACTATTTATAAACTCGCGCATTTTTTCGGCAAGATTAATAAGTTCGTTATAATCTTCGCCTTCAATTTCAATATTAATTGGTGCTCCTGCTGGCGGTCCATTTGCATCTTTTTCAACAGAAATTAATACACCAGGATAAATACCAACTAAAGATTCTTGTACTTTTTGTCTTAAAACTTCAGAATCTTTTCCGTTTCTAAACTTATATTCTCGCATAGAAGCGGTAATTTTTCCTTTATGTGGCATTTCTGCAGTAGATCCACCATCGGTTTGTGGATTTCCTGAACCTTCACCAACTTGAGAAACAGCACTTTCTACCAAGAAATTTTCGCCATCTTTTATGTATTCTGGGCTATTAATTACGTTGTAAACTTTAGTCTCAATAGCTTTAGTTATTGTATTTGTTTTTTCAATATCTGTTCCTTCTGGATACTCGATGTAAACAATAATCTGATTGGGTTTATTGTCTGGAAAAAATTCAATTTTTGTACGTTGTGATGCAACTGAGCCACCAAAACTCATAAAGGCAACAATTAATAATACAAATGAAATAAAAATAATTATTTGTGGTTTATAACCTTTAAACGCACTTTTTAAAACACGTTCGTAAAAATTCTCTAAACGTACTAATGTTTTGGTTTGAAAGCGATTTGCCATTTTACGAATAACCAATCTGTAAACCCATAACATAATAGCAGTAAAAACCATTACAGTTCCTAAACCTCTATAAGCGCCACCAACTAACATAATTAATAGTCCAATACCACCAACAATTGCCGAAATTGTAATTAATTGTTTTACGGGCATATCTTTATCTTCAACAGTCATAAATTGCGATACTAAAACCGAATTAAAGAAAATTGCTACAAATAAAGACGATCCTAATACTACGGATAATGTTATTGGAAAATAGACCATAAATTCTCCCATTACACCAGGCCACATTCCTAAAGGAATAAAAGCTGCAACTGTTGTAGCTGTAGAGATTATAATTGGAAATGCAATTTCGGATATTCCTTTTTTAGCTGCATCTACACGATTTAAGCCTTCTTCTTCCATTAGACGATAAACGTTTTCAACAACAACAATTCCGTTATCTACTAACATTCCAAGTCCCATAATTAATCCAAAAAGAATCATTGTGTTCATGGTGTAGCCTAAATAGTTTAAAATCATTAAAGACATAAACATAGACATTGGAATTGCAAACCCAACAAATAAGGCGTTTTTGAATCCTAAAAAGAACATTAAAACGGTTACAACTAATATAATTCCGAAGATGATATTGTTTACCAAATCATCTACCTGACCAATAGTTTTAGAAGATTGATCGTTTGCAATTGTTACTTTTAAGTTAGATGGAAATACGTTAGCTTTTGCATTTGCTACAATTTTTTGAACTTGTTCTGCAGCATCTACCATGTTTTTTCCTGCACGTTTTTTTACATCAAGCATTACTACGGTTTCTCCAAATTCTCTTGCAAAAGTGGTTTTGTCTTTTTCGTGAAACTTAATTTGAGCTACATCTTTAAGGTAAATAGAATTGCCTTTTTCGGATTTTACTACAAAATTATTAAGCGCTTTTGGTGTGTCTATTTCGCCAACAATTCTAATGGTTCTTCTTTGTCCACTTGCAATAAAATTACCAGCAGACATTGTCATGTTTCCACGATTAATTGCGCCAATAATATCGTCGAAACTAACTTTAGAAGCCATCATTTTATAGATATCTACTGCTACTTCAACTTCTTTTTCTTGAGCACCACGAATGTCTACTTTCTTAATTTCGTCTAGGTCTTCTATTTCTTCTTCTAGATATTCTCCAAATTCTTTAAGTTTAGCAACAGGATAATCTCCAGAGATGTTTATGTTAAGAATTGGCATTTCTTCAGACATGCTTAGCTCAAAAACATTAGGTTCTACTTTTGCACCATTAAATGTTGGCCAATCCTCGCTTGATGTTTCGCTGTCTAGCTCGTCTTTTACTTTAATTTTAGCTTGATCTATGGATAAACTCTCGTCAAATTCTACCACAATCATAGAGTAATCTTCTTGAGATGTAGAGGTTATTTTAACTTTACCAGTAATAGTTTTAAGTTTATCTTCTAATGGTTTGGTTATTAGTTTTTCTATATCTTCTGCAGTATTACCTGGAAATAAAGAACTAACGTAAATTTTAGTTTCTTTAATTTCTGGAAAACTTTCTCTTGGCATACTAAAATAGGCTGATGTACCTAAAATAAGTATTAAAGAAATCATCATATATATTGTAGTCTTGTTGCGAATTGCCCAAGTGGATAAGATGAAATCTTTATCTATTTTTTGTTGTTTGTTTTTTATCATTTTCTTTAAATGTTTATTTGTTTATAAGATGATTTGTTGGTTAAATTTTCGTTTTAATCTTAAACGATTCCGTAAATCAATCTTTTAAACTTTTTACAACTATTTAATTATTTTAACTTCTTGTCCGTCTTTAACGCTTCTTGCGCCTTCTTGTATAATTTCATCGCTATTATTTAGTCCAGAAATTACTTCAATAACATCGCCTTGAGTTTTTCCTGTTTTAATAATAATTTGCTTTGCAGTTGCTTTTCCGTTGGCTTTGTTTTTTAAGATATAGATATATTGTTCTCCAGAGGCATTTTCTGATATAATACTTTGTGGTATTAGTAATGCAGTTGTATTAGAGTAGTCGTTAATTTTAAGTTTTGCTGTTAGGTTGGGTTTTATGTTAGTGTTAGTTTTAGGTAAACCAATTTCTACTTTAAAAGTTCTGTTTGCAGGGTTTATAAAACTTCCTGTTTGTCTAATTTTGGTGTCTATTTTTTTGTTTAATACAGGAAATTCTACTTTAACTTTAGAGCCTTTAGATATTTGAGTTAAATAACGTTCTGGCACATCAACTTCAATATACATGTCGTTTAAATTAACCAGTCTAATTATTGGACTTTGTCCTGCAGCAACCACATTGCCTTGTTCTGTAATTACATCGTCTATAATTCCAGAAAAAGGTGCTGTAATTCTAGTTTTAGCAAGTTGTCTGTTTACTTGGTTTAATACTTCTTGTTGAGACTGATAATTTGATTTTGTTTGAAGAAATTGAATTTCGCTTCCAATTTTTTTGTCCCACAAGCGCTTTTGACGTTCAAAAGTTGTTTTAGCTAAGTCTGTTTGTATTTTTAATTGTGCACGTTGTTGCGCTAAACCGCCATCGTCTATAGTTGCTAGCAATTGTCCTTTAGATACTTTTTGACCTTCTTTAACTAAAACTTGCGTTAAAATACCTGACATTTCTGGCGTTAATACTAAGTTTTGTTTAGTAGTTACGTTTCCTTGTAATTCTAAGAAGTGATTAAAATTTTCTTTTTTAGAAACAAAAGAGGTTACTAATGGAATGTTTTTATCTGGATTTAGGTCTGCTAACTTAGTGTCTATTTGTTTTAATTGTTCTGTTAGCATTTGTTGTTGTGCCACTAAATCTGCTCTTTTAGTATAAATTGCTTCTTGGTTTTTAGAGCTTAAAATGCTTTCTAAAGATTTAGATTTTTCTTTGTTTCCGCAAGAAAAAAGGATTAGACTTAATAGTATTATAGATAATATAGATTTCATAATTATGGAATTAAAATGTTGTAGATTGGTTTGTAATAGTGTCTAGTTTTGCTTTTGTATTTAGTACATTAAGCATTGCTTGTAAGTAGTCTTGTTGTGTGCTGTATAACTGTGTTTGTGCTTGTCTTAAGTCAAAACTTGTAGAAACACCTTCAAAAAATTTGGTTTGGTTTTTTGATTCTATTCGTTTAGCTAAGGCTAGATTTTCAGTTTTATTTTTAAAATCTTCTTGCGCAAATTCGTAGTCTGATTTAGCAGATGCTAGTTGTAATTTAATGCGTTGTTCTGTTTCAGTTAGATTTAATTCTGCTTTTTCAAGGTTAATTTTAGCTCTTTGTGTTCTTGCGTCGCGTTGTCCAAAACTAAAAATAGGAATGTTAATGCTTGCGCCAAAAGAAGCTGTTCCAATCCATTTTTTGTCAGAACCTGTAAAATCAAATGTTTCTCTATTAGCTAAATAGCCACCAGTTAAAAATGCGCCAATAGTTGGTAGGTTTTTGCTGCGTTCTAATTTAACCAAGAGTTCTTTAGAAACTTTGTCGTTTTCTGCAATTTTAAAGTCTATTGTATTTTTTACATCATTTATGCTAGCCGCATCAGAAAATATATTTTTTTCTGTTAAAGATTTTAAATTGTCTGATAAAGTTATTTTTTTGTCCAAGTCTATACCTAAATTTAAATTAAGCATTTGATAGGCAATTTTTTGAAGTCTTTTTGTTTTATTTAAGCTGTTTTTAACTCCAGATAGCGTTATTTTTATTTGCTCTACGCTTTCTTCTTCTTCAAATCCATTTTCGTAGATTTTAGTAATATCGAATAGGTTTTTTTCTAAAACACTAATATTACTATTTAATATGTTTACACTTTCATTAGCTAAAAGTATGTTTCCATACGCATTTATTACAGCTTCTCTAACTTGTAAATCTGTTTTTGTTTTAGCGTTTTTACTAATTTCTAAAAAGACTTTAGCAGATTGAAGTCCTACAATATAAGAGCCATCAAAAATTAATTGATTTAATGTTGCCGATGCATTCATTTGGTGTTGTGCGCCAAATTCAGGAATACCATCGCCATTAAAATCTACAGGATCAAATTGCTGCGCTAAATTATTTATATAATCTATTTTTCCATTAATTTGCGGGAAACCGCCACGAATAGTTTCGCGTTTTTGCTGTATTGCAGCATCTATATCGTAAGCTGCATTTAGCGTTGTTCTGTTAGATTTAAGTGCATAATCTATAGCTTCTTGTAGGCTTAAAGATTTTGGTATATTAGTTTGTCCAATTACAGTTGTACTAATAAATAGAGCACATAATATGAGATATTTAGTCATTATTTTGAGATTGATTTTTAATAAATTTATTTAAAGTTTTCATTCCTTTTTCAGTTACAATTGCTCTTAAGTGGTATTCTAAATAGTCTTCCATTAACTCGGCAACCGTATAAGTATTGGCAGGAAAAATGGTTTGATCTTTTATGCCATTCATACCATTAAAATACATTCTAGAAATAAAATCTACATTAATATTAGCTCTAAATACACCTGTATCTTTTCCGTGACTTAAGCTTTTACTAATAGAACTATTCATTTTTTCAAATTGTTTTTTACGAAGTAGTTCGTGGATTTCGAAATAGTACTTTTTTAGTTGATGCTGAGGAGACGCTTTTTCATTTTTTAAATGCTCCATTACAAACATTTTAATGTCGTACAATTCTTTAATAGGATCCGATGATTTATCGAATATGCAATCAATACCATCGCAAATCACATCAAAAAGCCTAAACGTTGTAGCTTCTACTAATTTTGTTTTGTTTTTAAAATAGACATAAATGGTTTTTTTAGAAATGCCCATTTCATTGGCAATATCATCCATTGTAACGCTTTTAAACCCAAGGGTTAAAAATAGTTCTGTAGATTTTAGTATAATTTTTTCTTTCATAATTGCTGCAAATATACAATGGAAACTTTTAATGTTTCTAAAGTTTCCGTTTTATTTTTTATTCATTTTATTTAACTTCATTAAAAACATCTAATTATTTATGGATTTCATTATTTTTGTAAAATGCAAAGCACACCATTTTATCAAGACGCCTTTTTAAATTATTTAAAAACGTTTACTATAGACAGAAAACCGGCTAACCTTTATGAGCCTATAAATTATATTTTAGAGTTAGGAGGAAAGCGTTTAAGACCTGTTTTGACTTTAATGGCTACAGATGTTTTTAATGGCGATTATAAATCTGCACTTTCTGCAGCATTAAGTATTGAGGTGTTTCATAATTTTTCTTTGGTTCACGACGATATTATGGATGCGGCACCTTTGCGTAGAGGTAAAGAAACTGTTCATAAAAAATGGGACATTAATACAGGTATATTATCTGGAGACGCTATGTTAATTATGGCGTATCAGTTGTACGAAACTTATAGTCCAGACGTGTTTCAAGCTTTAGCTAAATTATTTAGTAAAACAGCTTTAGAAGTTTGCGAAGGACAGCAATACGATGTTGATTTTGAAGTTAGAAACGATGTAACTATTGCAGAGTATTTAAAAATGATTGAATACAAAACAGCTGTTTTAGTTGGTGCTGCAATGCAAATGGGCGCAATTGTGGCAAATGCTAACAAAGAAGATCAAGACGCTATATATAGTTTTGGAAGATTATTAGGAATTGCGTTTCAATTACAAGACGATTATTTAGATGCTTTTGGAGATCCTAAAACATTTGGGAAACAAGTTGGTGGCGATATTATAGAGAATAAAAAAACCTATTTATACCTAAAAGCTAAAGCATTTTTAAATGATGTTGAAGCCAAAGAATTACATACTTTATTTAATTTGGAATTAGATGACAACACAAATAAAATCCTGCGTGTAAAAGAATTGTTTATAAATAGCGGTTCTGCTAATGCTACTAAACAAGCTATAAAAGACTATACAGATAAAGCTTACAATGTATTAGATGATTTAAGTATTTCTAACGACAAAAAAGAGCAGTTAAAAGCCTTTGGAAATGCATTAATGACACGTACGGTTTAAGTAGTAGAAATGATTTTACCTAAAACATACTCGAGTCTAATTCAAGAAGCAGAAAGCTTAAGTTTATATAAAAAATTAATTATTCAGTTAAATAAAGATTTTTTGTATGCTAATATTGATCTAGATTTTGAAGAAGATATCTTACCAACGGCTTTAAAATTAATGCTTCACGAAATAGTTTACAAGCTAATACAAGAAAAATTTAACGATTACTTAAATCTACTTTATATAATAGATGTTTCCGAAGAAAAAATAAAACAGCTCAATGGAGACGATACATTACAATTGTCTGAAGACGTTTCTTTTCTAATTTTACAGCGCGAATGGCAAAAGGTTTGGTTTAAGAACAAGTATTCGTCTTAACCTTTTCTTTTAAGAATAAAAAAATTAAAAATAAACTCTTACAAAAGGCACAATAGCATCTGCATAAACGCTTTTTGTTTTGTTAAATAACAAATCGTAACGTAAACCAATAGTTACATTATTAGTTCTGTAACCAGCTCCAATAAATAACGCTGGCGACCAATAATTATCGCTTGGTAGGCCTTTATTTAAACCTTCGTAATTTCTATTTACACGTAATTGTTCAAATTCTGTAGATACTTGAATTGCATCAATAGGATTATATAATCCTAAAATACTACCGCCATAAATATTAGATTTAAATCTATTTTTAAACTTATTATAGGTGTAATTTAAAGATGTTCCTACAGAAAACTGTTCGTTAAAATCGTAAATCGTACTAGGAGAAACTCCTAAAGTGAAAAAGTCTGTGCCAGAACTTAATCCTAATCCACCACCAAATCTAACATGTTCCCAAAAATCGCTTTTAGATTTTGTAATTTCATTTTGTGCTAAACAAAAGTTAAAACAAAAGCAAGTAGCTACAACAAAACATTTAAATGTTATATTTCTGACGTCTAATAAAATCATATTTAATATTTTAATTAAAAATTACAGGATAAATGTACTAAAATTGGTGCTATTTTTACTAAAAGTTGTATTTTTGATTAAATTTTGTTGAAGCGAACACGATTATCACATCATGATGGATAAATATTCCTTTTTAAACGCAGCCCATACAGCATACTTTGCTGATTTATACGACCAATATCTTAAAAACCCAGATTCTGTTGAGCCTAGTTGGAGAGCCTTTTTTCAAGGTTACGACTTTGGTACAGAAGAATTTGCTTTAGATATCGATTCTATAGAACCACTAAATGGCCCAATTCCTGAACATGTTCAGAAAGAGTTTCAGGTTATTAAACTAATAGATGGTTTTAGAAATAGAGGTCATTTATTTACAAAAACAAATCCAGTAAGAGATAGACGTAAATACGCGCCATCTTTAGAAATTGAAAACTTTGGTTTATCTAAATCAGATTTAAATACCGTTTTTAGTGCTGGAGATATTCTTGGTATTGGATCTCAGACTTTACAAGAAATTATTCGTCATTTAGAGAACATTTATTGTGGTTCTATAGGTGTAGAATATATGTACATTAGAGAACCAGAAGAGATTCAATGGATTCAGAAAAAACTAAATATAAACGATAATAAGCCTAGTTTTTCTGGCGAACAGAAAAAACACATTCTTAAAAAACTTAATGAAGCTGTATCTTTTGAGAGCTTCTTGCATACAAAATATGTAGGTCAAAAACGTTTCTCTCTAGAAGGTGGAGAATCTTTAATACCAGGTTTAGATGCTTTAATTGAAAAAGCTGCAGAAGTTGGAGTTAAAGAATTTGTTATGGGAATGGCTCATAGAGGTCGTTTAAGTACATTAACAAATATATTCGGTAAGTCTGCTAAAGATATTTTTAGTGAATTTGACGGAAAAGACTACGAAGAAAAAGTTTTTGATGGAGATGTTAAATACCATTTAGGTTGGACAAGTAATCGAAAAACAGATTCTGGAAAAGAAATAAAATTAAGCATAGCACCTAATCCATCTCACTTAGAAACAGTTGGAGCAGTAGTCCAAGGAATTGTTAGGTCTAAACAAGACAAGCTTTATAGTAACGATTTTAGTCAAGTATTACCAATCGTAGTTCATGGAGATGCCGCAATTGCTGGTCAAGGTTTGGTTTATGAAATTGTGCAAATGGCACAGTTAGATGGCTACAAAACCAATGGAACTATACATGTTGTTGTAAACAATCAAGTAGGTTTTACAACTAATTACTTAGACGCACGTTCTAGTACTTATTGTACAGATATTGCAAAAGTAACATTATCTCCAGTATTACATGTTAATGCAGACGATACTGAAGCTGTGGTTCACGCCATGACTTTTGCTTTAGATTTTAGAATGAAATTTAAGCGTGATGTTTTTATTGATTTGTTAGGTTACCGTAAGTACGGACATAACGAAGGTGATGAGCCACGTTTTACACAACCTAAGCTATATAAGTCAATTTCAAAACATGATAATCCTAGAGATATTTATGCAGAGAAATTAATAGCAGCAAATATTATAGATAAAGGTTATGTTAAAGAATTAGAACTAGCTTATAAAGCTAAGTTAGAAGAGAAATTAGAAGACTCAAGAAAAGAAGATAAAACAGTTATTACGCCATTTATGCAAAGTGAATGGACAGAATTTGCTAGAGCAGACGAGAATGTAATGATGCAAGCAATAGACACTAGAGTAGATGCAAGTCTTTTAGAGTCTATAACTAAAGTGATTTCAAACTTACCTAAGGAGAAAAAATTTATACGTAAAATTGAACGCCTAATTCAATCTCGTCAAAAAATGTTTGACGATAATAAATTAGATTGGGCAATGGCAGAGCATTTAGCTTACGGATCTTTATTAAAAGAAGGATTTGATGTAAGAATTTCTGGGCAAGATGTAGAAAGAGGAACTTTTTCTCACAGACATGCAGTAGTTAAGGTAGAAGATAGCGAAGAAGAAATCGTACTTTTAAATCAATTAGAAGGCGATCAAGGACGTTTCGATATTTATAACTCATTACTATCAGAATATGGTGTGGTAGGTTTTGACTATGGTTACGCTATGGCAAATCCAAACGCATTAACCATATGGGAAGCACAATTTGGAGACTTTAGTAATGGAGCTCAAATTATGTTAGACCAATATATTTCTTGTGGAGAAGATAAGTGGAAAACACAAAACGGTTTAGTCATGTTGTTGCCACATGGTTACGAAGGTCAAGGCGCAGAACATTCTTCGGGAAGAATGGAACGTTATCTCCAGCTTTGTGCTAAGAAAAATATGTTTGTAGCAAATTGTACAAATCCTGCAAACATGTTTCATTTGTTAAGAAAACAAATGCTTGCAGATTATAGAAAACCATTAATTGTGTTTACGCCAAAAAGTTTACTGCGTCATCCAAAATGTGTTTCAACGGTACAAGATTTTGCAGAAGGTGGATTCCAAACATTAATAAATGAGGAAATAGTAAAACCAAAAGACACTAAAACACTAGTATTTGTGTCTGGTAAATTCTATTACGATTTATTAGAACGTAGAGAAGAAACCGGACGTACAGATGTAGCTTTAGTTAGATTAGAGCAACTATTCCCGCTACCAAAAAACGAAATAAGAGAGGTTTTAGAGCAATACAGCAATGTAACAGATATTGTTTGGGCTCAAGAAGAACCAAGAAACATGGGTGCATATGCTCATTTATTAATGAATTTAGACGAAGTTAAAACGTTTAGAGCTGCAACAAGAAGACCTTACAGTGCTCCGGCAGCAGGAAGTTCTACACGATCTAAAAGACGTCAAAAAGAAGTTATAGATTTTGTATTTGATGTTTCAAAAAATAATCAATACTAAAATTTTAAATTATGAAAAAATTAATTTTAATAGTAGCAATCTTAACTTTTAGTTTGGGTTTTTCACAGTCAGAAAAAATATCTAAAGCAGAAGTGTTAAGTACATTTAAAACAGCATACAATGCTTCTAATTTTTCAGCAATTTACAATTTGTTATCAGAAGATTTTAAGTCTAAAAAAGACTTAAAAAGTATAACTAATTATCTTAAAAGATTTAAAAATGCCAAAGGAGAAATAACAAATATTAGCTCTAATGGGATTGAAAATGATGGCTATATTAAATATCCAATTACAGTTGGTAAACTAGAAAATAAGCTAGTTTTAAAATATAATAATAAAAACAAATTAGAGTATATAAGCTTTAATTAGAACAAGTAAATTACAACATAAAATTATACTATAATGATTTTAGAAATGAAAGTGCCTTCACCAGGCGAATCAATTACAGAAGTTGAAATAGCTGAATGGTTAGTTCAAGATGGCGATTATGTAGAAAAAGACCAAGCAATTGCTGAGGTTGATAGCGATAAAGCTACTTTAGAATTACCTGCAGAAGCTAGCGGTATAATTACGCTTAAAGCGGAAGAAGGCGATGCTGTAGAAGTTGGGCAAGTAGTTTGCTTAATAGATACTAGTGCTGCCAAGCCAGAAGGTTCTTCAGAGGAACCAAAGGCAGAAGTTAAAACCGAAGCGCCAAAAGCAATAGTTGAAGCTCCAAAAGCAGAAGCTAAAACCTATGCTACAGGTACAGCAAGTCCTGCTGCTAAGAAAATATTAGCAGAAAAAGGTATTGAGGCTAATAGTGTTTCTGGTTCAGGTAAAGATGGAAGAGTTACTAAAGACGATGCTGTAAATGCAGTGCCAAGTATGGGAACTCCAACTGGAGGAAATCGTGGTGCAACTCATCATAAAATGTCTATGTTACGTCGTAAAGTTGCAGAGCGTTTAGTCGAGGCTAAAAACACAACAGCAATGTTAACAACGTTTAACGAAGTTAACATGACGCCAATTTTTGAATTGCGTAAACAATACAAAGAAGAGTTTAAAGCAAAGCATGGTGTTGGACTAGGATTCATGTCTTTCTTCTCGTTAGCTGTTGTTAGAGCATTAAAAATGTATCCTGCAGTAAACTCAATGATTGATGGAAAACAAATGTTATCTTACGATTTTGTTGATATTTCTATTGCAGTTTCTGGACCAAAAGGATTAATGGTACCAGTTATTAGAAATGCCGAAAACTTAACTTTTAGAGGTGTTGAAGCAGAAGTAAAACGCTTAGCTTTACGCGCTAGAGATGGAAATATAACTGTAGATGAAATGACTGGTGGAACATTTACCATAACTAATGGTGGTGTTTTTGGTTCAATGCTATCTACACCAATTATTAACCCACCACAAAGTGGAATATTAGGAATGCATAACATTATTGAAAGACCAATTGCTGTAAATGGTAATGTGGAAATTCATCCAATGATGTATGTTGCCTTATCTTACGACCATAGAATTATTGACGGAAAAGAATCTGTTGGTTTCTTAGTTGCTGTTAAAGAAGCGTTAGAAAGTCCAGAAGAGTTATTAATGGACGGAAATCTTAAAAAAGCTTTAGAACTATAGTTCTAGATTAGTATAAATTATTAAAAAAGCCTCAATTATATTGAGGCTTTTTTTTATGCTATTGCTTTGCTTAGTACAGCTATTTGTTTGATGTTATAATAATAAATGTGCTTTTTACAGTCTATTTTATTAAAAAAGGCTTGGGTTAGTTATTCTTTTTCTTTACATTTTATCTAAATAAAAAGGCCATCGTTTTTTTCTCTAATTTTACGGAATTATTAGCCTTATAGTTTAAAATTAAATTTTATTTCGGTTCCACTTATGTAATCACATAAAAATAAATTATATTTACTTTTCACTCTTACTAATTATGAAAGAAGAAAATACAACCACTGCTCCAGCCAAAAACGAATCGTCAAAAATAGATGCTATAAAGCAGCTTATCTTTGGTGAACAAATCCAAACCTATAACAGTGAATTTGATGCTGTAAAAAAAGATATTCTTAACAAAAAGAATCAATTAAACGATCTAATAGAAACAGTTAAACTGGAATTGTTACAAAATATAGATTCTGTAGCAATAGATGTTAATATTAGAATTACCGAACTAGAAGACAAACTAGAGGATAAAATTGAAACTTTAGAAGATAAGAAAGTAGATCGTAAGATGTTGGGTGAATTATTGACCAAACTAGGCGAGAAAATCAGTCAGTAATCTCTGGTTTTGATGTATAAAGACGATAAGCTTCAAATTTTAAAAGACATCTTATTAACAGATGAACGTACTTATGCTCAAAAAATAGAAGAGAAATTAAATGTTTTAGAAGATACTTTAAATAAGAGAAATCAACTTTCAGAAAAAGTAGATCCTATTATAGACGAAAAACTAAGTCAGTTTATTTTAGAAATTCCTAAAACATTAGGTCCAACAATAACCGAAGCCTTAAAAACAGAAATTAAAAACTCTCAAGACGCAGTTGTAGAAGCTTTGTTTCCTATTATTGGAAAGATGATTAAAAAGTATATACAAAGCGAAATTCAGCAGCTTTCAGAACGAATAAATGCTCAGATGTCTAAAACTTTTTCTTTTAGTTTTATAAAGAAAAAAATCAAAGCAAAATTTTCAGGAATGTCTCATGCTGATCTTATTTTAGCAGAAGAATTTAAACCAATTATAGAACAATTACTAGTTGTAGAAAACCATTCTGGACTTTTAATGGCAAATTATTCTTTAACCAAAAATATTGAAGAAGATATGGTTAGTGGAATGCTAACTGCTATAAAAAGTTTTGCAGAAGATGCTTTTAATAGCGAGGAACAACAACTTAATTCTATTCAATATGATACGTTTCATATTCACCTTCAAAATTTTTCAAACTACTATATAGCTGTCGTTGTTTCTGGATCATATAGTTCAGAGTTTAAGCATAAATTAGAAGATAAATTGTTAGACTTTGCTATAACTAAAATTAATAAAACAGACTTAAAAGAAAGCGTAAGTTTACAACAAAAAATAAAAGACTATTTTGCGAATGAAAATCTCTAAAAAAGTTGTTATAATTGGTCATTTTGGTGTGGGAAAATCATCATTAATTAGACAGTTTGTAGAAAACACATTTTCGGAAGATTACAAAGTAAGTATTGGTGTCCACATACTTAAAAAAGAAGTTTCAATTCCAGAAAATAATAAAGATGTTACTTTAGTATTATGGGATTTAGAAGGTAATAGCGATATTAAAAAAACCAGAACTTCTTATCTTTTAGGTTCTCATGCATTTATTTATGTGTTTGATTTAACAAGACCATCAACTTATGGTAACATTATAGAAGAATTAGAATACTTAAAAGTTACAAAAAGTAATACACCAATTATAGTGGTTGGAAATAAATCCGACTTGGTTACTAAAAAATTTATAAAAGAGATTAATACTAAATTTCAAAATTTCAACTCCATTTATACCAGTGCAAAAACGGCTGAGAATGTTAACGATTTATTTTTAGATTTAGCGAAACAACTTGTTTAATTATGGATTTAAAAAAATATCAAGATCATATTATTTCTAATACTAATCAATATATAACTATAGATGCCAATGGTGTTATTTTAGATAGTTGTAATAGTATTTTAGACTTAGAAAAAAAGCAATCTCTAGGTAGTTTATATCCTTTTTTTGATACTTTTATTGAACTAATTGCCCTAAATAAAGAAGATACTTTCTTTTTTAGTTGTATTCATTTTACCTTGCCTCAAAATAAAATTATTGTAGATGTTACTTTAAAAACATTTATAGATAAGCCAGCATTAATAATAATTCAAGATTTTACATCTCATTATTTTGCTTATCAATTTGCAGCACAAGAGCGTAACGAATCTGTTATTTCTAAAGAGAAAATAGAGCTTCAAAATCAATTCTTAAAAGAACAAGAATTGTTTAAATCTAAGTTTATAGCTAATTTTAGTCACGAATTAAGAGAACCGCTTGAAGGTGTTGTAGCCTTTTCGGATTTTTTAAAAGAAACAGAACTAGATTATCAACAAGAAAGTTATGTTAATATTATAGAGTCGTCTTCACAACATTTAAAAAAAATGTTAGAAGATATTTTAGATTTGCAAACCATAAAATTAAATCATACAAAACTTCAAAAAGACGTTATAAATCCTTTGAGTTTTATAACAGAAATACAAACCGTTTTTAAAGCCAAATCGCAAAAGAAAGGTTTAGATTTTGTAAGTAAAATTTCAGGTGTTTTACCTGAGTTTATTTTGGCAGATCAAATACGTTTTAGACAGATTTTAAGTAATCTATTAACAAATGCAGTAAAGTTTACAGAACAAGGTACAATCTATTTTGAAACCTCTTATAATTACGAAAGAGCCAATAAATACAGTTTATCTTTTATAATTAGAGATTCTGGTGTTGGAATCCCAAAACACAAATTAGACACAGTTTTTGAAAGTTTTAATTCTACAGACTCCAATTATCAAATAGCAAATACTAAAAGTTATGGATTGGGTTTATCAATTGTAAAATCTTTGGTAGAAACCTTTAATGGCTCTATTCAAGTAGAGTCCGAAGAGCATAAATGGACAGAATTTACCGTTAATATGGAGTTTAGTAAGCCTAATAAATCAGACATCTTACTTTTAAAAACAAAACAAGAGCAACCTTATAATCAAGATAAAAAAATAAAAATATTATTAGTAGAAAATTCAGAGATTACACAGCTTATTCTATTAAAAATAGCTTCAAAACATAAAAATATTCAATTAGACATTAACCCTAATCCAGAACCTGATAAGTTTATAGAAGATTTAGAATTAAACGCATACGATCTTGTTTTAATGGATATAGATTTAGAGCAACAAAGTGGTGTAGATCTAATCTATAGAATAAAAAAACACAGAAGCCCAGATTTAAAACAAACACCTATAATAGTAGTAACAGGAAAGGTTTTAAAAGAAGATTTACAAGTCTATAAAAAAGCAAAAGTAGAAGCTGTATTAAAAAAGCCATTTACAGAAAAAGAATTTTTAAGCAGTCTAACTTCAGTTTTAGGCCAATAAAATTAGCAGTTTTATTACACTAATTTTAAATAAGTAGCAAAACAAAAAAAAGGATTAACTTATAAAGTTAATCCTTTTTTATATTTTAAACGTTCTAGAGTTGTAACTCTAACGATTCATATTTTTAATTCCATCAGAGAAATCGTCCACATCTACGCCTTGTTTTACAAGTTCAATAGACTTATCAGCAACGTATTTAGCATTATCAGATTTAAAACCTAATCCAACACATAAACGTTGTAATATTACCATTTTCTCGTCATGATTAATATGGTCAACCCAAACCATACGCGCCAAATCAAATAAACGCTCTAAACGGCTATCATAACTTGTTGGAGGATTAATAGGATGAGATTTATAATCCTTTAAAATTATAGCATAATCACCTTCACTAATACTTAAGTTTCGAGCCAAACGATCTAAAAACGTTTTTTCCGATTCGCTAATCATTCCGTCGCTCATGGCAACTCTAACAATTGCAGCAAAATGATCCTCATTTCGTTGTTTAAAACCACTATCAAATAAATCCGAAAACGACATAATTCTTATTTTAAATATAAGTTACAAAGATATAAATAATCAAAAACTCTCATCTAAAAAAACAACTAATTTTTAAATGAATACCAATTATTTTTTTGGCATTCTTTTTTTTATTAAAAAAGCCGCGCTTTCACCAGTCGCTTTTTTTGGTTGCATAAGTGCAACAACCAAAAAAGAGCTCCAACAATGGCTCAATCGCTAATGCAAATTCTAGGTTAAATTAAAATAGGTGTCATAAATAAGTAATCTAACTCGTATATTTGTAAAAAAAGAAACCTAAATCGTGAGTAAAACACATCTCTCGCAAGCTTTTTTACAGATTTCGCAAACGCAAAATCTGAAAACTGCTATTGCCAAAACCCAAAGTAGAAGTTATGTAAAAGGCCTAGTTGGTTCGTCCTTATCCTTTGTAATTACAGAAGCCTTTAAGCAACAAGATCAGCCTTTTTTATTAATTTTTAACGATAAAGAAGAAGCCGCTTTTTACCTAAACGATTTAGAGCAATTAATAAACACAAAAGATGTTTTTTTCTATCCAGGAAGTTACAGAAGACCATACCAAATAGACGAAACAGATAATGCCAATATCTTATTAAGAGCAGAGGTTTTAAACCGAATAAACTCTCGCAAAAAACCTGCTATAATTATAACATATCCAGATGCCTTATTTGAGAAAGTTGTAACCAGAAAAGAATTAAATAGCCATACATTAAAAGTAGCCGTAAACGATAAAATTTCTATAGACTTTATAAACGAAGTCTTATTTGAATACAAATTTAAACGTGTAGATTTTGTTACAGAACCTGGAGAGTTTTCTGTTCGTGGTGGAATTGTAGATGTGTTTTCGTTTTCTAACGATGAACCTTACAGAATAGAGTTTTTTGGAGACGAAATAGATTCCATAAGAACCTTTGATGTAGAAACGCAGCTATCCAATCAAATAGTAAAAAAGGTTAGTATTATACCAAATGTAGCAACAAAAGTTTTTGAAGAAACAAGGCAAAGTTTTCTAAAATACATATCTCCAAACACAGTTGTTTTCACTAAAAATGCAGAAGTTGTTTTTAGTAGAATTGAAGAATTTTATGGTAAGGCAGAAACCACTTTTAAAAGTTTAAGTCCAGACGTAAAACATGCAGAACCAGAAGCGCTTTTTTGTAATTCCTTATTGCTAAGATTACAACTTAACGATTATACATTAGTAGAATTTGGGTCTACCAATCATTTTGAGTTAACAGAAGCTGTTATTAATTTCACATCATCGCCGCAACCTGTGTTTAATAAGCAATTCAATTTATTAATAGACAATTTAAACTCTAATCATAATAAAGGTTATACCAATTATATTACGTGTGTAACAGAGCAACAAGCCAAACGTTTTCACGATATTTTCGAGGAATCCGAACAAGAAGTTCATTACAAAACAGTGCAATTATCTTTACACCAAGGTTTTGTAAGCCAAGACACTAAAATTGCTGTCTATACAGATCATCAAATTTTTGAACGTTACCACAAATTCAAAATAAAAAATGGTTATGCCAAAAAACAGGCTATAACATTAACCGAATTAACCAATTTAGATATTGGCGATTATGTAACGCATATAGATCATGGAATTGGTCGTTTTGGTGGACTTCAAAAAATAGATGTAGAAGGCAATAAACAAGAAGCTATTAAACTTATTTATGGCGAGCGCGATGTCTTATACTTAAGCATTCACTCTTTACATAAAATAACCAAGTTTAACGGTAAAGACGGCAAACCACCAAAGGTCTATAAATTAGGAAGTAAAGCATGGAAAACACTTAAAGAGAAAACTAAATCTAGAGTTAAACACGTTGCTTTTAACCTAATTAAATTATATGCTAAACGTAGATTAGAAAAAGGTTATCAATACAATCCAGATAGCCATTACCAGCACGAGTTAGAAGCTTCTTTCTTATACGAAGATACGCCAGATCAAATTACCGCAACACAAGACATAAAAAACGATATGGAAAGCGAGAAACCAATGGATCGCTTAGTTTGTGGCGATGTTGGTTTTGGAAAAACAGAAGTTGCTATTAGAGCCGCTTTTAAAGCCGTAGATAATGGTAAACAAGTGGCAGTTTTGGTACCAACAACCATTTTAGCGTTTCAACATCATAAAACATTTACAGAACGATTAAAAGATTTTCCTGTAACTGTAGATTATGTTAATCGTTTTAGAACTGCAAAACAAAAACGCGAAACCTTAGAACGTTTAGAAAAAGGTCATGTAGACATTATTATTGGAACGCATCAATTAGTCAACAAAAAAGTAAAATTTAAAGATTTAGGACTTTTAATTGTAGACGAAGAACAAAAGTTTGGTGTGTCTGTAAAAGAGAAATTAAAAACCATAAAAGACAATGTAGATGTCTTAACATTAACAGCAACACCAATACCAAGAACGTTGCAATTTAGTTTAATGGCAGCTAGAGATATGTCTGTTATTACAACGCCACCGCCAAATCGTTATCCAATAGAAAGTAATGTTATTCGTTTTTCAGAAGATGAAATTAGAGATGCTGTGAGTTACGAGATAGAACGTGGCGGACAAATATTTTTTATTCACAATAGAATAGAAAACATTAAAGAAGTTGCAGGTTTAATTCAGCGTTTGGTGCCAGATGCCAAAATTGGAATTGGTCACGGACAAATGGATGGAAAAAAACTGGAAGAATTAATGTTGCAGTTTATGGATGGCGCATTCGATGTTTTGGTAAGTACAACCATTATAGAAAGTGGTTTAGATGTTCCAAATGCCAATACTATTTTTATAAATAATGCCAATAATTTTGGATTAAGCGATTTACACCAAATGCGTGGTCGTGTGGGAAGATCCAATAAAAAAGC
This sequence comes from uncultured Flavobacteriaceae bacterium, assembly GCA_938073895.1. Lineage (GTDB taxonomy): Bacteria > Bacteroidota > Bacteroidia > Flavobacteriales > Flavobacteriaceae > Aurantibacter. Next base: position 20,650 of record CALJFB010000037.1, read on the forward strand.
CTTCTGTTATTTTATTACACCAGAATACTCTGCAATGACAGATGATGCCCGAAAACGTATTTCGGCACTAGAGCAATTTACAGAATTGGGCAGCGGATTTAATATTGCTATGAAGGATTTAGAAATTCGTGGTGCTGGAGATTTACTTGGTGGCGAACAAAGTGGTTTTATAAATGAAATTGGTTTTGATACTTATCAGAAAATTTTAGCCGAAGCTATTGAAGAATTAAAGGAAAACGAATTTAAAGACCTTTACGATACTAGTTTAGAGCCTAAAGTTTACGTTAAAGAAGTAACTATTGATAGTGATTTTGAATTGCTTTTTCCAGACGATTATGTTAATAATATTGCTGAACGATTAAAACTTTACACCAAATTAAACGAATTTGAAACCGAAGAAGAATTACTTCAATTTGAAAAAGAATTAATAGACAGATTTGGAGAATTACCAGTGCAAGCAGACGATTTGTTAGATTCTGTACGCTTAAAATGGATTGCCACAAAAATGGGAATTGAAAAAGTAATCTTAAAACAAAATAAGCTTATAGGTTATTTCTTAAACGACCAACAGAGCGATTTTTACCAAAGTGCTAATTTTACAAAAGTATTGCAATACGTTCAGAAAAATCCAATGGCGTGCAGAATGAAAGAAAAAACCACAAGAAATGGATTACGCTTATTATTAACCTTTGAGAATATTAAAACCGTAAAACAAGCTTTAGCAGTTTTGCAACCATTAAAAAATTAAGTTAGCAACTGTTAAATGAAGAAGATTATATTAACTTTAATAACAATAGGAACTATTGAGTTTGTTTTTTCTAAATAAGCAATGCGCTTTAATAGAATATAAAATCTCTTTTTACTGACTTATTTGCCATAAACTAATCGTTATTTTGTTTGAATTTATAATCAGTTATTTTAAAATATAATTAATGTTAGGCACAATAATTGAAACCCATATTAAAAACAATATTATGTTAAAAAATCTATTTTTAAGTTTGCTTTTATTGCCACTTTTGGCTTTGTCTCAACATACTATTTCTGGAACATTTAAACCAGCTTCAGATTTTAAAATGGCAATTTTGTATAAAGTTCTACCTACAGAAATGAGCTATATAAACCACGCAAACGTAGACAGTTTAGGACAATTTGTTATTCCAGTTAAAAAGGAAATGAAAAATGGGCTGTATAAAATAGTATATGCATCGCCTCAAGAAGAGTATAATTTTGAAGTTTTTTATACCAATCAAGATGTAGAACTTACGTTTAGTTTAGATAAAGGTGTAAATTTTTTAAAATCTACCGATAATAAATTATGGCAATCTTACACAAAAAGTATGAAAATGATTTCTGATGCTATTGCTAAATTTTATGCAAACCCAATTGCAAATCCATCAGATTTATTAAAATTAACTCATCTTCAGGCTCAAACACAAGAACAGTTTGAAACCGCTACTAATGCCTCATTTGTAAATCAGTTTATAAAAGCAAACAAAACTTATTATCCATCTGTTTTTGAAGAAGAAACAACATATAAGAACCATATAAAATCACATTATTTTGATGCTTTAGATTTTGGAAATATTAATTTATTAAATTCAGATGTGTTAGTTAGTAAAGCATTAAGCTATGTTTTTACGTATGTAGATTTTGAAAACGCTAATGCATCATATATAGAAAATATAAATACTTTGGTTTCTAAAGTCAAAAATCAGGAGGCATTTAAAAACCTTATTTTAGAATTAATTTGGACAGAATTTTCAAAAGAAAACGAGATTGTTGCAAATTACATTACAGATACTTATTTGTTAGATATAGCTAAGGCAGAAAATAATACAGAATTAATAGCGCAATTACTTTTACTTAAATCAACATCTATAGGAGCAAAAGCACCAGATTTTAACATAAATACAAGCACTACATTACATAGCTTGGATGCCAAAACAAATTATTTAGTTGTGTTTTGGAGCAGTACTTGCGGGCATTGTTTAAAAGAATTACCAGAATTACATAAATTAATAGATACTAATATTAAAGTAATTGCAATTGGTTTAGAAGACGAACCTAAATTTTGGAAAGAAACCATAAAGCAGTTCCCAAAATTTACGCACGTTTATGGCAAAGAAAAATGGGAAAATAAACTAGGAAATGCCTATAATGTGCAGTCTACACCAAACTACTATTTGTTAGATAAAAACAAAAAAATTATAGCAAAACCATACGATGTTTTGGCTGTAAAAAAGTTATTGGTTAAGCAAGCTTCTAATTAGTATTATATATTGATGTAATAGCAGAAAGTTTAAAAGTAGATATAACAATACGTTTTTTAAGACTATAATTTTCTCTTTAAAGTTTAAAAACTAAAACAATTTTAGATATTATCCCAACAAACAATCGGCAGTCAAAATATAAATATTAAATTTGCAGTTCAAAATTACAATTATGTACAGAAGTCACAATTGTGGAGAGCTAAGAGCTTCGCATATAAATACAGAAATTACCCTTTCAGGTTGGGTTCAGAAATCAAGAGATAAAGGATTTATTGTTTGGGTAGATTTACGCGATCGTTATGGTGTAACTCAGCTTATTTTTGATGAAGAACGTACGCCAAAAGCTATTATGGAACAAGCACAAAGTTTAGGTCGCGAGTTTGTAATTCAAGTTAAAGGAACTGTAATAGAACGTGAGTCTAAAAACAAAAATATTGATACTGGAGACGTTGAAGTTTTAGTAAAAGAATTAACAATCCTTAACGAATCTAAAACGCCACCATTTACAATAGCAGACCAAACTGATGGTGGAGAAGAGTTACGTATGAAATATCGTTACTTAGATATTAGACGTAATCCTGTAAAAAATAATTTAATTTTTAGATCTAAAGTAACTCAAGAAGTTAGAAATTTCTTGTCTAACGGCGGATTTATAGAAGTAGAAACACCTTATTTAATTAAGTCTACTCCAGAAGGTGCAAGAGATTTTGTTGTACCAAGTAGAATGAACGAAGGCGAATTTTACGCCTTACCACAAAGTCCACAAACATTTAAGCAATTGCTTATGGTAGGTGGAATGGATAAGTATTTCCAAATTGTAAAGTGTTTTAGAGATGAAGATTTAAGAGCAGACAGACAGCCAGAATTTACACAAATTGACTGTGAAATGGCGTTTGTAGAGCAAGAAGATATTTTAAATGTATTTGAAAACTTAACACGTCACTTACTAAAAGAGGTTAATGGTGTAGAAATTGAGAAATTTCCACGTATGCTTTACGATGATGCCATGCGTTTATACGGAAACGATAAGCCAGATATTAGATTTGGAATGGAGTTTGGAGAATTAAATGCGGTAACACAACATAAAGAATTTAAAGTATTTAACGATGCAGAATTAGTTGTTGGTATTGCAATTCCTGGAGGAAATAGTTACACAAGAAAAGAAATAGACAAATTAATTGATTGGGTAAAGCGTCCACAAATTGGTGCTTTAGGAATGATTTATTCACGTTGTAATGATGATGGAACATATAAATCATCTGTAGATAAATTCTACGATCAAGACGATTTAGCAAAATGGGCAGAAGTTACAGGAGCAAAATCAGGAGATTTAGTTGTTGTACTTTCTGGAGATACTAATAAAGTTAGAGCACAATTAAGTGCTTTACGTATGGAAATAGCAGAACGTTTAGGCTTAAGAGATCCAAAAGTATTTGCACCATTATGGGTTATAGATTTCCCATTATTAGAGTTAGACGAAGAAACTGGACATTACCACGCAATGCATCATCCATTTACATCGCCAAAACCAGGACAAATAGAATTATTAGATACAAATCCAGGAGATGTAAAAGCTAATGCTTACGATTTAGTTTTAAATGGAAACGAAATTGGTGGCGGATCAATACGTATTCACGATAAAGAAACACAAGCCATAATGTTAAAGCATTTAGGTTTTTCTGAAGAAGATGCCAAAGCACAATTTGGATTCTTAATGGACGCGTTCGAATATGGTGCGCCACCACACGGCGGACTAGCATTTGGATTAGATCGTTTGGTCTCTATTTTAGGTGGACAAGAAACCATTAGAGATTTTATTGCTTTCCCAAAAAATAACTCTGGTAGAGATGTAATGATAGATGCACCAGCAAAATTAGATGCCGCACAAATGAAAGAATTAAGTCTTAAGTTGGATTTAGATAAAGTATAAATAAAATAACAAATAAAAAAAAATCCTGCGTAAGCGGGATTTTTTAGCAGACAACACAACTAATGAAACTCAAGAAGCTTTTAAAAATTAGTGGTTTAATCTTAACGTTGGCAAACATTAAGCAAAACTATGCGTAAATTTGAAAATGTTGAATATACAAAGCCTTTTGAATTATTATTTTTATTTGCTTCGACAATACTTGTATTTTCTTGAATGATATTCTTGCTAAATAGAATTATGAATTTTGGATTGATAAAAGGGATTTTAGCGTTGGTTATCGCTAAAATTTTTTTCTATATTTTTAAAAAGAAGTTTATAGTAAAAGTTTCAGATTTTGAATTAACATCAAATAAATTGGAATGGAATAATAAAAGTGTTGATTTTAAAAATTTAGAATATTATAAAATACATTGGATGAAAGGAGCTGGAATAAAATTTAAGCTCAAAAACGGAAAAACTTTACGAATAAGCTCAAATGATAGTTTCTGTAATTCCGAACAATTTGTGAATTTATGTCATAACATTGACTCAAAACTCCTAAATTACAATAACGGACAAATAGAAAGAAAGAAATCATTTTTTGAATCTAAAGAAGGTTATTACTTTGCAGTTATAATATCAATCTTATTTGTTATTGGAACAATATAAATCCCTTACAGACGAGAAATTTAATTTTATAAATATTGCATTAATTTTAGTTTCATTAGGAATTGTATGGAATGGAGTTAAATGGAAAAGAAAATAACGATTTGCCAACATCGTGTATATTTCATTGCTAGTTCTAGCCTACTTGGAAATTCCTTCAGAATTTCCTCTGGTTCGTTTTAGTTTACTAATTTAGTTGCTGAAACATGCAACGAAATTATATACAAAACCCTTAGTTATCATTGCTGGCGGAAGTTATATTAGTTACGAGCTATATCAATACAAAAAAGCTAAAGCAGAAATTGATGCAGTTATTTTAGATTTTTAAAATGGATATTACAACCAAAGAGGTTATGTAGAAACATTAAGACAGCTTTATAATCAAGATTTTAATATATTAAAAATTACCATTAACTAAAATGCCAAAACCAACACTATTAAAACGTTTCTTGATTTGGAAGTATAAACATATTTCCGAAAAGAATTTTACGTTTATTTTAAGTGGATTGGTTGGTCTTTTAGCTGGTTTAGCAGCTGTAACACTTAGAAATGTTACGTTTTATATAGAGTTTCTTTTCGAATTATTACGAAGCTTAACCACAAACCAATGGTATTTTGTTTTACCAACTATAGGTTTGTTATTTGTGTATTGGTTAGTTAAATATGTTACTAAAAAGCCAATTTCTCACGCTATACCTTCAATTTTACATAAGCTATCTAGACGTAGTGGCATTATAGAACGTTCTAAAATTTATATTCCTTTAATAGCTGCACCATTAACAGTTGGTTTTGGTGGTTCTGTAGGTTTACTTGGCCCAGCAATAGCATCTGGTTCTGCCATAAGTTCTAACTTAGGTCGTTTATTTCACGTTAATCAAAAAACAAGGACATTATTAATTGGTTGTGCAGCTGCAGGAGCAATTTCGTCTATATTTAAATCGCCAATTGCAGCTATTATTTTTGCTATAGAAGTGTTTAGTTTAGATTTAACTTTTGCATCTTTATTACCTTTATTAATTGCATCAGTATCATCAGTTTTAACTTCTTATTTCTTTTTAGGAGACGATTTGTTATTCGATTTTAAATCGTCAGATAAATTTATAATTAACGATACTTTATTTTATGTGGTTTTAGGAATAGGAACAGGAATTGCGTCTATATATTTCACTAAAATGTATTTCTTCATCTTAAAACAATTTGAAGTTTTTAGAACGGCTTTTCAAAAATTATTAGTTGGTGGATTAGCCATAGGTGTTATGCTTTATTTTATTCCGCCTTTATATGGTGAAGGATTTGGGTTTATAAATAATTTATTAGCAGGAAATCATTTAAAAGCATTAGGAACCACACCTTTTGATGCTTATACAGATCAAATTTGGATTGTAATTGCTCTATTAATTGGTATTACTGTTTTTAAAGCTATTGCAATGACAACAACATTTGCAGCTGGCGGCGTTGGTGGTATATTTATTCCAACTATGGTTATGGGAAGTGCGCTAGGAAATGTAATGGCTAAAATAATTAATCAGTTAGGCTTTAATGTTTCCGAAACTAATTTTACGTTAATTGGAATGGCAGGATTAATTGCAGGTGTTTTGCATGCGCCATTAACTGCTATGTTTTTAATTGCCGAAATTTCTGGAGGTTATGAGTTGTTTATTCCGCTTATGATTGCTGTTAGTGTTTCTTTCATTATAAAAAAGAATGCTATAGATTTTACTATTTATACCAAAGAATTAGCCCAAAAAGGCCAATTATTAACACACGATAAGGACCAAAGTGTTTTAACTTTAATGAATCTAGGAAATATTGTTGAAACTAATTTTGTAACACTAAAACCAGAAATGACTTTAGGGGAAATGTTACATAATGGCGTTTCTAAGTCGGCTAGAAATATTTTCCCTGTAACTAATGCAGACAAAATTCTTGTAGGTATTATTATGTTAGATGATGTAAGAAGCATTATGTTTGACCAAACATTATATAACACAACTACGGTTTCTGACTTAATGTATAATCCTCCAGAAATTATTAATTTTGATAAAGACAACATGAAAGTGGTAATGGATAAATTTCAAGATTCAAGTGCCTGGAATTTACCTGTAACTAAAGATAATGTTTACATGGGATTTGTTTCTAAATCTAAATTATTAACTGCTTATAGAAGGCAATTAATAAATTTCACTAAAAACTAATATTAAAAAATAGTATAAATGAAATACATTTTATGGCTTGTTTTTATAGCCGCATTAACAAGTATAATTTTAGGATTAACTTTAGAGTTAAATTATTCTGAAAAACTAACAGGTTTTGGAACTTGCGGGTTATTTTTAGTTTGGATTCCTCTTTTTATTTATCATAATTGGAAAGGAAAAGATCCAAGAGATTATATGCTAACTCACGAGAATATGGAAGCTATGAAGAATAGCCAGAAAAGGAAGTAATTAATTATTTTTGTTATTTATAAAGACTTTGAAATCTTGTTTTTAATTCAAATTACGCTTCTCAATAAAAAAACGTTTCATTAAATCGGCAGCTTCAGTTTCTAAAACGCCGCCAACTATTTTAGTTTTAGGATGTAATTTTGTGCCTAAAGCACCACAACCACGCTCAAAATCTGTTGCGCCAAAAACAATTTTAGAAATCTGACTCCAGTAAAGTGCGCCAGCACACATTTGACAAGGCTCTAAAGTTACATAAAGTGTACAGTTGTGTAAATATTTTCCACCAATATAAGACGATGCTGAGGTTATAGCTTGCATTTCGGCGTGAGCCGTAACATCTGTTAATTGCTCTGTTAAATTATGTCCTCTAGCAATAATTTGATTATTAGCAACAATTACTGCGCCAACCGGAATTTCGCCTTTATTGAAAGCATCTTGAGCTTCTTGTAAGGCTTTTTTCATAAAATAAGTATCGTCGTAAGGATTAATCATAACGTTATTTTTTCAACTTTAAATATAAATACTTTTGGTTGTAATCTATAATAGCTTTTCCTTTTTTTAAAACATCTGCACCAATAATTCCGTTTACAGGTTTTGCATTGTGTTGTATTAAAGCGGTATTTACGTGTTTTAAATCGAATAGCACCAAATTAAGATTCTTAAATTCCCATTTGCCAATTTTAATTTGATTTTTGGAAGCGCTTTGTGTAAACATATCTGTTGCACCAGCGCCAGCAGCTTTAATTTTAGACTCTTTTGCTTTAAGTTTAAAAGTCTCAATATCTGTAAAACCAACACAAGAATTAGACGCGCCAGTATCTAAAATAAATAAGCCTTTTGTACCATTAAGGATTGCTTTAATTTCAAAATGATTGGTTTTGGTAAGCCTTAATTTTACTCTTATATAATCTTGACTTTCTAAAAGTGTTTTAAGCGTTTGTTCCATTAATTTCTAGAAATCTATTATTACAAAGTTACAGTTCTAATTTTGTAATAAGGCATTAGTCAATTAAAAATAAGCAATTTCAAACAAGCATTACTATTAATGCTAAGAAACCATATTCTTTTTTTATTTTTACCAAATGATTATTACCGATACACATACACATTTATATAGCGAATCTTTTGACGACGATCGCAAAGAAATGATGCAACGCACCATAGATTCTGGTGTAACACGTTTATTTGTTCCTGCAATAGATGCATCATATACCAACGCCATGTTGGAATTAGAGCAAAATTACCCAGAATATGTTTTTTTAATGATGGGTTTACATCCAACACACGTTAAAGAAAATTATTTAGACGAATTAAATCACGTTAAAGAACAATTAGCATCTCATAAATTTTATGCAGTTGGCGAAATTGGTATAGATCTATATTGGGATAAATCTACTTTAAAAATCCAGCAGGATGCGTTTAGACAGCAAATACACTTAGCAAAACAATATAAATTACCTATTGTTATTCATTGCAGAGAAGCTTTTAACGAGGTTTTTGAGATTCTAGAAGAGGAAAAAGGAGATGATTTGTTTGGTATATTTCATTGTTTTACAGGAAGTTTAGAACAAGCTCATCAAGCTATTTCTTATAATATGAAATTAGGAATTGGTGGCGTAGCAACATTTAAAAATGGAAAAATTGATCAGTTTTTAAATCAAATTGATATAAAACATATTGTCTTAGAAACTGATGCACCTTATTTAGCACCAAAACCTTATAGAGGTAAACGTAACGAAAGTAGCTATATTTTAAAAGTTGTGGAGAAGTTATCTGATATTTACCATAAGTCTGAAGAAATTATAGCAGAAATTACAACGCAAAATTCTAAAGATGTTTTTGGAGTTTAGAGTTTCTGTGAAGCCTAAATTTTAAAGTTGAATACATCTTTTTAACACCTAATTATCCGTTTTACAACAGTTAAAATCAATTAAAAAGATAATTACCTATTAATTAATAGCCCACAAATTAGAACAAAATGATACAGCCAAAAATACTTTTAATCTATACAGGTGGAACTATTGGGATGATTAAAGATGCCGAAACCGGTGCTTTAAGAGCTTTCGATTTTGATAATTTACTTCTAAGAATCCCAGAATTAAAACTCTTGGAATGTAATATTGAAACCTTATCTTTTAAGGAACCTATAGATTCTAGTAACATGAACCCAAAATTTTGGGTAGAAATGGCTGAGGTTATAGAAAGTAATTACACAACGTTTGATGGTTTTGTAATTCTTCATGGAAGCGATACTATGAGTTATACAGCATCGGCTTTAAGTTTTATGTTAGAAAATTTAGCGAAACCTGTAATTTTAACAGGTTCTCAATTACCAATTGGAGATTTAAGAACAGATGCTAAGGAGAATTTAATAACATCAATACAAGTGGCCGCACTTCAACATAAAGGAAAACCTGTAATAAAAGAAGTGGGCTTATATTTTGAATATAAATTATACAGAGGAAATAGAACTACAAAAATAAATGCAGAACATTTTGAAGCTTTTGCAAGTTTAAATTATCCAGATTTAGCAGAATCAGGAGTTCATCTAAAAATAAATAAAGAATACTTATTAAAAACAGCTAAGGCAAGTAAGTTACTAGTGGTGCACAAAACTATGGAAACTAATATAGCATTAGTTAAATTGTTTCCAGGTATATCTCAAGCGGTTTTAGAAAGTGTTTTTAGTGTAAAAGGACTTAAAGGTATTGTGTTAGAAACTTACGGCGCAGGAAATTGTACTACAGAACCTTGGTTTTTAAACCTCTTAATAAAAGCGTCGCGTAAAAAGTTGCCAATTATAAATGTAACGCAATGTTCTGGTGGAAGTGTTTCTATGGGGCAATACGAGACAAGTCAGAAACTTAAAAAAATAGGGTTAATTTCTGGAAAAGATATGACTACAGAAGCTGCATTATGTAAATTAATGTATTTATTACCAAAGGAATTATCTCCAAAGAAATTTAAAACTGCTTTTGAAAAAAGTTTGAGAGGCGAAATGACTTCGTAATTAGTATGTTACCAAATTAAAATTTGTTTGTGGCACAATTTATGTTTCATAAAAATAGGTTTTGGTTTAAAAAAAAAATCATTTAACATCAAAAATAACGTGCGTTTTGACTTTTAAGCACTTTTTTTTTATATATTTATCACTTTAAAATAAACTTTAAGAACAATTTAATATCAAAACAATGAAAAGATTTTTTTCAATTTTAGCTATTACATTAATGATGGCATTAGGATCGACAGTTAACGCAACTGCATCTACTACTGTAGCGACTACTGTTGCAACAATTCAACAAGCTGATGAACCAGCTGCACAAGAATTAGGATTTCACCAAGAACTTAAAAAACGTTTTATAGAAGGTGGACCAGGATTTATGGGGATTGTATTATTATGTTTAATTCTAGGTTTAGCAATTGCTATTGAAAGAATTATCTTTTTAAACTTATCTACTACAAATTCAAAGAAATTAACTCAAGAAGTTGAAGATGCTTTGCAATCTGGTGGTTTAGAAGCTGCAAAAGAAGTTTGTAGAAACACAAAAGGACCAGTTGCATCTATATTCTACCAAGGATTAGATAGAGCAGATGGAGACTTAGAATCTGCTGAAAAAGCTGTTGTAGCTTATGGTGGAGTTCAAATGGGACAATTAGAGAAAAACGTATCTTGGATTTCTTTATTTATTGCATTAGCACCAATGTTAGGGTTTATGGGAACTGTAATTGGTATGATCCAAGCATTCGATAAAATTGAAGCTGCAGGAGATATGCAACCATCATTAGTTGCTGGAGGTATTAAAGTAGCCTTATTAACAACTGTATTTGGTTTAGTTGTAGCAATTATATTACAAGTTTTTTACAACTATATTATTGCAAAGATTGATAGCATTGTTAACGACATGGAAGATTCTTCTATTACGTTAATTGATATGTTATCTAAGCACAAAAAATAATAAACACTCATAAACTTATATTATGAACACACAAAAAATAATAACCTTAATTGCAGCTATAATAGGAGTGATATCAGTTATCTTCCTAGGCTTAATTATAGGTGCTGGAGACGATGCCGTTAAGGCTGGGGAATCTAGCGGTTCTGTAGATACATTTATGTATATAGCTTATATAGTGTTAGCTTTAACTTTAGCTTTTGTTGTCGTTTTTACACTTAAAAACGTATTTACAAATGCTTCAGGCTTAAAAAATACTTTAATAGGAATTGGCGCTTTTGTAGCTGTATTATTAATTGCTTATGCAGTTTCTACTGGAGATACAACAGAATATAAATACAATGGATTAGTTGCTACATCTGGAGAGTCTACAATGGCTGGAGCTGGATTAGTTGCATTTTACCTTTTAATGGTAGTTGCTATTTGTTCTTTATTATTAGGAAGCGTTAAAAAAATGATTAAATAATTATGGCAAAAAGATCAGCACCAGAAGTTAATGCAGGCTCTATGGCTGACATTGCCTTCTTATTACTTATTTTCTTCCTAGTTACTACAACTATAGAGGTAGATTCTGGTATTAACTCTAAGTTACCACCAGATATTCCTCCACCAGATGTAAAGATTAAGCAGAAAAACATTTTTACAGTTCAAATCAGTAATGATAACGAACTATTAGTTGAAGATGAATTAATGGACATTAAAGATCTTAGAAAAGCAGCATTAGAGTTTATTGATAATGGTGGTGGACAAGGAGATGCTAAATGTACTTATTGCAAAGGTAAAAGAGATCCAGAATCTTCTGATAATCCAACAAAAGCTATTGTTTCTGTAACACATGGAAGAGGAACAGATTACGGCTCTTTTATTACCGTTTACGATCAATTAGCCGGAGCTTATACTGTTTTAAGAAATCAGTATGCAGAAAGAACATACAACCGTTCTTTTACAGAAATGGAAGCTTCGTATAAAGATACAAAGTCATCTGATTTTAAGAGCTCAAAATTAAAAGATAAGATTCAAGATGTTAAAACTAAATATCCAAGAATTATATCTAAAGCAGAACCTAAATAATTTAAACTATGTCTAAATTTAAAAAGAAAGGTGGTAATGAGTTACCAGCAATTTCTACAGCATCTTTACCAGATATTGTTTTTATGCTTTTATTTTTCTTTATGGTAGCAACTGTAATGAGAGATAACAGTCTTAAGATTAAAAACAATTTACCTGCAGCTTCAGAAGTTGAAAAACTTGATAAGAAAAACTTAGTTATGTTTATTTATGCTGGATCTCCAAGTGAAGCTTACGCTTCTGCTGGTACTGAAGCAAAAATACAATTAAACGATAAGTTTGCAGATGTAAAAGATATTGCTTCTTTTATTGCTTCTGAAAGAGCTACTAAACGTGAAGAAGAAATTCCTCAGTTAACTACAGCGCTTAAAGTAGATAAAGAAACCAATATGGGACTTGTATCAGATATTGAACAAGAATTACGTAAAGTAAATGCACTTAAAATAAACTACACTACCAAAAAAGGTAGTGATATGAGATAATTTATTTTAAATCTTAATTTTATAAAAAAGACGTTTTGAGTTCATCAAAACGTCTTTTCTTTTTTAACTTATTTCAGTTAATAATGTATCTTAGTCTTATGAAAAATATGGTGTTACTTATTGCTGCTTTTTTTACACTTGGTTTAACTTGTGCACAGTCCGAATTAGCAAACACTAAAGTTGTAGATTCTTTATTTAGAGAAGATCAGTTTTATGTAGGTGTTACTTATAACATTCTGTTGGATATGCCTTCTGGACTGTCTCAAAACGGGTTTTCAACAGGTTTGCAGTTAGGTTTTATAAGAGATTTTCCAGTTTCCAAAAACAGACAATTTGCAGTTGGTTTAGGTCTAGGAATATCTACAAACTCTTATAATCAGAATTTATTAATTAATAAAGCAGGTAATAACTTTAATTTTAATGTGATTTCCGACGACGCTTTGTCTTACACTAAAAACAAATTTTACACACATACTTTAGATATCCCATTAGAACTAAGATGGCGTAATGCTACCGCTGATAGTTATAAGTTTTGGCGTATTTATACTGGTGTAAAGTTTAGTTACATGTTTGCTAATGCAAGTAAGTTTGAAGGAGATTTAGGCGAAATTAGACATACAAATATTGATGTGTTTAATTTATTTCAGTACGGTGCAACTTTAAGTCTTGGTTATAATACCTGGAATTTTTATGTCTATTATGGTTTAAATACTTTGTTTGATAATCAAAGATTGGATAATGGATCTAATTTAGACATTTCTACTGTAAAAGCGGGATTGATTTTTTATATGTTTTAACTGCTCTAATCACAATTAGATTTAATATTAAAACCAATAATTTACCATTATAATTTGTGGTAAAATACCAAGAACGCATCCTACAGATAGTTCTAAAACTGTATGTGCTTTTAAATACAATCTTGATGTTGCAATGGCTCCAATAAGTACACACATTAATGCTAATGTTCCATTTATGTTTATACTATAATTTATGGATAATAGTATAAAAAATGCAAAAACACCTGTTACGGCAATCATATGTATACTAGCTTTAAAGCTAAGTAACGCTAAGATTAAACAACTTAATGTTGACATTAATACTGCTATAAAAAAGAAATGTAATACTATAAGCTGAGACACTGGAAATACTCTAAATATTATAACTATTAGAATACAACAATTAACAAATAAAGGTAGTATACGTTCCTTAGAGCTTTTTAAATAAATGGTTCTAGCTTTACCTAATGTGTTTAGTAGATAGTAGATTAAAATAGGTAAAATAATACTTAAAATTCCTAACGAAATTAGTTTTGAATATATTAATTCTTTAGGAAGATATCTTGGCGATTTAGAAAAGTAAAACACCACAGCTATTAGCGGCATAAAAATAGGGTGACATATAAACGATATGTTTTTTAGAATAAAACCCACTAAATTTTCTTTCTTAAACGTGCAACTGGTAAATCTAATTGCTCTCTATATTTAGCAACTGTTCTACGTGCAATTGGATAGCCTTTTTCTTTTAAAATTTTAGCTAAACCTTCATCTGTGTGAGGTTTTTTCTTGTGTTCTTGTTCTATTACAGTTTCAAGAATTTTCTTAATTTCTTTTGTAGAAACTTCTTCACCTTTATCATTTGTCATAGACTCAGAAAAGAACTCTTTTATTAATTTAGTTCCGTAAGGTGTATCTACATATTTACTATTTGCAACTCTAGAAACTGTAGAAACATCCATTTCAATCTCGTCTGCAATGTCTTTAAGAATCATTGGTTTTAAATTACGCTCATCTCCAGTTAAAAAGAACTTTTTCTGATAATGCATAATTGCACTCATGGTAACAAATAAAGTCTGCTGACGTTGCTTAATAGCTTCTATAAACCATTTTGCAGCATCTAATTTCTGTTTTATAAATTGTACAGCATCTTTTTGCGATTTAGATTTCTTGTTACCTTCTTTGTAACCTTTCATCATATTGCTATATTCTCTAGAAACGTGCAATTCTGGAGCGTTTCTTCCATTAAGCGTTAATTCTAATTCGCCTTCTACAATTTTAATTGCAAAATCTGGAACTACATGTTCTGCTCTTCGGTTATTTCCGGCATAAGATCCACCAGGTTTAGGGTTTAAGCGTTCTACTTCGTGAATGGCATCTTTTAATTGTAATTCTGAAATATCAAATTTATGCATTAACTTTTTGTAGTGCTTTTTTGTGAATTTTTCAAAACCATCATCAATTAACTTAATAGCTAATTCTATATCTGGTGTTTTTGGTTTTCTGTGTAATTGAATACTTAAACATTCTTGTAAAGAACGTGCACCAACTCCAGCTGGATCTAATTGATGTACTATTTTTAATACTTTTTCAACTTTATCTTCTTCTGTGTAAATACTTTGAGTAAAAGCTAAATCGTCTACAATGTCTATTAATTCTCGTCTTATATAGCCACTTTCATCTACGCTACCAACCAAGAAAATAGCTATTTCATATTCGTTTTCGTTTAATCTGTAGGTATTTAATTGGTTTACTAAAGATTGTGTAAAAGAAGTTCCTGCTGCATAAGGCATTGTTTTTTCCTCGTCGTCTGGACTATAATTATTAGCACTTGTTCTGTAGTCTGGAATTTCGTCGTCGCTTAAATAATCGTCAACATTAATCTCGTCTTTTCCAATAGCTTCATCATCATTGTACTCGTCGTTAGAATTGTCTAGATCGTCAAACTCGTCTGTACTTTCTTCTTTTCCGCTATCTAAAGCTGGGTTTTCTTCTAATTCTTGTTTTAAACGTTGTTCAAAAGCTTGTGTAGGCAACTGAATCAGTTTCATTAACTGAATTTGTTGCGGTGACAATTTTTGCGATAATTTAAAGTTTAGAAACTGTTTAAGCATAAGATTGGGGATAAAATACTAATGTAAATAAAACTATTTAAATTATTGATTTTAATAGTATGTTTTAAGACGAAATTATAAAAATAATCTGTTGATTTTATTGGTAACATATGATGCTTTTTAATATCACTTTCCTCTAAGGTCCAATAGTAATAGAAGCATTTTTTTAGTATAATTCTCTATTTTAAACATAAGTTTATTTTATTAAGATCCAAATAGTCTGGTATAAATAAAATTAAAAGACCTTTCAGGTTTTAATCCGAAAGGTCTTTTTTATACTTATAAATTTAGGCAGATATTAAAATTCTGCATTTTGTGGTGTTCTAGGGTAAGGTATTACGTCTCTAATATTTGTCATGCCAGTTACAAACATTACTAAACGTTCAAAACCTAGGCCAAATCCAGAATGCACAGCAGTTCCATATTTACGTAAGTCTAAATACCACCATAATTCTTCTTCAGGAATATCTAAGGCAGCCATTTTTTCTTTTAAAACTTCTAAACGTTCTTCACGTTGAGATCCACCAACTATTTCTCCAATTCCTGGAAATAAGATATCCATTGCTCTTACGGTTTTTCCGTCTTCGTTTAAACGCATATAAAATGCTTTAATATCTGCCGGATAATCAAATAAAATTACTGGACATTTAAAATGTTTTTCAACTAAAAAACGTTCGTGTTCAGATTGTAAATCTGCGCCCCATTCTTCAATAATGTAGTTAAATTTTTTCTTTTTGTTTGGCTTAGAATTTCTAAGAATATCTATAGCTTCTGTATAGCTTACACGTTTAAAGTTGTTTTCTGTTACAAAAGTTAACTTTTCTGTTAAGCTTAATTCGCTACGTTCTGCTTGTGGTTTTGTTTTTTCTTCGTTTAATAATCTGTCGTTTAAGAATTCTATATCTTCTTTGTTATGTTCTAAAACATATGCAATAACAGATTTCATAAAGTCTTCTGCTAAATCCATATTTCCAGCCAAATCCATAAAAGCAACTTCTGGTTCAATCATCCAGAATTCTGATAAATGACGAGATGTATTAGAGTTTTCTGCTCTAAATGTTGGTCCAAATGTATAAACCTTACCTAAAGACATTGCAAAGGTTTCGGCTTCTAATTGACCAGAAACGGTAAGATTAGTTTCTTTTCCAAAAAAGTCTTCTTTATGGTTAACAGAGCCATCATCATTTAACGGTGGATTTTTTTGATCTAAAGTACTTACTCTAAAAGTTTCTCCTGCGCCTTCAGCATCACTTGCCGTAATAATTGGCGTGTGCATATAGTTAAAGCCATTCTCGTTAAAATATTTGTGAATAGCAAACGATAAAGACGATCTTAAACGCATAACAGCACTAAATGTGTTTGTTCTTGTACGTAAATGTGCATTTTCTCTTAAAAACTCAAACGAGTGTTTTTTGGGTTGAATTGGATAGGTTTCTGGATCAGAATCTCCTAAGATTTCTAATTTAGAAACTACAATTTCTACACTTTGCCCTTTACCTTGGCTTTCTACTAATTCTCCTGTAATAGAAACTGCAGCTCCAGTAGTAATACGTTTTAATGTGTCTTCGTCTGTGTTTTCAAAATCTACAACACATTGAATGTTGTTTAATGTAGAACCATCGTTAAGCGCAACAAAACGCTTAGCTCTAAATGTTCTAACCCAACCTTTAATTTCAACTTCTTGTAAAGGTTTACTTTTTAATAATTTTGCGACAGTTAAATTCGTCATATTTTTATTTTTTTTCTTGTGATTTTTTTCGATTATTAATCGTTTTTATCTTCACGTGGAATAATATTAATTGATGGTTTTTTTAAGACTTCTTTATTAGCAATACTTCGTTCTAAAGACAGTAATAATGAAGGTAATAATAATAAGTTTGATAACATTGCAAACAATAGTGTTACAGATACTAGAGCGCCTAAAGCTACAGTGCCACCAAAGTTAGAAATAGTAAATACAGAAAACCCAAAGAACAAAACTATAGATGTATAAAACATACTAACACCAGTTTCTCTTAGTGCGCCATAAACAGATTTTTTAATTTTCCATTTATTGGCTTGTAATTCTTGTCTGTATTTTGCTAAAAAGTGAATAGTATCGTCTACCGAAATTCCAAAAGCAATACTAAATACTAATATAGTTGATGGTTTTATTGGCACACCTAAATATCCCATTAAACCTGCAGTTACCAGTAATGGTAGTAAGTTTGGTATTAATGATACAATTATCATTCTAAACGAACGAAACATAAATGCCATAAATAGTGATATTAAAACAATGGCTAGAGTTAATGATAATGCTAAGTTTTTAACTAAATAGGTTGTTCCTTTTTGAAACACCAAAGCTTTACCCGTTAAGATAACTTCAAAGCGTTCTTCTGGAAATAATTTATTTATTTTTTTCTGAATTTCTGTTTCAATACCAATCATTTTATCTGTTCCAACATCTTTCATAAATGTTGTTATTCTGGCATATTGTCCTGTGCTGTCAACAAAATTATTTAGTAAGTTAGTATCTGTATCTCCAGAGTTTTTTACATAAGATAAGATAAAACTTTTTTCTTGATTTGTAGGTAATTGGTAGTATTTTGGATTTCCGTTGTAGTAAGCTTGTTTTGCATATTTAACTAAGCTAACTATGGATATTGGTTTGGAAAGTTCTGGAATATCGTTAATGGTTTCTTCCAGTTGGTTCATACGTTTTAGGTTTGCTAATTTTAAAACCCCTTTTTTACGTTTAGTGTCAATCATTATTTCTAATGGCATAATTCCATTAAATTCTTCCTCGAAAAAACGAATATCTTCAAAGAATTCTGTCTTTTTAGGCATGTCTTCAATTAAACTTCCAGATACCTTAATTTGATATATTCCAATAATAGAAACTATAATTAAAGCTAACGATATGCAGTAAATAGTAATACGATTATTACGTACCATTTTTTCCATCCAATTTACAAATCCGCCAATCCATTTTTTGTTTAAATGTTCTAAATGGCGATCTTTTGGATATGGTAAATATGTGTAAATAATTGGTATTATTAATAAACACAGTATAAAAATAGAGATAATGCTTAAAGATGCAACAACTCCAAATTCTTTTAATAACTTACTTTCTGTAATAATAAAGGTTGCAAATCCAGAAGCAGTTGTAACGTTTGTCATTAACGTAGCATTACCAACTTTAGTAATTACACGTTGTAAAGATTTTACTTTATTACCATGAAGTTTAACTTCGTGTTGGTATTTGTTAATTAAGAAAATACAATTTGGAATTCCAATTACAATAATTAATGGTGGAATTAATGCTGTAAGCACTGTAATCTCATATTTAAGAAATCCTAAAATCCCAACAGTCCACATAACGCCAATACATACTACTATTAGAGATATAAAAGTGGCTCTAAAAGATCTAAAAAAGACAAAGAATATTAACGATGTTACAAATAATGCTGCACCAACAAATAAACCAATTTCGTCTACAATGTTTTGTGCATTTAGTGTTCTAATGTAAGGCATTCCGGAAACACGAACATTAATATTGTAGCGTTTTTCGAATGCTTCTATTTTTGGTATTACTTGTTCTATAACAAAGTCTTTACGATCTGGTGTGTTTACAATACTCTTTTTTAAATAGATTGCTGAACGTATGGTTTTTACTTCGGCATTATTAAATAAGAAATTGTCGTAAAAAGGATATTTTTTAAATAAATCCGATTTTAAATTGTCAAGTTCTTTCTTAGTCGAAACACTATCTGTAATAAAAGATTCAAGTTTAAATTTTTGTTTGTTAGAATCCTTAATTAATTTTTTTAAATCTTTAATAGAAACAACAGATTCTACATTTGGGTCTTTCTTAAAATCGTCTGCAAGTTTATTCCAAGCGTTTAGGGTTTCTACTGTAAATAATTTAGTGTCTTTAACTCCAAGAATTATTAAATTTCCTTCTTCACCAAAAACTTTTAAGAAATTATTATAAGTTAAATTAACTTCGTGATCGTCTGGTAAAAGGTTTGCTTCTGTATGTGTAAATTTTAGATATTTCCATTGCGTGCTTAGTAGGATTGTTATAGTTATAACACCTAATAGAATAATAATTTTATTTCTAAGGATTAGTCTTGCCAACACATCCCAAAAACTTTTCGAAAATAATTTTAACATATAGCTTTAAAAAACAGCGCTAAGATATGGAAAACGTTGTTAAATTAGCCTTAAAAAGCTAGATTATAAAGTAATATTAAATGTAAATTTAATTGCAATATTATCTTCCTCTTTTGGTAAATGATAAGCGCCATATCTATAGGTCGTACTTAGACCAAAGCCAAATAATAGTTTGTTTAGTTCTAGTCCTACTTCTGTGTAGCCTTTTTCTAAAGATTCGAAAGTTATACCTTGGTGTCTTTCTATATTACTTATATTACCAATTGCAACTCTATTTATTAATACGAGTTGTGGATTAAAATATCTTGAAATATGAAAAGGTTTAAAGTAATGCTTTGCTATAATGGTTGTAAATTTATCCGAGAAAAATTCGTTAAAAAACATAGTTTCAAAACTATTTATTCCAGCTACGGTAAAACGTTGCAGTACAGTTTCTTTTCTAATGTTGTTAGGATAAGCATGGTATAGATCTGTTAAAGGTGTATTTCCATTAGCCATACCTGCGGTTAAAGTAATTAGAGAAAAGGCTTCTTTACTTTTGTAGTTTATTTTATGAACCGTTCTAAAATCTAATTTTGAGAAATTAAAATCTGCGTTTAAAATATTTTTAAAACTTTTGGTGTATTGTAACGAAAATTGTGGAAATCCATTTTTAGAAACAATATTTTTTTTAGGATCTATTTTAGAAAAAGGATTCCACTGTATGGCTATTTTAGCTTTAGTGGTACCAAACAATTCATAAGATTTATTACCTATTTTAAAGGCATATCCATAAGTAGGATCTATATTACTTGCAGAAAGTTCAAGTTCTGTAATTAACTTTTTATCTATTTCATGTTCAATAGATATACTATTGGTTTGATGTTTATGAAATAAGTCTATATTTAATAATCTGGGCTCAAAAAAAGTAAAAAAACGTTTGTCTAGTATAAATTTTGTGTTTCCTGTTTCTGTTAAGTCGTCCTTGTAAGAATAGCTAATCCAGGTGTTATGAGATTTATTAACCCTAAATCCACCACCAACACTATACTTAATTTCTTTATCTACAAAACCATAAACAGTATAGCCATTAATTCTAAATTTATCTGAAAAAGTTTCGTTCGTTTCTCCGCCTAATCCTGTTCTAAATCCTTCGTATTGGTTGTATTTAACTAAATATTTAAGGTCTAAATTAAATAATTTTGAAGGAAGAAAACCTTGCCCTAATTGTTTAATAAACATAGTGCGTTTAATCGAATCTTTTTTTACATCGTTTTCTTTTTGCGCTAAAGTTGTAGTGCTTAAAAGTAAGAATAGTATGTAAATAATTTTATAACGCATTGGTTGGTTTAGAACTAAAACATTTAGACGATTTAGAGTAGTTTTTGTTACAAAAAAAAGCGACAATAATGCCGCTTTAATAATTTATACAGTCATAATTTCTTTTTCTTTAACCAGTAATACGTCTTCTGTTTTTTTAACAAACTTGTCTGTTAGAGTCTGTACATCAGCTTCAGCACTTTTTTGTTCATCTTCAGAGACATCATCTGTTTTTTTAATATCGTTATTTGCGTCTTTTCTAGCGTTTCTAATACCAACTTTAGCATCTTCTGCAGCAGCTTTAGCTTGTTTAGCCAAATCACGTCTACGTTCTTCCGTTAATGCAGGAACACTAATTATAATCATTTCCCCATTATTCATAGGGTTAAAGCCTAAATTAGAAATCATAATGGCCTTTTCTATAGGTTGCATCATATTTTTTTCCCAAGGTTGAACGGTAATTGTTCGTCCATCTGGTGTGTTTACGTTTGCAATTTGTGCTAATGGTGTTAGAGAGCCATAGTAGTCTACCATAACGCTTCCTAGCATTGCAGGACTTGCTTTTCCTGCTCTAATATTAACAAATTCTTTTTCTAAATGCTTTACAGCGTTAGACATTGCTTC
The DNA here is from genome assembly GCA_938073895.1 of uncultured Flavobacteriaceae bacterium. Lineage (GTDB taxonomy): Bacteria > Bacteroidota > Bacteroidia > Flavobacteriales > Flavobacteriaceae > Aurantibacter. The sequence continues at coordinate 42,410 of CALJFB010000037.1, forward strand.
TTCAGTACTGTCTAGTATAAATTTAATATCTTCGTTCATCTTAAATGCTTTAATATTTTAGTTGAAGTTTCAAAAATTGAGCCATCTTTTTAGAAGCTTACTTCTGTTCCTATATTTTCACCAGAAACCACTTTTAGTAAGTTTCCAGGTTTGTTCATATCAAAAACAATAATTGGTAGTTTGTTTTCTTGACTTAATGTAAATGCTGTTGTGTCCATTACTTTAAGGCCTTTACGTAAGACATCATCAAATGTAATATGGTCAAATTTAACAGCAGTAGTATCTTTTTCTGGATCTGTATTGTAAATACCATCTACGCGTGTGCCTTTTAAAATAACGTCTGCTTCAACTTCTATAGCTCTTAAAACTGCTGCAGAATCTGTTGTAAAATAAGGGTTTCCTGTTCCTCCACCAAAAATTACTACGCGACCTTTTTTAAGGTGATTCATGGCTTTACGTCTAATAAATGGTTCTGCTACTTCGTTAATTTTAATTGCAGTTTGCAAACGTGTTGGTAAACCTGCATCTTCAAATGCGCTTTGTAATGCCAATCCGTTTATTACGGTTGCTAACATTCCCATATGGTCTGCTTGCACACGATCCATACCTTGGCTTGCCCCAGCAACACCTCTAAATATATTTCCTCCACCAATTACAATGGCTACTTCTACACCTTTATCTGTAATATTTTTAATATCGTTTGCATATTCAGCTAAACGTTCTGGGTCTATTCCGTATTGGCGATTTCCCATTAAAGCTTCTCCAGATAATTTTAGAAGTATTCTTTTATATTTCATAGGTATAGGTTCGTTACTATTAAAGGTTTTATTAAAACTAGAGTAGCAATAACATCTTTAAGTTATTTGTAACGCAAAATTACATAATTTTTTAGAATTGAATTTATTATACCAAATGAATTTTAAATGAATACCAATAAATATTTATTTACTAAGTTATACTTATTTTAGTAAATACATTAACCACTAAATTGTAGGCATTATTTTTTTGAAATAAAAAAACCACTACGCCATAAATGGGAAGTGGTTTTTAATACTTGTTTTTTTATATTTTCGATTTCTCGAAAACAAAAAGAAAGTTTTATTTATCCTAAAGAAACTCTTTTAAAAGCTGTTACTTCTACTTTTTGAGAAGCTACATATTTAGCAACAGTTTGCTTTTCGTCTTTAATAAATTTTTGATCTAATAAACATTGTTCTTGATCTAAAGTTGTGTTGTCAGAAATAAAACGTTCCATTTTACCTGGTAAGATATTACCCCATATTTTTTCTGGTTTACCTTCTGCAGCTAATTGTGCTTTTGCAGCTTCTTCAGCTTTAGCCATAACTTCAGGAGTTAATTGTGCCATAGAAATATACTCAGGTACGTTCTTTAATGTTTTACCTAAACGTCCTAATTCTATGTTGTCTTTTTCTATAACAGCAATTCTTGCTTCAGTTTCCGATGCTACAAATGCAGGGTCAAAACCTTTGTAAGATAAAGAACTTGCTCCCATAGAAGCTACTTGCATAGCTACATCTTTAGCAACAGTTTCAGATTTTTCGTTTAATCCTACTAAAGCTCCAATTTTGTTAATGTGTACGTATGTACCAACAAAAGGTGCACTTAATTTTTCGAAAGCAGTAATTTCTAACTTTTCTCCAACAACGCCTGTTTGTTCAACTAATTTAGCAGCAACAGTCATTCCTCCAAAGTCAGCAGCTAAGAAATCTTCTTTGTTGTCAAAGTTAATTGCTATGTCTGCGAACTGGTTAGCTAAAGCTAAGAAAGATTCGTTTTTTCCAACAAAATCAGTTTCACAACCTAAAACAATTGCTACACCAACAGTGTTATCTGCGTTTATTTTTGTTACAGCAGCACCTTCAGAAGAATCTCTATCGGCTCTTTTTTCTGCTACTTTTTGACCTTTTTTACGTAAAACATCAATTGCTTTATCGAAATCGCCTTCAGCTTCAACTAAAGCTTTTTTGCAATCCATCATACCTGCACCAGTAGCTTTTCTAAGGTTGTTTACCTCTGCTGCTGAAATTTTAACTGTACTCATAATCTATATAATTTAAAAAAAGCCGCTTAAAATATTTCTATAAAGAAAAAGATTAAACGACTTATTTGTATTTTGAAATAATGATTTATTCTTCTTCGTTAGAAGCTTCTACTTTAGCTTCAACTTTTGCTGCTGGTTTAGCATCTGCTTTCGCTTTTGCTGCATCTTTAGCTTGTTTGTCTGCTTTACGTTCGTTTAAACCGTTTGTTACTGCGTTAGTAACGTGCGTTAAAATCATATCAATAGATTTAGAAGCATCATCATTTGCTGGAATAACGTAATCTACCTGACGTGGATCAGAATTAGTATCAACCATAGCAAATATTGGAATGTTTAATTTTTGAGCTTCTTTAATCGCAATATGTTCACGCTTAATATCTACAACAAAAACAGCTGCTGGTAAACGTGTCATGTCTGTAATAGAACCTAAATTCTTTTCTAACTTAGCTCTTAAACGATCAACTTGTAAACGTTCTTTTTTAGATAAAGTTAAAAATGTTCCATCTTTCTTCATTCTATCAATAGTAGCCATCTTTTTGATTGCTTTTCTAATAGTAATAAAGTTAGTTAACATTCCACCAGGCCATCTTTCAGTAATGAAAGGCATGTTAATGCTTGCAGCTTTTTCGGCTACAATGTCCTTTGCTTGTTTTTTTGTAGCAACAAATAAGATTTTACGACCAGATGCAGCGATTTTTGCTAACGCTTCACCAGCTTCTTCCATCTTAGCTGCTGTTTTATATAAATTTATAATATGGATTCCGTTACGTTCCATATATACGTAAGGCGCCATGTTTGGATCCCACTTACGTGTAAGGTGACCGAAATGTACACCTGCTTCAAGTAATTTTTTTACTTCTACTGCCATTTTGTAATAGTTTACGTTCTGTTGTATTAGCAATAACTAAGTGGTCATAATAATATAATCGCCTTAATTATTTAGATGCTTAACTAAATCCTGTTCTTAAAATGTTTAAGATACTAGGACAACAATAACTGTGTTTAATATTGAATTAAATCAATACTGTTTAATTTTAATTTGAATTGATACAATAATCTGTTAAACAGAAATTGAACCATATTCTGGATATTAACGTTTCGAGAATTGAAATTTCTTTCTTGCTTTCTTCTGACCGAATTTCTTACGTTCAACCATTCTTGGATCTCTAGTTAATAAACCTTCTGGTTTTAAAACTAATCTGTGTTCAGCATCTAATTCGCACATTGCACGAGAGATTGCTAAACGAATAGCTTCTGCTTGACCAGTAATACCTCCACCAAATACATTTACTTTAATATCAAAGTTACCTTCGTTATTAGTTAATGCTAAAGGTTGGTTTACTTTGTACTGTAAAGTTGCAGTATCAAAATAATCTTTAATGTCTTTTTTGTTTACTGTGATGTTACCTTTTCCTTCTGCAACATAAACACGAGCAACTGCCGTTTTACGACGACCAATTTTGTGAATTACTTCCATTATCTGAATTCGTTTATGTTAATTGTTTTAGGTTTTTGAGCTTCATGAGTATGAGCTGAACCAACAACAACGTTTAAATTACGGAATAATGCTGCGCCTAATTTGTTTTTAGGTAGCATTCCTTTTACTGATTTTTCCACTAATCTTGCTGGATCTTTTCCAAACAATTCTGTAGCGGTAAGGCTTTTCTGTCCTCCTGGGTAACCTGTGTGACGGATGTACGTCTTTTCAGTCCATTTTTTTCCAGTCAAGTTGATTTTTTCTGAGTTGATAACAATTACGTTATCTCCACAATCAACATGAGGTGTAAAGCTAGGCTTGTGTTTACCTCTTAAAAGTATTGCTACTTTAGAAGCTAAACGACCTAATGTTTGACCTTCAGCGTCAACTAAAACCCACTGCTTATCTACAGTAGCTTTGTTTGCTGAAATCGTTTTGTAGCTTAATGTGTCCACGTTTTTTATTTTAATTATTAAACATTCCTTCTCTTAAAAAGAGTTTGCAAATTTACGATTATATATTTGATTACCAAATACTACGGTAGCTTATTTCTAATAAGTCTGTTAATATCTTTTACTCAACTGTTTATTAGTATAGAAATTCGCACTTCCAATTGTTAATATCGGTTGTTATTTGTTAATTTCGCACTTTTAAATCCAAACATATGATTTCAGTAGACGCTTTAGCGGTAGAATTTAGTGGGCAAACCTTATTTAAAGATGTGTCTTTTACTATTAATGAGAACGATAAAATTGCCTTAATGGGTAAAAATGGTGCTGGTAAATCTACTATGATGAAAATTATAGCTGGCGTTCAAAAAGCTACTCGTGGTGGTGTTAGCACACCTAAAGAAACTATTATTGCTTATTTACCACAGCATTTATTAACCGAAGATAATGCAACTGTTTTTGAGGAAGCCAGCAAAGCATTTTCTCATGTCTTTACTATGAAGGCAGAAATGGATCATGTTAATAAGCAGTTAGAAACACGTACGGATTACGAATCTGACGAATACATGAAACTTATTGAGCGTGTATCGGATTTAGGAGAAAAGTACTACGCTTTAGAAGACGTAAATTATGATGCCGAAGTAGAAAAAGCATTAAAAGGACTTGGATTTAAACAAGAAGATTTTACAAGGCCTACTGGAGAATTTTCTGGTGGTTGGCGTATGCGTATAGAATTGGCTAAAATTTTATTACAAAAGCCCGATCTTATATTATTGGACGAACCAACCAATCATATAGATATAGAATCTGTAATTTGGTTGGAAGACTTTTTAGTTAATAAAGCTAATGCTGTTGTGGTTATTTCTCACGATCGCGCTTTTATAGATAATATTACCAATAGAACTATAGAAGTTACTATGGGACGTATTTACGATTACAAAGCCAATTACACACATTATTTACAGTTACGTGAAGATAGACGCGTACACCAAATAAAAGCGTATCAAGAACAGCAAAAAATGATTGCCGATAATATGGCTTTTATTGAGCGTTTTAAAGGTACATATTCTAAAACCAACCAAGTAAGCTCTAGAGAGCGAATGTTAGAAAAGTTAGATATTATTGAAATTGACGAGGTCGATACTTCTGCATTAAAATTAAAATTTCCATCTGCAGTTAGGTCAGGAGATTATCCAGTTACAGTAAAAGATGTTTCTAAATCTTACGATAAACACGTTGTTTTTAACAATGCAAATATGTCTATTGCAAGAGGAGAGAAAGTTTGTTTTGTAGGTAGAAATGGTGAAGGAAAATCTACAATGATTAAGGCTATTCTTGGAGAAATAGATGTTGAAGGCCAATGTGCTTTAGGACACAATGTACAAGTTGGATATTTTGCACAAAATCAAGCCGCTTTATTAGACGATACTTTAACCGTTTTTCAAACTATAGATGATGTTGCTAAAGGCGATGTTAGAACGCAAGTTAAAAATGTTTTAGGTCGTTTTATGTTTAAAGGCGATGATATCGAGAAAAAAGTAAGCGTACTTTCTGGAGGAGAAAAAACACGTCTAGCTATGGTGAAGTTATTATTAGAACCTGTAAATGTGTTAATTTTAGATGAACCAACCAATCACTTAGATTTAAAATCTAAAGACGTTTTAAAAGAAGCACTTTTAGATTTCGATGGAACATTAATTCTCGTATCACACGATAGAGATTTCTTACAAGGTTTAGCACATAAAGTATTCGAATTTAAAGACCAACGTGTTATAGAACATTTTGAAACAGTTGATGCATTTTTGGAGCGTAATAAAATTGAAACTATAAAGGATTTAGATCTTTAATAGCTTTTATAAGGTTACATGTTTAATTATTTAAGCATGTAATCTTAGAATTATTTATTTTACGATTTAGCTTATTTTGTTATGTTAAAATTGAAAATTTTTTAATTGGTTTTAGTGTTGAATGAGTTTGTTTTGTGATATTTAAATGCACTTAATTCTTTATTAAAAAAATACACACGATTATAAACAAAATCCCGCGTTAGTGATGAAGCGTTTGTTTGAGCTCATTTAATGTGGTGGCACCTATGCCACATTAAATAGCGAGACGTGCCAGCACGACCTTTAGGGAACGCCAAAAAAAATAGCTAATACTTAATGGTTTACGTTAAATATCTTAGTTAAGAGTCATTTTTTGATTAAATTTGCAGAGATATGCAAGAATTACAACTTTCAGATTGGTTACCTACCACAAACAAAGAGGTTAAAATACGCGGTTGGGAAGAGCTAGACGTTATACTTTTTAGTGGAGATGCTTACGTGGATCATCCATCTTTTGGACCTGCGGTAATTGGTCGTATTTTAGAAAGTTATGGTTTGCGTATTGCTATTGTTCCGCAACCAAATGTTAACGATAATCTTCAGGATTTTGTAAAAATGGGTAGGCCAAAATTATTTTTTGGAATTACCGGAGGTTGCATGGATCCTATGATTAGCAATTATAATGCTAATAAGAAAAAGCGAGATAAAGATGCCTATACGCCAAATGGCGAGATTGGTTTTAGACCAGATTACGCAACGTCTGTTTATTCTAAAATTTTAAAAGAAAAATTTCCTGATGTTCCTGTTTTAATTGGTGGTATTGAAGCGTCTTTAAGACGTGTAACTCATTACGATTATTGGAGTGATAAATTGTTGCCTACTATTTTAGAAACCTCTAAAGCAGATATGTTGGTTTATGGAATGGGCGAGCAACCATTAAGAGAAGTGGTGCGTTTATTACAAAAAGGAGTGCCTTTTTCTAGTATTACTACTATTAAACAAACGGCAGTTTTATTAGATAAAGATGCTAGAATTCCTAAAAATGCTAATTGGGAAGATGTAGAAATTAAGTCGCATAAGGTTTGTTTAAACGATAAGAAAGCTTACGCTAGTAACTTTAAAGTTATTGAGCAGGAAAGTAATAAGTTGGCTGCAAGACGAATTTTTCAGAAAGTAGGCGATAAGATGCTAATGATTAATCCGCCATATCCAACAATGACTGAAGCGGAAATTGATGCGTCTTTTGATTTGCCTTACACGCGTTTACCGCATCCAAAATATAACAAGCGAGGTGCTATTCCTGCGTTTGAAATGATTAAAACATCTATAAATATTCATCGTGGTTGTTTTGGTGGTTGTAGTTTCTGTACAATTTCTGCACATCAAGGAAAATTTATTGCAAGTCGTAGTAAAGAATCTGTTTTACGTGAAGTAGATAAAGTAGCAAATATGCCCGATTTTAAGGGTTATTTAAGTGATATTGGTGGACCAAGTGCCAATATGTACCAAATGAAAGGTAAAGTGCAATCTATATGCGATAAATGTGTGGCGCCAAGTTGTATTTCGCCTGTAATTTGTAGTAATTTAGATACGTCGCATAAGCCTTTAACCGAATTATACCAGGCAGTAGATAAGCATCCAAAAATTAAAAAATCCTTTATAGGTTCTGGAATTAGACACGATATGTTAGTGCCAGAATTTAATAAAAATGCGGATCCTAAAGAGTTAGATGCTTATACAGAAGAAGTAATGACCAAGCATATTTCTGGGCGATTAAAAGTGGCTCCAGAACATACGTCTGATCCTGTTTTAAAATTAATGCGTAAACCGTCTTTTTCTTATTTTCATAAGTTTAAAGAACGTTTCGATAAAATTAATATTAAGAATAAACTTAATTTACAATTAATTCCATATTTTATATCTAATCATCCTGCCTGCGAGCAAGAAGATATGGCTAATCTAGCTGCCGAAACTAAAGATTTAGGGTTTCAGTTAGAACAAGTTCAAGGGTTTACACCAACACCAATGACGGTTGCAACTGTAATTTATTATAGTGGTTATCATCCATACACTTTAAAAAAGGTAAATACGCCAAAATCTCGTAAAGAAAAGGACGACCAACATAAGTTTTTCTTTTGGTATAAAGATGAAAATAAAGCGTGGATAAAAAAGACTTTAAATAAATTAGGTCGAGAAGATTTATTAAAGCGATTATTACCTGAAAAAGAAGAAAGTTGGCGAAAAAATAAGCCAGGAAAAACAAAGAATACTTTTAACGATGCTGTACCTTTTAATCAGCGTAAAAAGAAAGCAACTTTTGCATCTAAAGGAAAAGAAACTGCTATTGAGGATACTAAAAAACCTAGTGTATCTAAATTTAAATATAAAAAGAAACGTAGAAAGTAAGTGTAAAAAGCCTAAAAATTATTTTTAGGCTTTTTTATGCTTATTACTGTAAATTAGGGATTGTTTAAATATTTTTATCATGAAGAAGAAACTACAAGTTGTTAACGGAATTGCTTTTGTAAGTGTTATTGTTATAAATTATTTATCTAATACAGGATTAATGAATAATACAACTATTGGAACAGTTTCAAATCAGTTAACCACACTTTTTACTCCTGCAGGTTATGCGTTTTCAATTTGGGGTTTAATTTATTTATTACTTACAGGATTTATTATTTACCAAGGTAAAAGTTTAATAACTAAAACCAAAGAAAGCGACTTTGTAACTAAAACAGGTTGGTGGTTTATTATATCGTGTTTGGCAAATTGTTCTTGGATTTTAGCTTGGATTTATGGGTACACACTTTTATCGTGTTTTTTTATTTTTTTAATATTAGTACCGTTACTTAAAATTATAATTAATAATGCAATTGGAATAGGAAAGCCATCTAAACAAACGCTTTTATTTTTATGGATTCCTTTTTCTATTTATAGTGGTTGGATAGCCGTAGCAAGTATTGTTAATGTTGGCGTTGTTTTAGTAAAATATAATTGGAATGGTTTTGGGATTCAACCAGAAATCTGGGCAGTTATTATGGTTGTAGTTGCAACACTTGTAAATTTAATAGTGGTTTGGAAACGTAATTTAAAAGCATTTGCTTTTGTAGGCGCTTGGGCTTTACTAGCTATTTACGTAGCTAATAAAGAGACCTTTAACCTTGTAGCCTTTATGGCATTATTGTGTGCTATTTTGTTAGTTATTAGTAATTTTATAAATATATATATAAATAGTAAAAAGTAATTGAGTTATTCTAACATCATAAATACTTTTTTTCTTCGTCCTGTACTAGACATAATAAACTTGCCAGTATTAAAGTTGCCATAGAAAGGAATAAATGTTGTGTTACCTTTATTGTCTTGTATTTTTGTGTTTAATACTTCTCCATTAGAACTGTATTCAAAATCGAAAAGTGAAGTAGATTCTAAAAAGCCTTTAGAAGCCTTTACACGTCCATCTTTCTTTTCTGTTAGCCTTTTTCCAGAGTTAAAAATAAGATGTAGTTTATTGTCTTTTAAAAATACATTGTAGCTTGGCACATTATCTTTTTTAAAGATACTTCTTCCCCAAGAAATTTTTCCTTCATGTGTAAATTTTAAGATTAAAATATCATCGTAGTGGTAAACATTTTGATAATAACCTGTGTTAACTCCAGTAGAAACATAGTTGGTTGTAATGTAGAATTCTTCTGCAATAACGTATGTGCTATTATCTGTATCTGTTATTACGTAATCAATATAGAAGTTACTTAGCTCTTTATTTTTCTTGTTCTTTCTTTCGGCAGCTTTTTTTCTATATAAATCTTCAAACACAGCTTTTGGTAGTACTTGCTTGTTTGTGTTTTCTAAGGAAAGTGTATTTTTATTTACACTAAAAGTACAGCCACCTTTAATTCTATTTGTATTTTTTTCAGAATAGAAACCAACTAAATTAATATTGTCTAATCCGCTAGAAATAGTTAATGTTTTTATATGGTTATCTCCTAATTCTATTATTAAGTCTTCTGTACTATTTTTAGAAATTTTATTTAGCACAAAGCTGTAATTAGCATCTCCATTAAGTTTTTTCTTAGATCTCCCTTTTTTGTAAGATTTTCCAAGACTATAAACAATACCTTTATTATCTACAAAAAGACTGTTATGTGTATAATATTTTTCTTCGCTTTCTTGGTATTTTTTAGAGAATACTAATTCTAAGGTTTTAGCATTAAAAACGTAAACGGTATAACTGTTTTTCTTTTTAGTAACATTATCTGTTGCAATGGTAAAGTATTCTTGATTTGGCGATAAGGAAAAATTAGTATTGTGGTTTTTTCTAGATCCAAATAAGCTTTGCTTTTTATCTACAGTAGCTTTAAATAATTCTTGTTTTGTGTGCTTTTTTGTTATTAAATTTAGTGTGTGGCAGTATAAAACTCTTTCGTCTTTTTTTGGAGCATAAACGGTAAAAAGTTTCATTTCGTTACCGTAAAATAAATCGCCAACATACGTTTCTTTTCTATGACTTTCAATTTGCTTAGAATCTACTTTGTTTAGGTTGCTATCAAAAATATCAAAAAGTAAATCCTTCTTGCTGTTTCTAATTATTCCTGTTGTTCCATCTTCAAGAGATGCAATAGATAAAATATCTTTAGATTTAACTTTGTCTTTATATTCGTTACTAATTGTAACTTTTAAAGACGTTTCTTTTACTTGAGCAGTACAAATGGTAATAGCAAAAAGTAATAATGATGTTAAAAATGTTTTCATAAAGATTATGTATTAGTTGTGTTGTTTTATAAGCCTAATTTATCGCTAATTTTAGTTACTGTATGTTCTAAAAAAGCAGGTGGATCTATTCTATATGCAAAATAGAGGTTTGCATAGTTTTTATCGTTAGTTAATTCTCTTGTTGTAGAACTATTAATACTATTGGAGTTAAAATTAAATGTGGCACCTGCACTAATTTTTCTAGACGTATAGCCAAATTGAAAACCTATGCTTAAGGCTTTAGTGAAAAGTGTTTGATTAACTTCTGAAGTTGCTGTTTTATCTTTTGAGAAACGCACACCTAATGCTGGCGAAATGTTAGAAGATACAAACCAGTTGTCTTGTAAACACCACGTATAGTAATACGCTGGAGCTAAGGTAATATCGAAGTTGTTTTGAATGTATTTTTCGTTATTTATAAAATCAGATATTTTATTTAATCCATATTTTAAACTTGGAATAAAACTACCAGCACTATATTTTTGCCATTCGTTTTGATGCGATAAATGTTTTAACGAAAAATCTGCGTTGTAAATATAAGCGGTTTGACCAGTCCAACTTGTTGATTTTAAATTAGGAAATTGCGCTTCTATATCTAGAGTTTGTACGTTTTCTAAATAAAAACCTTCTATTTTACTGTGTTTAAAAGATTGTATCCATTTATCTTTTATAAAAAATTGTAATTGAGATTCGAAGAACTTAGATTTAAAATCTGAATTCTTGCTTTTTGGCGAAAATCCTATACTAAATCCTATAAATTTATAATTAGCAGCTAGTTGTAGTCTAAACGAGTTTAAAGCTTCTATAGTATAGCGTTCTTGGTTATCTATAATAGAAAAAGTTTCGCTTTGTGTGTTAATATTAGCTCTTAATAACAATTTATCTGCAAACGAAATTATACCAGAATCTCCTGTGCTTTGCGCCTGTAGTAAACTACAAAATAAAAGTAGGAGTAGAGTTGTGGTTTTTTTCATGTTGTTATCCAATTGATAGTTTAGCTGCATCTTTCCATAAATAGTGTGGCATTGGTTCGTTAAGTTCCCAATTAATGCTCATGGGTTTAGAACCATAATAGTCTTTTAGTTCGCCTTCACCTATAAATACATAACCTGTACTTTTTCCAAATTCATTTTTTGTTTTTTCGCGAACAAAAAGTAGAATCCTTTTTTCTTGTTCTTTATGATTGATATATGATAGACCTTTTCCTAAATCTGGTCTAGCCGAATTCTGGGTTTGCCAATGAAATAATAATTCATTTACTGCATAATCATCATACATTGTTGTTGGCGAAAAGTTCTCTTCTGATTTTACAAGATTGATAAATAATATCTCAGTATTCAAATCTTTATTTAAGGCTGTTCCTTCTCTATTTGATGATTTTTTTTCAAAACTACTTAACCTGAATGCAGTCAAAATTTGGTCTCTCGTGTAACGAGCATGTAGTTTTAATGGTTGTTCGTATGGAAGTTGAATAGATAATTCTTTGAAGTCTGTTTTGTTAATTAAAAATTCCAAAACTTCTTTTATTTCTTCAACTAAAATTAGATTAGCTCCAATTTGATTTATACTTTTTTCTAAAGAATCGAAACCTGCTTCTTTTTGCCAAACATCATAATGTAGCATTAAAAGCATGGTTTTTTCATTTTTATTTAATTCTGAAATTCTTACTTTAAAATTCTGTCTTGATATTTTTAAAATGAATGAAAAGTAGCTTAATGAATTTGTTGAAAGCCACTTATTTGAAATTGCTGAAACAATTGCTTTTTCATTTTCTGAATCGAAATCATTTATTTTACCAGCAAGTTGACATAATCTTTTCCAACTTTCTCGTTTATAAATCGATTGTAATGGGATATTGTAAAATTCACTAAAATTTCCAATGGTTAATGGTAAATTTGTATCGTGTTGAAACTGTTGTATTCTTTGAATTAACTTATTCTTATTTAATGATGTTGCGGCTTTAATATTTTTTAAAATAGTTTCTTTTGTCTTTTTCTCTAAAATTATTGAACAACCTAATGGTAAGTGAGGGAAATTATCTTCAACTTCTTTAACAACTGTTGTATTTGTTTTTCCTATTAAGGCTCTAAATTTGCTTTCAAAATTATATTCTGGTCTAGAATTTCCAACAAAATCTAAAACAGTTAAACAATCCTTTTCTTCAAAAAGTCTTAAACCTCTTCCAAGTTGTTGTAAAAAAATAGTTAGGCTTTCTGTTGGTCTTAAAAAGAGTAAAGTGTCAATTTCAGGTATGTCAATACCTTCATTAAAAATGTCTACTACAAATAGATAATTGATTTCTTTCGTCTCTAATTTTTTACGAATTTGAACTCTGTTAGTACTATTATTACTAGTTAAATAATCTGCTTTTAAATTAGCTAAAGTAAATTTCTCAGCCATGTATTTCGCATGTTCTATAGTAGCACAATAGCCTAGAGTTCTTACATCGTTAATATCTTTTGTGTATTTATCTAAAGCATTTATTATTTCTCCAACTCTTCTGTCGCTCTCAGTATAAAGATCAGTTAATTCGCTTGCTATATATTTACCTTTAGCCCATTTAGCATTTGATAAATCAATACTATCCGTAATTCCAAAGTATTGAAAAGGACAGAGTAATTTTCGATTCATTGCTTCAGGAAGTCTAATTTCTGCAGCAATCTTATTATCAAAATCTTCTAAAATATCTCCACCATCCATTCTTTCTGGAGTTGCTGTTAGTCCAAGAAGTATTTTTGGTTTGAAATAATTTAGTATAGATCTGTAGCTTTTTGCTTTTTGGTGATGACATTCATCAATAATTATAAAATCATAATAATCTGCTGATAAATTACTTGCTTCAAGTTGATTGTTTATAGTTTGAACAGAAGCAAATACGTACTCGAAATTATCAGGAACCAATCCATCAACCCATAATTCCCCAATATTATTGTTTTTTAAAACACCTTGAAAAGTTGAAAGTGATTTTTGGAGTATTTCTTTTCTATGCGCTAGGAATAATAATTTTGAGGATTCATTATTCTTTTTAAAACGTTTATAATCAAATGCAGAGATTACAGTTTTTCCAGTTCCTGTTGCAGCAACCACAAGATTTCTATTTCTATTATGAACACTTCTTTCAACTTCTAATTTCTCTAAAACTTCATTTTGATATGGGAAAGGTTTAATGTCAAAATGAACGGTTGTGTTTTCATATGGTTTACTAAATTTGCTTTGTTTTAATGCATCTTGAAGTTTTTCTTTATGAATAGAATCATCAAATAATTCAAAGTCCTTATTCAGCCAATATGTATCAAATGTTTTCTGAAACTTATCAATTATATGACTGACTTCTTTAGTAGTAATTTTTAAATTCCATTCCAAACCATCTGTTAGTGCTGATCTTGAAAAATTAGAAGAACCAATATATGCAGTATGAAAACCTGAATTTCTATAAAACAAATAAGCCTTAGCATGTAACCTTTCGTTTCCTGTGTTGTAAGATATTTTAACTTCTGTATTTGGAAGCTTGGAAAGTAATTGAATTGCTTTATAGTCTGTTGCACCAATATATGTTGTGGTAATTACTTTAAGTTTTCCACCGCGTTCAGTAAATTCTCTTAATTCTTTTTCTAGAATTATTATTCCTTTAAATTTTATAAAAGAAACTAATAAATTTATCTTATCAGAAGAAAGTATTTCTTTTTTAAGTTCACTTTCTAATGACAATCCGGCATTACCACCAGTAAATAATTCACTTTGTGTTAAAGTTGTATAAGGAGTTATTTCTTTTAAATGTAAATCTAAATTTGAAAAATGAGCATCTGTTTTTGAAAAAACGGCTTTTAAAATCTCACCTTCAATGTTCACTAAATCATCATTAAACTCTTGTTTTCCAATTTCTTCTTTTAAAAGTTTTATTATTTTATTAGCAATCTGGATTTGTTGTTCAACTTTGTTTTTACCAAGAATATTAAAAGCTTGTTTTAAAGTTTTTGCTAAATGTTTTGAAAGTACGTTTGAAGCTTCTTCTTTATCAATTGAATTTTTCTTTAGAAAGAATTCATCTTTATCAAGTTTATTTAATTTTTCGGATACTAATTGCGTAATTAACTCTTCGTAAATTCCTTGATTCATAATGCTAAAAATTCTTTTAAAATAGGTAAATCGGCTTCAGCCCAATCTAAATTAATCAATTCTTCTTTATTAACTAAAACAAAATCAGAATGTTCTTTCAAAATTAATTCGCCTGAAATATATTTAGCAGTAAAAGGAATTAATTCAATTTTAAAATCTAGATATTGATGAATAACTGGTGTCAATTTCTTATTTATTTCAATTTGAATATTTAACTCCTCAAATATTTCCCTTTTAATACAATCGATTTCAGATTCTCCTTTTTCAATTTTTCCGCCTGCGAATTCCCATTTTAAGTGAAGTTTCATTGTTTCACTTCTTTGAACAGCTAAAACTTTATTGCCAAAGTGTATTATTGCACAAGTTACAGGAATTCCTTTCATATTAATGTGCTTCCAACCAATTTAAACCTGTATCTACTTCAACATCTAAAGGAACATCCATAATAAAGGCATTTTCCATTTCAGTTTTAATAAGCGTTTGCATGTCTTTAAGTTCTGGTTTGTACACATCAAATACCAATTCATCGTGCACTTGTAATAACATTTTAGTTTTGTAATTGCCAGTTTTTAATTTGTTATGAATATTAATCATAGCAATTTTAATAATATCGGCAGCAGAACCTTGTATTGGTGCGTTTACCGCATTACGTTCTGCAGCACCACGAACAACTGCATTTCTGGAATTTATATCTTTTAGGTAACGTCTTCTATCTAAAACTGTGGTAACATAACCATTATCTCTTGCAAAATCCACTTGCTCGCTCATATAAGCTTTTAGCTTTGGATAGGTTTCGTAATACGTGTCTATTAATTCTTTGGCTTCGCTACGCGATAAGTTGGTTTGGTTGCTTAGTCCAAATGCCGAAACACCATAAACTATTCCAAAATTTACTGTTTTTGCGTTACTACGTTGTTCTCTTGTTACTTCATTTAAAGGTACATTAAATACTTTTGCAGCTGTAGAAGCGTGA
>CALJFB010000038.1 GCA_938073895.1 uncultured Flavobacteriaceae bacterium
AGTAGGGATATTAAGACATCTTTTCATATCACATTCAAGACTCATTTCTATAGACATGTTAAACCTCCGTTCACTTAATGGACAGTAGTAGTGATTTACATCCTGAGTCTCTTTTACTCGACCACCAATCGGTCGTCCACAACTACAGAAAATATAATCCCGAAACAAAAATGACCTTGTGGTCCTATTAAACTGACCTCTCTTTTCCAATTTGAGTTTTCTGATTTCCTTTACCTCTTGAAATAATCGTTTCGAAATAATCGGAGTACATGAGTAGTCAATTGTTAAACCACTTTTTTTATCGGTGAAGGATTGTTTCCCAATGTAACATTCATTCCGTAGGATAACTTGTATTGATCCAAGAGACCAATGTTTGTTTCCTCTTCGAGTTTGTACTTGTTGGTGTTCCAAGTAATACTTAATTTCCTTTATTGAATAACCCTGTTGGTAAAGAGAGAATATTGTCATTATATGTTTTGATTCTTCAGGGTGTGGTTCCAATATGGATCCTTTTTCTAATTTCTTGATTTGATATCCAAATGGAGGATCTCCTCCTCTAAAGAAGTTGGATTTTACCTTCTCAATTTTACCTAATCGACTTCTCTCTGATCTTATCTTATTATCATATTGGGAGATTTCTGATAGAATTCCCAATATGAGGTTTTCCATATCACCGGTGGTATCGTATTTACCAGTTGAAGTGTATAGAACTACTCCTTGTTTAACCATTTTCTGTCGAATCAGAAACCATGTAGATGTATTACGTGACAACCTATCGGTGTTCCATACATATAGGTGTTTGATTTCACCTTTATCAATTCTTCTGAGTAACTGTAATAGAACAGGACGCGTTTCTAAGTTATCAGTTGATGATGACGTACCTCCTTCATTGTGTATTTCATATTTCATTCCAAGAGATTTGGAAAGTTCTATTCCTTTTACCCTTTGGGTGGAAAGACTTGTTCCTCCTTTTTCTTCTGTTTGATTAGATGTACTTACTCTTGTTAGTATATGTAATGTGTTCATTTAGTAAATTATATCTGTGGTATTGAGAGTTGGGAGGAAGATCTAAAAAGAGAATTTCTAAGATTGATTCTACATCGAATTGACCTCAGTTACAACCACACTGATCAGACCCACGATCTAAACACCATTCTTAAAATTCCACTACACAATTCCACCACAAAATCAGGAAACCGAAGTAGTACACCGATGGTCATAAAACACTTGAAAACCTCAGTAAACACGGGGAAATCAACCCCCATATCTGCCGCCTACTCTACCGTAACAGATTTTGCTAAATTACGAGGCTGATCAACATTTTTATTTAATAAAACAGCAATATGATAAGACAATAATTGTAATGGTATAGTTGTTAATAGAGGTGTTAAACATTCTAATGTTTCAGGGACTTCTATAATATGGTCTGCAATTGCTTTTACGTCCTTATCTCCTTGTGTTACTATTCCAATTATTTTACCACTTCTTGCTTTAATTTCTTGAACATTACTTACTACTTTTTCGTAGTGGCCTTTTTTAGTTGCTATTACAAAAACAGGCATTTGCTCGTCGATTAATGCAATTGGTCCGTGTTTCATTTCTGCTGCTGGATAACCTTCTGCGTGTATGTAAGAAATTTCTTTAAGTTTCAAAGCGCCTTCTAATGCAACTGGAAAGTTATAACCTCTACCCAAATATAAACAGTTTTTTGAATCTTTATATTTTTTAGCTACCTCTAGAATGTGTTTATCAGATTCTAAAGCTTTTTCTACTTTTCCAGGAATTAATTCTAATTCTTGTAAATGGTATTGGAAATCGCTCTTAGACATTGCCCCACTTTCTTTAGCTAATTTTAAAGCTATAAGAGTCAATACAGTTATTTGAGTTGTAAATGCTTTTGTTGACGCTACTCCAATCTCTGGACCTGCGTGTGTATATGCACCTGCGTGCGTTTCTCTAGCAATTGTTGAACCAACTACATTACAAACTCCAAACACAAAAGCACCATTTTGTTTAGCTAACTTAATTGCAGCTAAAGTATCTGCTGTTTCTCCAGATTGAGAAATTGCAATTACAACGTCTTTACTTGTAATAACAGGATTTCTGTATCTAAATTCTGAAGCATATTCTACTTCAACTGGTATTCTTGCTAAGTTTTCAAAGATATATTCTGCTACTAAACCTGCGTGCCAAGACGTACCACAAGCTACAATAATAACACGATTAGCATTTAAAAATTTCTCTAAATGATCATCTATTCCTGCCATACGAATAATTCCTTCTTTTACTAAAAGTCGGCCTCTATAAGTATCTTTAATAGCTGTAGGTTGTTCGTAAATTTCTTTTAACATAAAGTGGTCGTAACCACCTTTTACAATTTGCTCTAAGTTAATTTTAAGCTCCTGTATATATGTTTCTGCTAATTCGTCGTTTTTAATCTTACGAATTTTAATCTTTTTATTTAGGCGTACTACTGCCATTTCTTCATCTTCAAGATAAATGGCCTTTTTTGTATATTCTAAAAATGGAGAAGCATCACTTGCTATAAAAAATTCATCTTCGCCAACACCTATTGCTAAAGGACTACCTAATTTAGCAACAACTATCTCGTTTGGTTTATTCTTATCGAATACAGCTATTGCATAAGCACCAACGACTTGGTTTAATGCTATCTGAACAGCTTTACCTAATTTTACTTTTTCTTTTTTCTTTACGTCTTCAATAAGATTAATTAGAACCTCTGTATCTGTGTCCGATTGAAAGGTGTAACCACGCTTAATTAACTCTTCTTTAATGGATGCGTAATTTTCTATAATTCCGTTATGAATAATAACTAAATCTCCTGAATTTGAGTAATGTGGGTGCGAATTCACATCATTTGGGACTCCATGTGTAGCCCAACGTGTGTGCCCTATAGCTAAATTACCTTTTAACGACATCTCGTTATTTGCTTTATCTTCTAAAGCAGACACTTTTCCTTTTGTTTTAGAAAGTAGAATATCTGAACCATCATATAATGCAATTCCTGCACTGTCATAACCTCTATATTCTAATCGCTTTAAACCTTCTAAAACTATTGGAAACGCTTGGCGCTTACCTATATACCCTACAATTCCACACATACATCTTAATTTTCTTCGGTGTAATAAATTTCAAACTTAATTCTTTTATCTACTGGCACACTAGATGTTGCCCCGTGCAAAACAGTTCCTTTATTATTTAATATTGTATTTTGAGGTACTGCTTCTTGCTCCACTTCATTAGATGTTGATGCACCTAATATAATTGGTGTTTTTAACTGAGATGTTCCAAAATTATTAATATTATTAGTTACAAATAATCCTAATTTGGTATTTGTTGAGTCTCTAATTAAAATATTGTTAATATGCTCTGTTAAACGTAACTTATATTTTCCTTGTCCGTTTGCATCTTTGTTTAACGGTACAGAAAATCCTGTTCTTGATTGATCGGGATTAATTTGATTTTGAGATTGATCGAAGAAATAATCTATTATTGGTAAATTATTATTTAAATCGTAAAGTATAACTCTATTTGGTTCTTCTCCAATTACTTTAGTTTGATCTACATAAAAAGTTAAATTTGCTTCGTTAATAAGCCATTTATCTTTTTTTGATTGAAAATCTTCTAATTGATCTGGCACACCATTAGTATCTAAATCTTGATTTCCAAATAAATCGATTACAGCAAAAGCGCCTTCAAAACCTCTTAGATAAAGATTATCATCTCCAATTGTTTCATCTCCAATTATATTTGTTAATGGTGCAGAATTGTCTAAAGTATTTAAAGTTATGCCGCTAAAATTAAATTGGTATTCAGAAGGGTTTCTAACATCTTCTTCAAAACCTGTAACGTCTTCTTCGTCGTTAGTATAATCTACAACTATATTTGCACCAACGTCACTTAAGTTAAATGTTATAAAACTTCCATCGTTAGTTATTGGTTCTACTTTAATGATTAATCCTTTAAAAAAAACTTTAAAATTATTTGCACTTGTAAGGTGTTCTGGTGTAGATCCCGAACTTATTTCTAGAAGATTATCCCAAAAATTTTCGGCGCCTGGAAAATTAAATAAATCCAAACGTAAGCTTGGTGCAAATCGCTTAACAACATCTTGCTCCAAAGTTTCTTCATTTAATTCTGTAATCAATGTTTCTTCTGAACTTGGTACAAAAGTATCTGTTTGATATAATAATATGTCTTGTTGTGCAGAAAGATTTAAATCTGAATAAGCATCTGAATAGTAGTTTTGAGATTCTTCAAAATTAGTTGATGGATCTAAAGTTCTAAGTAAATAATTACTTTTGTATATAGATAATTTAAGTGGTACCGTTGGATTTCCAAAAATAGAATCTAAAGTGTAAGTTGAATTACCGTCTTCGTCTGTATCTAATTTTGTAGAAAAGTAAGGGATATTTAATACCACACTTTCAATAGATGCATTTGTTCCAAAATCTTTATTAAAAACTGTTGGCACTATTTCTGTAACTATATTAGCTGTTGTTGTTACTTGGTAAGTTTGGTCTCTTAGAACACCTAAATAGGATTGCGGCAAGTTATTTATTTGTAAGGCTTCCGTTTTTTTAGAATAAGCTAAAACAGGAAACACTGCAAGATTACCGTTAAAATTTTGGGCACCACTTAAGTCGCTTTTTACTGTTACAAAATCTTTATCACAAGATACTGTAAATACAAAAAGGCAAAGTGCCAATAATTTTGAAATTTTTTTAATCATAATAAAAAGCCGTTTACTCTAAAACGCTTGTGTTATAAAAATTAGTATAAGCCTCTGCAAATTCATCTTTTTCTTGAAAATCTAAAACAGGTTTATCTGTAGCGTCTAAATAGTCGTTTAAATCACTTGGTAACTCGTAAGATCCTTTTATTAAAGCATCTGAATTATCTATGGCAACTTTCATTAAATTTGTATAAGTAGGATCTTTTAATAGAGCAATCTCTTTAGTGTCTATTTTATCAAACTTAACTTTGTTAATAAGGTCTTTATTTAATGAACCTTCAAAACCAGCATCGTAAACAGATGTTACAATTTTGCTTTCGTTAAAAAGTGGTTCGTCTTTATAAAACTGCTTTAAGTAAACAGGTAATAAAGAAGCTAACCAACCATGAACATGAATAATATCTGGTGCCCAATTTAATTTCTTTACCGTTTCTATTACACCTTTAGCAAAGAAAATAGCACGTTCATCGTTATCTTCAAATAGCTTTCCGTCTTCGTCTGTTAAAGTGGCTTTACGCTTAAAATAATCGTCGTTATCAATAAAATAAACCTGAATACGTTCTTTTGGTATAGATGCAACTTTAATTATTAAAGGCATATCTAAATCGTTTACCACTAAATTTATTCCTGATAAACGTATAACTTCGTGTAATTGATGTCTTCTTTCATTTATATTACCAAATCTTGGCATAAAAATTCTAATTTGTCCACCTTGTTGATTAATCATACGAGGGTTTTCAAAAGACATTGAAGAAATTTCAGTCTCTGGCAAATAAGGTACTACTTCAGAAGATACATATAATATCCTCTTATCTTTCATCAGCTTCATACTTCTAGTTTTAACTTTAATTTTTAGCTTTATTTAAACTAAAATTCTTTTAAATCCTAAAAAAATAGGATAAAAAACAAGCAAAAATACAAAAATTAATGCAGATATCAGCTTAAAATCTTAGTTTTGCACACGTTAAACTTATATTAAAACCATGGTAGTTTTAGATTCCAAAGACCAACTAAGCAATAAAGTAAAGGCTTTAAAAGCTAAAAACAATAAAATTGGGTTTGTACCAACTATGGGAGCATTACACCTAGGCCACTTATCTTTAGTCGAAACAGCTTTTAATAAAACCGATGTAGTTGTGGTTAGTATATTTGTTAATCCTACACAATTTGATAATACTGAAGATTTAAAAAAATACCCAAGAACATTAGATAAAGACGTTGCACTTTTAGAGACATTAAGCAAAAACATTATAGTTTATGCACCATCTATTCAAGATATCTATAGCAATAACGTAATTTCAGAATCTTTTTCTTTTGATGGATTAGAGCACCAAATGGAAGGAAAATTTAGAGATGGCCATTTTAATGGTGTTGGTACAATTGTAAAAAATCTTTTAGAAATTGTAACTCCAGATTATGCCTTTTTTGGCGAAAAAGATTTTCAGCAATTACAAATCATTAAAAAGTTAGTCGAAAAAAATCATATACCTGTTAAAATAATTGGCTGTAAAATTCATAGAGAAACCAATGGACTTGCCATGAGCTCCAGAAATACTAGATTAACCGAAGCCCATAAAAACGAAGCACCTTTTATATATAAAACACTAAAAGAAGCCAAACGTAAATTTGGCATAGAAAGTGCTGGTAAAGTTACAAAATGGGTAACTAAAGAATTTGCAAAAAATAATTTACTTGACTTAGAATATTTTATAATTGCAGATACCAAAACACTAAAAACTGTAAAAAGAAAACATAATAAAAACACATACAGAGCATTTATTGCTGTCTATGCAGGAAAAATTAGACTAATAGATAATATTGCTTTAAATTAATTACCTTTGAACTATGCAAATAACAGTAGTAAAATCTAAAATCCACAGAGTAAAAGTAACCGGAGCAGAATTAAATTATATTGGTAGTATTACTATTGATGAAGATTTAATGGAAGCTGCTAACATTGTTCGTGGCGAAAAAGTTCAAATTGTAAACAACAATAATGGCGAACGCCTAGAAACTTACGCTATTCCTGGCCCACGTAAAAGTGGGGAAATTACCTTAAATGGTGCAGCCGCAAGAAAAGTATCTAAAGACGATATTTTAATTCTTATTACATATGGTATTATGGACATGGAAGCTGCTAAAACGTTTCAGCCAAGTTTAGTGTTTCCAGACGAAACTACAAACCTTTTAAAATAAGTATTGAAAACCTCAACTATAAAACTATTAAAAATCACGCTCCCAATTTTATTGGGAGTTTTTTTAATATGGTATTCTTTGCAAGACGTTCCGCTTTCTACAATTTTAAACTATTGGGAAAATGCTAACAAATACTGGATTCTGTTAGGTGTTTTTTTAGGACTGTTAAGCCATTTATCGCGCTCTTACAGATGGCTATTTATGTTAGAACCCTTAGGTTATAAAGTAAAGTTTAGTAATAGTATAATGGCCGTTTTTGCCACATATTTAATTAATTATACAATTCCACGCGCCGGAGAAGTTGCTCGCGCATCCATATTAACAAACTACGAAGGCGTTCCTTTCGAAAAAGGGTTTGGCACCATTGTAGCAGAACGTGTAGCAGATTTAATTATAATGCTACTAATTATAACTACAACTCTGTTTTTAGAATTCGATTTTATTTATCAGTTTTTTGCAGAGCGATTTAATCCTTATAAAATAATTGGTGCAGTAGTAATACTATCTATTTTGGGACTAATTCTTATCTATTATATTAAAAAAAGCAACTCAAAAATAGCATTAAAAACAAAAACATTTTTAACCGGTTTAGTAGAAGGTGTTTTAAGCATTTTTAAAATGAAGAAAAAATGGGCCTTTATTTTCCATACATTCTTTATTTGGGGAATGTATGTTGCAATGTTTTATGCAACAAGCCAAGCAATTCCGGAATTACAAGACATTCCATTTGGCGCCATATTAATTGGTTTTATCTCTGCAAGCTTTAGTATTGCAGCTACAAATGGCGGCATTGGCTCTTATCCGGTTGCTGTATTTGCAGCATTTTCTATTTTTGGTATTACAAAAGATCCAAGTTACGCCTTTGGATGGATTATGTGGGCTTCTCAAACCGCATTAATTATACTTTGCGGCGGTTTATCTTTAATATTACTGCCTTTTTTAAACAAAAAGAATTAATTTGTATATTTCAAATACATTAAATTTATTAAGATGAAAAAAATCTCAACAGTTCTAATTCTACTTTTAAGCTTAACAATTGGTTCTGCTCAAACACTTTATAAAAATATAACTTCGGAAATTTTAGGCGAAACTAGAGAATTAAAAATTCAAGTTCCTAGAGGTCATGATGCTTATGAAAACGACGGAAAAAAATATCCGTTAATTGTAGTTTTAGATGGCGATTATATGTTTGAAGTTGTTGCAGGAACCGTAGATTATTATTCTTTCTGGGACGATATGCCAAATTCTATTGTGGTAGGAATTAACCAAAGCGCAAATAGAGATAAAGACTTAATGTACGACAAAAAAAATTCGCTTCCAGTTGATGACGGATATAAATTCATGAATTTTATTATGCAAGAAGTTTTACCATACATGGACAAAAACTTTAACCTCGAAAAATTTAAAATGATAGTAGGTCATGGAAAATCCGCAAATTTCGCCAACTATTTTATGCTAAAAAAAGAAAGTCAACCAACATTTCAATCCTTTGTAGTAATAGCACCAGATTTTGCACCAGAAATGCCAAAGTGGATTAGCGAAATAGTTCCAAAAACAGAAACAAAATTATTTTATTATTTAGCAACATCTACTAACGACATTCCAAAATTTAAAGAAGAAACAGAAGCTTTAGCAACCACATTAAAAGCCGTAGAGAATAGCAATGTTTTTTTTAACTCAGATACGTTTAATGGGCCATCACATTATATGTTGCCAGCACATTCTATTGCAAAAGCATTAGAAAGTACATTTTTGGTTTATCAGCCAATTTCAAAAAAAGAATACAAAGACGTTATTTTAAAACTAAGCGATTCTCCTGTAAAATATCTAATCGAAAAATACCAAACTATAGAGGATTTATTTGGAATAAAAAAACAAATTCTAAATAACGATTTTAGAGCTATTTACGCTGCTATTAAAAAATCGGGGAAATGGGAACCTTTAGAAGAATTAGCAAAAATTGCTAAAAAAGAATATCCAGAAACTAACTTAAGCTCATATTTTAAAGCACGTTTTTACGAAGAAACTTTCGAGCCTAAAAAAGCAATAAAAAACTACCAAGCTGCATATGTTATGGAAAACAGTTCTTTTATTAACAAAGATCAAGTTTTAGAGAAAATTGAAGCTTTAAAAGCAGAATTCGGACTATAAATGGCAAAACTTAAATCATCTTTTTTCTGTCAAAATTGTGGTACACAAACCGCTAAATGGCAAGGACAATGTACTTCGTGTAAAGAATGGAATACTATAGTTGAAGAATTAATTTCTAAGCCCGAAAAAAACGATTGGAAATCTACAACCACAGTTAAAACCAAAAATGCAAAACCACTTTTAATTCACGAAATAGATTCTGCTAAAGAAGCACGTTTAGATACGTTTGATGGCGAGTTTAATCGCGTACTTGGTGGCGGATTAGTTCCAGGATCCTTAACACTTCTTGGTGGAGAACCTGGCATTGGAAAAAGTACACTTTGCCTACAAATTGCGCTAAAATTACCTTACAAAACATTATATGTTTCGGGTGAAGAAAGCCAGAAACAAATAAAAATGCGTGCCGAACGTATTAATCCCATAAACGACACTTGTTTTATTCTAACCGAAACTAAAACGCAACACATCTTTAAGCAAATAGAAGCTTTGCAACCAGATATTGTTGTTATAGATTCCATACAAACGCTTCATAGCGACTACATAGAATCGTCTTCTGGAAGTATTTCTCAAGTCAAAGAATGTACTACAGAACTAATAAAATTTGCCAAAGAAACCAATACGCCAGTTATTTTAATTGGTCACATTACTAAAGATGGAAATATTGCAGGACCAAAAATCCTAGAACATATGGTAGATACAGTTCTTCATTTTGAAGGCGATAGAAATCACGTTTTTAGAATTTTAAGAGCAAATAAAAACCGCTTTGGATCCACTAACGAAATAGGTATTTACGAAATGCAAGGTTCTGGCTTAAGAGAAGTTTCTAACCCTAGCGAAATTCTAATTTCTGAAAAAGACGAAGAACTTTCTGGAAATGCCATAGCAGCAACTTTAGAAGGTGCAAGACCTTTAATGATAGAAGTGCAAGCCTTAGTTAGCACAGCAGTTTACGGAACACCACAACGTAGCGCCACAGGTTTTAACGCCAAGCGTTTAAATATGCTATTAGCTGTATTAGAAAAACGCGCAGGTTTTAGATTAGGTGCAAAAGATGTCTTTTTAAATATTACTGGAGGAATTACAGTAGACGATCCAGCTATAGATTTAGCCGTAGTTGCAGCCATTTTATCTAGTAACGAGGACGAAGCTTTACAAAGCGATTTCTGCTTTGCTGCAGAAGTTGGTTTATCTGGAGAAATTAGACCAGTACAACGTGTAGAACAACGTATTACAGAAGCCGAGAAATTAGGTTTTTCAACCATTTTTGTATCTAAATATAATAAGATTACTATAAAACCAAAAGCGATTAAAATTCAATTAATTTCTAAAATTGAAGATGTAGTAAATTACTTGGTTTAGTTTTTGTTATAATACACAAAAATCACCTAATGAAATACTTATACCTTTGTCTAATAGTAATTTTTACGTCTTGTAATAAAGGTAAAATAAAGCAATTACAAGCCGACAAAGTGCTGCTTGAAAAAGAACTATTGGTAAAAAATACACGTATAGATTCCTTTAAAACCTCAGCTTCAATTCAATTTGAAAAATTATTAAAACAAGATGTCTTAGCCGATGCTTTAAGGTCTACTTTTTTAAACGAGTTTATTCCATTATATCAACTTAAAAGGCACAAAACTAAAGACTCTACATTAATAGAAGCTTATCTTTTATTTGCAAAAAATAATAAAACCAGCTATTTATCTACTTATGCTATAGATAGAATTAAGGACATAAAAGACAAACAAAGCCAGATTAAAGTAAACGATTTAGTTGGCGAATGGCAATGGGAAAGTATTACAAATTTAATAATGCCTTTTAAAGAAAAACTTAATTGGAAGTTAGTATTTACAAAAAACAAAAAGGCCTATTTCTATAAAAATAACACTTTAGTTTGGGAAGATACTTTTGTAATTCCTTTTAAATATGGAAATATTATAGGCAACGAAGTTAAATTTAAAAAGCAAGGCTACTTTTTGCTTAATCTAAAAGAAAACAACATTTTAACCTTAACTAAAGGAAGAGGTATTTGTATGGATTGCGGCACACATATTTATAGAAAAACTAAAGAAGAAATAAAATAGTACAACCTAAAGATGTCTTGTATTATAATGAAAAACTATTACTTAAGGTGTCAAAATTAGACTTACTTTATTAAAAATTTCTGAAATTCCATTAGCTTCACAAGTTAAAAAATAAGCTTAACGAGTTTACCTTATAAAACCTCGAGCTTTATTTGCTCGCGTTAAGGATAGAAGCGGCATCCTTTTTTTATTTGAAGACATAAATCTTAATAGCAAAGAAATAAACACCTTTGTTTTGAATGATACTGAAATAAATTCAGCATAAAAAAAAGATATAGCGTATAGCCTGACCTGAAAGGTAACGCCATAAAAACAATAAAATAAACACAAGAGCTAATCAAGAGCCTAAATTAATGTTTTATAAAAATCTGGGTTACACATAAAACGATAATACATTTATTACACAACTTCATTTAGTATTGTCGCAAAAATCCTTATTTTCGCATACTTACGACAAAACATCTATTATGAGTACTAAATTTGCTGAATATAAAGGACTTGACCTACCAAATGTAGCAACGGAAATCTTAAGTTATTGGGAAGAAAACAATATTTTTGAAAAAAGTGTAACATCTCGCGAAGGAAAAGAACCTTATGTGTTTTTTGAAGGTCCACCATCTGCAAATGGATTACCAGGAGTACATCATGTTTTAGCACGTTCTATAAAAGACATTTTTCCGCGTTATAAAACAATGAAAGGTTACCAAGTTAAGCGTAAAGCTGGTTGGGATACTCACGGTTTACCGGTAGAACTTGGCGTTGAAAAAGAACTAGGAATTACTAAAGAAGATATTGGAACAAAAATCTCTGTAGAAGAGTACAACGCTGCTTGTCGTAAAGCCGTTATGCGTTACACAGATATTTGGAATAATTTGACAGAAAAAATGGGTTATTGGGTAGATATGGAAGATCCATATGTGACTTACGAACCTAAATATATGGAATCGGTTTGGTGGCTTTTAAAAGAGATTTACTCTAAAAAGTTAATGTATAAAGGTTACACTATTCAGCCGTATTCTCCAAAAGCTGGAACTGGTTTAAGTTCTCACGAGTTAAACCAACCCGGAACGTATCAAGATGTTACAGATACTACAGTTGTTGCACAATTTAAAGCCATAGAAAATACGTTACCAGACTTTTTACAAGACGAAGGAACTATTTATTTTATAGCTTGGACCACAACTCCTTGGACATTACCAAGTAATACAGCTTTAACTGTTGGACCAAAAATAGAATATGTTTTAGTAAACACATTTAATCAGTACACATTTAAGCCTACTAAAGTTATTTTAGCTAAAAAATTAGTTGGAAAACAATTTGCTGGAAAAAACAATTTTCTGGTAGAAACTGCCCAAGAATTAAATGCTTATAATACTGGAGATAAAAAGATTCCTTATCAGATTTTAAAAGAATTTGTAGGAAAAGATTTAGTAGATATTAAATACGAACAATTATTAGATTACGCCTTACCTAACGATAATCCCGAAAATGCTTTTAGAGTAATTTTAGGAGATTTTGTAACTACAGAAGACGGAACAGGAATTGTACATACTGCACCAACTTTTGGAGCAGACGATGCAATGGTAGCCAAACAAGCCATACCAGAAATTCCGCCATTATTAGTAAACGATGGACAAGATAACTTAGTGCCTTTAGTAGATTTACAAGGTAAATTTAGACCAGAAATGGGCGAATTTGCTGGTAAATACGTTAAAAACGAATATTACAACGATGGCGAAGCTCCAGAAAAATCTATGGATGTTGAGCTGGCTATTAAGTTAAAAACAGAAAACAAAGCCTTTAAGGTTGAAAAATATAAGCACAGTTATCCAAATTGCTGGCGTACAGATAAACCAATTTTATACTATCCGTTAGATTCTTGGTTTATTAAAATTACCGATGTTAAGGATAGAATGCACGATCTTAACAAAACCATTAACTGGAAACCAGAATCTACAGGAACTGGACGTTTTGGAAATTGGTTAGCAAACGCAAACGATTGGAACTTATCACGTTCTCGTTATTGGGGAATTCCATTACCTATTTGGCGTAGCGAAGATGGAAAAGAAGAAGTTTGTATTGGTTCTGTTGAAGAATTAAAAGCCGAAATGGCAAAAGCTGTTGCAGCTGGCGTTTTAGCAAAAGATATATTTGAAGATTTTGTTGTAGGAGACAACTCTGAAGAAAACTATGCAAAATTAGATCTACATAAAAATATTGTTGACGAAATTACATTAGTTTCAGCATCTGGCCAACCTATGAAACGTGAAAGCGACTTAATAGATGTTTGGTTCGATTCTGGCTCTATGCCTTACGCACAATGGCATTATCCGTTTGAGAATAAGGAATTAATTGACAATAATAAATCGTTTCCAGCAGATTTTATTGCCGAAGGTGTAGACCAAACAAGAGGTTGGTTTTATACACTTCACGCAATTTCTACAATGGTATTTGATTCTGTAGCTTACAAAAACGTAGTATCTAACGGATTAGTATTAGATAAAAACGGACAAAAAATGTCTAAACGTCTTGGCAACGCAGCAGATCCATTTACTACATTAGAAACTTACGGTGCAGATGCTACACGTTGGTATATGATTTCTAATGCCAATCCTTGGGATAATTTAAAATTTGATTTAGATGGTATAGAAGAAGTAAAACGTAAGTTCTTTGGAACACTTTACAACACGTATTCTTTCTTTCAGCTATATACTAATATTGACGGTTTTTCTTATAAAGAAGCAGATATTCCATTAAACGAAAGACCAGAATTAGATCGCTGGATTTTAAGCGAATTACATACATTAATAGAAAAAGTAGATGCATTTTATGCAGAATACGAACCTACAAAAGCAGCAAGAGCAATTTCTAATTTTACACAAGATTTTGTTAGTAACTGGTTTGTACGTTTAAGTAGAAGACGTTTCTGGAAAGGCGATTACCAAACCGATAAAATTTCGGCATACCAAACGCTTTATACCTGCATGGAAACCATAGCAAAGTTAGGCGCACCAATTGCACCTTTCTTTATGGATAGATTGTATTTAGATTTAAATAAAGTAACTAAAAAAGAAACTTTTGAAAGTGTACATTTAGCTAATTTCCCTGTTTTTGATGCGTCTTATGTAGATAAGAGCTTAGAACGTAAAATGGAAAATGCCCAAACTATTTCATCTTTAGTATTATCTTTAAGAGCAAAAGAAAAAATAAAAGTACGCCAACCACTACAAAAAATAATGATTCCTGTAGACTCTAATCAACAGAAAAAAGAAATTTTAGCAGTATCAGACTTAATCAAACACGAAGTTAATATTAAAGAAATTGAAATATTAACAGACGCATCAGATATTTTAGTGAAACAAATTAAGCCAAACTTTAAAACTTTGGGGCCACGTTTTGGTAAGGATATGAAGCAGATTGCTAATAAAATAAATAGCCTAACTGCTGACGATATTAAAACTATTGAACAAAAAGGTACGTTAGATGTCGATTGTAACGGTAAAATTATTATTTTAGAACGCACAGATGTAGAAATTACATCTCAAGATATTGAAGGTTGGTTAGTTGCTAACGAAGGTGCAATTACAGTGGCGCTAGATGTTACAATAAATGATGAATTACGCGAAGAAGGAATTGCAAGAGAACTAGTAAATCGTATTCAAAATTTACGTAAGGATTCTGGTCTAGAAGTAACAGACCGAATTAACGTTGAAATTAAAAACGAACCACAAGTTACTAAAGCTGTAAATGCAAATTTAGAATACATTAAAACTGAAACCTTAATTAATAATCTTGATTTAGTAGATAGTGTTAACAATGGTACAGAAATTGTATTTGATAATGTTGAAACCATTTTAGGTATCAGTAAAATTTAAAATTATGTTAGAAAAAACAACAGTAAAATTTTCGG
Source organism: uncultured Flavobacteriaceae bacterium (assembly GCA_938073895.1). Lineage (GTDB taxonomy): Bacteria > Bacteroidota > Bacteroidia > Flavobacteriales > Flavobacteriaceae > Aurantibacter. The sequence goes on from CALJFB010000038.1 coordinate 15,098, forward strand.
ACGCAGATTTAGCAGAATTTAAAACGCTAATTCAGAATAAAATAACACATGCAAAGCGCGATTTAGAGTTAATTAAAAGTGCTTACATGAACGACCATAATAATGGTACAGAAGATACATCGCCAACGTTTAAGTCTTTTGACGATAGTAGCACAGTAAATAGCAAAGAATCTAACAGCCAATTAGCTATTAGACAAGAAAAGTTTATTCGCGATTTAAATAATGCGCTAGTAAGAATACAAAACAAAACGTATGGTGTTTGTCGTGTAACAGGAAAATTAATAAACAAAGAACGTTTAAAAATTGTACCTCACGCTACATTAAGTATTGAAGCAAAAAATATGCAGTAAGCAGTTTAATGCTTCCTAGAACCAATAAACAGGTTATCTAAAAGTATTAATTTTCTAATATTGGGTTAAACAAAGTCAAAACCTCTTTTAGATTTTTAATTATAAATCTTAAAAGAAATTTTAAAGATTTTATACTTTAGATAACCTGTTTTCATTTTAAACAATGAACTTATGTTTTTAAAAAAAGCGACATTTTTTATCATTCTAATTTTATTGATAGATCAGATTTCTAAAATTTATGTAAAAACACATTTTGTTTTAGGCGAAGACATTCAAGTTTTTAACTGGTTTAAAATTTATTTTGTAGAAAATAAAGGCATGGCTTGGGGCACAAAACTAAGTGATATTTTTACGTTTATAGACGAAAGAACGGCTAAAACAAGTTTAACTATTTTTAGGTTATTTGCAATTGTTGGAATAGGATATTGGTTACAACAAACCTTAAAAAAGCAAGGTCCAAATGTACTAGTAATTGCATTAATATTTGTTTTTGCTGGCGCTTTAGGCAACATAATAGATTCTGTACTTTATGGCGTACTATTTAACGATAGCAAAACACAAGTAGCATCTTTTTTAGCTACAGAAGGCGGATATGATACGCTTTTACATGGAAACGTTGTAGATATGCTTTATTTCCCGTTATGGAAAGGCTACTTGCCAGAATGGATTCCATATATTGGTGGACAATACTTCACGTTTTTTGAACCTGTTTTTAACATAGCAGATATTGCTATAAGTATTGGATTTGTAATATTAATTTTCTGGAATAAAAAAGCGTTTCCAAGTCAATAAAACATAGGTCGATTTTAGAAGTTAGCAAAATTATACAAAAAATAAAGACCTATATAATGTGCTATTCTAATGTTTTAAATATAACACCAAACTTAAAAATTAGTGGTTTTATCTCACAAAGCGTAAAATAGTTAAAACTTAAACACTTCATCTGGAGTTACGCAATAATCTAATTTAATATCAGTTTCTAAAGCGTCTATTAATTCTGTTTCTGGTTTAAAAAACGATAAGCCAATTTTAATAACATCTAAGTTACATTCAGTTAAAAAACGGTCGTAAAAACCTTTACCATAACCAACTCTATTTCCTGTGGTATCGTAAGCTAAAAGCGGAATAAAAACCACCTCTATTTTAGAATTGTTTAGTTCTATACCATCAACTGGTTCTGGAATTCCGTAACTATTTAAGGCTATTTTAGTATTATCTTGAAGTAAAAAGCTCGTCATTTTAAACGATTTAAAATCACTTTTAGAAATAATACAGTGCTTGTCTTTACCTTGTAATACGTGTAAAATATACTCGGTATTTATTTCTTTTTGATCTGTAATTGGTAAAAAAACATGATAATAATCCTTATCCCAAATAGCTAATTGTAATAACTGATTGGCTATTGCAACACTATAAGCTTCTACATGATTCTTGGTTAAAGCCGCACGCTGAATTTTGTAAGATTTACGTAAATTAGCTTTAGTCATTTGTATCTTTTAATTTTGATGATACATGGAATAATGCATCACCTTGATAGACAATTGGTGTTTCGTTTACATTAATTAAATAACCTGCGTGATTGGATTTTATAGCATGATTAAGTTTTCCAAACGGATCTGTAATAAATCCTAAAATTTGACCTTTTTCTACATACGAATTTACATTAAAAACCGATTTAAACATACCTGAATACTTAGCTCTAAGCCATTTACTTTCTTCTATAAAAACTGGCTTTTGAGCTAAAGGTACTTCGTGCGTATCTGCCAACATCTCTAAATGGTTTAAAAATCGCATAGAACCTTCTACACCAATTTTAGTAGTGTCTTTATCTATGTTTAAAGACTTTCCGCCTTCATATAAAATAACAGGAATATCTAAGTTATTACAAGCATTTCTAAAAGTCTTTTTTATGTTTTTTGAATACAAAACAAATGGAGCTCCAAAAATAGATGCAAATGCGTCGTGCTGAGAATTCCCAGGCTGTATTCTAATTTGAGCCGCATTAAAACGGTTTGCGCCACCGGTATGGAAATCTAATATATAATCTACTTTTGGAATAACCTCAGTCATTAAATGGTGAGCTACTCGGCCACCTAAAGAACCTGTTTTACTTCCAGGAAACATTCGGTTTAAATCTCTTCCGTCTGGAAACTCGCGTTGCAAATTTATAAATCCAAAAATATTAATAACTGGCATACAAATAATAGTACCAATTTTGGGTTTATTTATTCCTTTAGAAATTAACTGTCGAACAATTTCTACACCATTAACCTCATCGCCATGAATTCCTGCTGTAAATAAAACCGTTGGACCAGGTTTTTTTGCTCTATGAATAATTACAGGAACATCTACCGTAGTATTTGTATGCAGTTTTGCAACACTAAATTTAGCTTCGGCAGATTCTCCTTTTTTAATAGATTTTCCAAGAATATTTAAAATACCATCTGGATATAACATAAATTAAGCCTTAGTATTGCGTTCTATAAAATTAATAAGATTTCTAGCTATATTTTTACCTGTAGCTTTTTCTATACCTTCTAATCCTGGGGTAGAATTAACTTCTAATAATAGTGGTCCACGTTCAGATTGTAGCATATCTACACCACAAACCGGAAGTTTTAAAGCTTTAGCAGCACTCATTGCTAATTTTAATTCTGCGTCGTCTAATTTAATAATGTTAGCAGATCCGCCTCTATGTAAATTAGATCTAAATTCGCCTTCTTTTCCTTGGCGTTTCATTGCGCCAACAACTTGTCCATCTACTACTAAAGCACGTAAATCTGCACCTTTAGCCTCTTTAATAAATTCTTGTACAATTACTCTTGCTTGTAAACCATTAAAGGCTTCTAAAACAGACTCTGCAGCACTTTTAGTTTCGGCTAAAACTACACCTAAACCTTGAGTTCCTTCTAGTAATTTAATAATAACTGGTGCGCCACCAACATGTTCTATAACTTCGCGCGCATCTCTAGAGTAATTTGTAAAAACGGTTTTTGGCATACCAATACCTTGTTTACTTAAACGCTGTAAACTTTTTAATTTATCTCTTGAATTTAAAATGGCATCACTAGTAACTGTTGTAAAAACATTCATCATTTCAAATTGTCTAACTACAGCGCAACCGTAAAAGGTAACCGAAGCACCAATTCTAGGAATTACAGCATCTACATAATCTAAATGTCTGTCTTTGTAAAATATAGTTGGCTTTTCTTTTTCAATTATAATATCACATTGTAAAGGATCTATAACTTCTACTTTGTGCCCAGATTTTTCCGCTTCTTCAATAATACGGTTGGTTGAGTACAAATTCGCATTACGTGATAAAATTACAATATTCATTATTTTTTTTGTTTAAATGATTCGTTTTCAAGGTCTACATCTACTAAGAATTTTTTCTTGAGAAACTGACGACCAATTAGCACGGGAAACTTCATATCGTCTCGTGTACTTAGAGTTAAATTTATTTTATATGATTTTCCGAAGAAAATAATAGTAGTTTTAATCTTGTAACGGTTTTCTACTTGTCCGTTACTACTTTTTACATCGGCAAAGGTAAAGGTTTTAAAAACCACTTCTTTACCATTAAAATTTGGATGTCCTTTACTATAAAATTTACAACGAAGTGACTTGCCATCTTCAATAATTTTAGAACAATGTATAGAACTTGTGTAAGCACCAGTATCTATTTTACAAGTAACTTCTTTTAAGTCTAATTCAGGAAAATCTAAGCAATCTTCTCTGCCAATCGTTTTTTTACCCATAAAAATGATTTCGAAAATGAATATAACTATTCTTTAAATTAAAGCTTAACAAATTTATACTAATTTTAACTATTTGAAAGTAATTTTTAAAGTTAAGCTGAAATTAAATTTTTACCTTTGAGAAACTAACATTGTAGATTAAAATTATTAAGATTAACACCTAAAAATGACTCCAGAATTAGAACTTCAACTAAAAACACTACCTAACTCGCCTGGAGTTTATCAATATTTCGATAAAAACGATGTAATTATTTACGTTGGGAAAGCTAAAAACCTTAAAAAACGAGTTAGCTCTTATTTTACAAAAACTCACGATAGTGGTAAAACCAGAGTTTTAGTTAGTAAAATAACATATCTAAAACACATTGTAGTAGAAACCGAAACCGATGCGCTTTTACTAGAAAACAATCTTATAAAAAAACTAAAGCCTCGTTATAATGTTTTGCTAAAAGACGATAAAACGTACCCTTGGATTTGCATTAAAAAAGAGCGTTTTCCACGTGTGTTTTCTACAAGACGTCTTATAAAAGATGGTAGCGAGTATTTTGGTCCTTATACAAGTTCTAAAACTGTAAGTACGCTTTTAGATTTAATAAAAGGATTGTATCAACTAAGAACATGTAAATTTGATTTAGCTTCCGAAAAAGTAAATACCGGAAAATACAAAGTCTGTCTAGAATATCATTTAGGAAACTGTAAAGGTGCTTGCGAAGCCTTAGAAACAGAACAAGGTTATCAAGAAAATATTACAGCCATACGCGAAATTTTAAAAGGAAACTTTAAAGACTCATTAGGCAATTTTAAAAGTCAAATGAAATATTTAGCAGAACAAATGGAATTTGAAGCTGCACAAAGAATTAAAGAGAAAATATATATATTAGAAAATTACCAATCAAAATCTACTATTATAAATCCTAAAATTAGTAATGTAGATGTGTTTAGTATTGTTAGCGACGACAGTTTTGGTTATGTTAATTTCTTACAGATTTCTTACGGTTCTATAATTCGTTCTCATACATTAGAAATTAAAAAAAAATTAGAGGAAACAGATTTAGAGTTATTAGAATTAGCCATAATAGAATTACGCGAACGTTTTAATAGTAATTCTAAAGAAATTTATGTGCCTTTTAACGTTGAAGTTGGAGAAAACATAAAGGTAAGTTTACCGCAATTAGGCGATAAAAAACGCATTTTAGATTTATCTATTAGAAACGCTAAATATTATAGGTTAGAACGTTTTAAACAAGTAAAAATTACGGATCCAGACAGACATGCCAATAGAATTATGGCGCAAATGAAAACCGATTTACGCTTGCAAAAAGAACCAAGACATATAGAATGTTTTGATAACTCCAACATACAAGGTACTAATCCTGTTGCCGCTTGTGTAGTTTTTAAAGATGGAAAACCAAGTAAAAAAGAATACAGAAATTTTAATATAAAAACAGTTATTGGACCAGACGATTTTGCCTCTATGGAAGAAGTGGTCTTTAGACGCTATAAACGGTTATTGGAAGAAGAGAAACCACTACCACAACTTATAATTATTGATGGAGGTAAAGGACAATTATCGTCTGCCTTAAAAAGTTTAGACCTGCTCGGTTTACGTGGAAAAATCGCGATTATCGGAATTGCAAAGCGTTTGGAAGAATTATTTTATCCAGATGATCCAATTCCATTATATTTAGATAAAAAAAGTGAAACGCTTAAAATAATACAGCAATTAAGAAATGAAGCACACAGGTTTGGAATAGAACACCATAGAAATAGAAGAAGTAAAGGTGCATTAGTTGCAGAAATGGAATCCATTCCTGGGATAGGTGAAAAAACTATTGTAGACTTAATGAAAGTCTTTAAATCAAATAAAAGAATTTCAAATGCTAAACTAGACGAGCTAGAAGCAGTTGTTGGACTAGCAAGAGCACAAAAAGTATATCAGTATTTTCATAAAGAATAAATGAAAAAAAAAATAGCCTTATTACTATTAGTTCTAAGTTTTACACTAGGTAATGCTCAGAATAATATGCCTAAATCTAAAAAAATTGGTTTAGTTCTAAGTGGTGGAGGCGCAAAAGGTTTTGCTCATATTGGCGTATTAAAAGTAATAGATAGTTTAGGTATAAAGATTGATTATGTTGCTGGTACAAGTATGGGCGCTGTAATTGGATCGCTTTATGCATCTGGTTACTCAGGAAAACAATTAGATTCTATTTTTAAAAATATAAATTTCGAGAATCTTATTACAGACAACATTCCTAGAGAATCTAAAACGACTTATGAGAGAGAAAACTCAGAAAAATACGCCATAACATTACCTTTCAATAACTTTAAATTAAAGTTACCATCTGCCTTATCTCGCGGACAAAACACCTTCGATTTATTAACAAAATTAATGTTACCGCATTGTAACCAAACAGACTTCTCTAAATTACCAATTCCTTTTTTCTGTATTGCAACCAATATAGAAAATGGTGCGCAAGTTATGTTAGATTCGGGTAACTTACCACAAGCCGTAAGAGCAAGTAGCTCTTTGCCGTCTCTTTTTCAACCTGTACTAATAAACAACAAACTTCTTATAGATGGCGGCGTAGTAAATAATTACCCCATAGATGAGCTAAGAGCAAAAGGAATGGATATTATAATTGGCGTAGACGTTCAAGATGGACTAGCTAATAGAGCAAATTTATTGTCTGCTCCAGAAATTCTTTTTCAAATTAATAATTTCAGGACTATTAACGATATGAAAATTAAGTCCAAACAGACAGATATTTATATAAAACCAGATATTACAAAATATAATATTGTATCCTTTAACGATGGAACTAAAATTATTAAAGAAGGTAAAAAAGCGGCATTAAAAAAACAAAACCAACTTCTTAAATTAAAACAAAATAAACCAATAACATTTATTAATGTTAATAATTTACCAGACAGTTTAAATATTAAAAACATAATTATATCTGGGAAAGAGAATTACACAACGTCTTACATTAGAAGTAAACTAAAGTTAGAACAAAACTCTAAAGTTACTTTTAGTAAGTTTAATAAAGGCACAAATAATTTAATTGCAACAAATAACTTTGATAGCTTTTTCTACGAATTTAAAAAAAATCAAGATGGGTATAATTTATTTGTAAATACTACAGCAACAAAAAAAACAGCTTTATTACGTTTAGCTGTTCATTACGATGGATTATACGAAACAGCTTTACTGGTAAATCTAACTAAAAAAAAGCTCTTATTTAAAAACGATATTGTGGCATTAGATCTAATTTTTGGAGATAACATTAGGTATAATTTTAACTATTTTATAGACAAAGGAGTTTACTGGAGTGTTGGTGTAAACTCTAGATATAACGAATTTGAACAAGGTATTAGAGCAGAAAACTTACTAAGTTCCCAACAATTAGCAACTACAAATGTAAATAGACTAAACATAAAATATAGCGACTTAAGTAACCAAGTTTTTGTACAAACACAGTTTCGTAGAAACTTTCCGTTTAGATTAGGGCTAGAACACAAAAAACTAGAAGTAAATACAAAAACTATAGTTTCAAATAATTCTGAAGGAAAAACAACATTCGATAATAGTAATATATATAGTGCTTTTGGGCAGATAAGCTATGATACATTCGATAATTTATTTTTTCCAAACAAAGGCGTTCTATTTGAAGCAAAAGCAAACTATTACGCCTTTTCATCAGATTATAACAATAATTTTAGTCCATTTTCAATATATAGTGGATCGTTAAGCTACGCCATATCTCCCACAAATAAGTTATCTCTAAAATTTGGAGCTTCGGCAGGTCTGTCTGTAAACCGAGAAAGTAACGAATCTTTAAATTTTGTTCTAGGTGGTTATGGAAATAACTTTATAAACAACTTTAAATCCTTTTATGGTTATAACTACCTAACCATTGGTGCAGACAGCTTTATAAAAGGAAATATAGATTTAGATTACGAAGTTTTTAAAAAAAATCACTTAGTCTTTTCTGCAAACTATGCCAACGTAGAAAATAATTTATTTAAAACAAACCATTGGCTTAGCGTCCCAAAATATACAGGTTATGCATTTGGTTACGGTTACGATTCTTTTCTGGGTCCAATAGAAATTAAATACACCTATTCTCCAGACCATCGGGAACATTACTGGCTTTTTAATGTAGGCTATTGGTTTTAGTATTTAATTAATTATAAAACCAAAAAACAAGAGCTTAAAGTCTTACTTTTTAAAATTTTAAAAAGCATATCCAAGTAAATTTAAATTTGGTTATTAATAAACTTGAAATGATTCTTTGTTAATAAAAAGCCTAGTTACAGACATAGCTAACACGCTATTTAATGTTGAAGTGTTTAGAAAAAGTAAACAGATTTAATCAATCACTTATATGTTTATATGTTGTCATACAAATTTTTCAATGGCTAAGACAAAAATAAGGTTTTATAAACTGCAAAAAAATCACGATATTTGTAAGACTATGAAACAATTTTGGCAAAATCTTTTAAGTCATCTTAAATTTCTTATCAAAAGAAACCCAGAATAATATTAGCCTATTTATATGGCTTTAAACATTCATTTCACTATTAATTATTCAATTTGAAAACATATGCCTTTTTATCATAAACTAGGTGAAATTCCACCAAAAAGACACACACAATTTCGTAAAGAAGATGGTAGCTTATATTACGAACAATTATTTGGAACTGTAGGTTTTGATGGGATGTCAACAAACTCATATCACGAACAAAGACCAACTCAAGTAAAAGAAATAAGAAACCAATACTCTATTGCACCAAAAATTGCAAAAGAAAATAATATACAGTCTTACAGATTAAGAGGTTTTCAAGTAAAACCAGAAAACGATTATCTAGAAAGTAGAAAAATTGTATTAACAAATTCCGATTGTCACATTGCCTTAGCAGCACCTAAAAAATCTACAACCGAATATTTTTATAAAAATACAGATTCGGACGAAATGATTTTTATCCACAAAGGAACCGGAAAACTAAGAACCATATACGGAAATTTAGATTTTAAATACGGTGATTATTTAATAATACCAAGAGGTATTATTTACAAAATAGATTTCGACACAGAAGATAATAGATTATTTATTGTAGAATCTCACGCACCAATTTATACACCAAAACAATACCGTAATTGGTTTGGACAATTATTAGAACATTCGCCATATTGCGAACGTGATATTAGACGTCCATACGAGTTAGAAACAAATAACGAAAAAGGAGAATTTATTATTAAAGTAAAAAAGAAAGACGAAATTTTCGATATGGTTTATGCCTCGCATCCTTTTGATGTAGTAGGTTACGATGGATTTAATTATCCATATGCATTATCTATACACGATTTTGAACCAATAACAGGAAGAATTCACTTGCCTCCACCAATACATCAAACGTTCGAAACTTCGGCCTTTGTAATTTGCTCTTTTGTCCCAAGACTTTACGACTATCACCCATTATCAATTCCAGCACCATACAATCATAGTAATATAGACGCAGACGAAGTGCTTTACTACGTAGATGGCGATTTTATGTCTAGAAACGACATAGAAGTAGGACATATATCTTTACATCCAGCAGGAATTGCTCACGGACCACATCCAGGAGCAGCAGAACGCAGTATTGGAAAAAAACAAACCGAAGAATTAGCAGTTATGGTAGATACCTTTAAACCACTAATGGTTACCGAAGAAGCTATGAAAATTGCCGATGAAGATTATTTTAAATCATGGTTAGAGCATTAAATCAATTTAAAAATTAGCTAACTTGATTATCTAAACAATTTACAATTATTAAAGAAAATAAGTAGGGTTTTAAAAGGTTCTACAATCTATTTTCTCTATTAAAAAAACACAAAATGAGTAAAAAAGAAGTAAAATCAGTAAACTACGGTTTAGAAAAAATATTTGAAGGTGCACAAGATTTTCTGCCACTTTTAGGAACAGATTACGTAGAATTTTATGTAGGAAACGCAAAGCAAGCTGCACACTTTTACAAAACAGCATTTGGATTTCAATCTTACGCCTATAAAGGCCTAGAGACAGGATCAAGAGACTCTGTTAGTTACGTACTTAAACAAGATAAAATACGTTTAGTACTAACAACACCATTACATAGTAAATCGCCAATAAACGACCATATTGTTAAACACGGAGATGGCGTTAAAATAATAGCCTTATGGGTAGACGACGCACGTAAATCTTACGAAGAAACAGTAAAAAGAGGTGCTAAATCTTATATGGAACCTGTTGTTGAAAAAGACGAATTTGGAGAAATAGTTAGAGCAGGAATATATACCTACGGAGAAACTGTACATATGTTTGTAGAACGTAAAAACTATAAAGGTACATTTATGCCTGGTTTTAAAGAGTGGAAATCAGACTACAACCCAGAACCTGTTGGTTTAAAGTTTATTGACCACATGGTAGGAAATGTAGGCTGGAACCAAATGGATATTTGGGTTAAATGGTACGAAGATGTTATGGGCTTTGTTAACTTTTTATCTTTTGATGATAAACAAATCCATACCGAATATTCTGCTCTAATGAGTAAAGTAATGAGTAATGGAAACGGACGAATTAAATTTCCAATTAACGAACCGGCAAAAGCAGCAAAACGTTCTCAAATTGAAGAATATTTAGACTTTTACGAAGGTTCTGGCGTACAACACATTGCAGTTGCCACAGACGATATTATTAAAACAGTATCGGAATTAAAAGCTAGAGGAATAGAATTTTTACCGCCACCACCACAAGCATATTACGATGGTATTCCAGAACGTTTAGGCGAGCATATGGATGTAATGAAGGAAGACATTAACGAACTTCAGAAATTATCTATTATGATAGATGCAGATGAAGAAGGTTATTTACTTCAAATTTTTACAAAACCTGTAGAAGATAGACCTACACTATTCTTTGAAATTATACAAAGAATGGGCGCACAAGGTTTTGGAGCAGGAAACTTTAAAGCACTTTTTGAATCTATAGAAAGAGAACAAGAAAAAAGAGGAACATTATAACATTCTAAAAGAATTTGTTAAAAAAAGCATCATTAATTACTAATGATGCTTTTTTGTTTTATATTTTTGGAATAGTAATTGCAAAATAAATTATTAGATACTCAAATAACACTTTAGTAATTTGACTTAAAACCTAAAAATTATGAAAAAAATAATCATCATATTATTATTTGCAATTAGCTTTATATCTATAGGACACTCACAAGTAAAAGAAGATGCATTTAAAAGTGGCGAATGGTTTAAATTTAAAATGAGCTATAGTGGTTTTTTTAAAGCTGGTAACGCCACAATAAAAGTAAATGAAACCAATTTAAATGGTAAACCCGTATTTCATGTCGTTGGAAAAGGCTGGACAACAGGTGCTATAAAATGGTTTTTTAAAGTCAAAGATCGTTATGAAAGTTATTTTGACAAAACCACCAACTTACCATATAAATTTATAAGAAATATTAACGAAGGTGGACATACAAAAAACTTAGAATTAGACTTTGACCAAGTAAACCACAAGGTTCTAATTAAAAACAAAGAAAATAAGACCTCGAAAACCTTAGATACAAAACCCGATATTCAAGATATGATATCTACTTTTTATTATTTACGTAATAAATTAGATATCGAAAATCTAAAAATAGACGACGAAATTGTTTTAGACATGTTTTTTGATGAAGAAAGCTATGGCTTTAAACTTAAATATTTAGGAATAGACACAATAGAAACTCCTTTTGGAAAAGTAAAAACACTTAAGTTTAGACCTTATGTTATGGCAGGTCGCGTATTTAAAGAAGAAGAAAGCCTAACTTTATGGGTTTCAAATGATAAAAATAAGATACCTTTGCGTGTAAAGGCAAACTTAGCTGTAGGATCCTTAAGAGCTGATTTAGAAGCGTTTAGAGGATTAAAGCATCAGTTTAAAATTATTGTAGACTAAAACACTATGAGCAATCATCAAGACATATTATCGAAATTAGATAATAAATACAAGAAAATAAGCCAAAATTTAGATACACATTTAGATGGTTTATTGCACAGTAAACCAATTACATATTGGGATTACATAAATACAGATGCGTTATTAAGTTTACAAACACAACGCACAGATCAACCAGACGAAATGGTGTTTTTAATGTACCACCAAATTAACGAGTTATTATTTAAAATGATGCTCTGGGAATTAGATCAACTAGCAACAGAACAAAACATAACAGCTACATTTTTTAAAGAACGTTTATCTAGAGTAAGTCGTTATTTTGATATGTTATCTTCTTCGTTTACTGTAATGCAACATGGAATGGATCTTAAGCAGTACATGAAATTTAGAAACACATTAACACCTGCAAGTGGTTATCAAAGCGCACAATACAGAAAAATAGAATTTGCATCTACAGAAATAATAAACCTTGTAGATAACCGTTTTAGACACAAGAAAAGTAAAAATATTACCATAAAGGACGCTTTTAATGATTTATACTGGCAAGTTGCTGGTAAAGACTTTGAAACTGGTCAAAAAAACTTTATGCTTAGTTCTTTTGAAGAACGCTACAAAGAAGAATTATTAAGATTTGGAAAAGAATATTCCACTAAAAACTTATGGTCAATTTTTAAAGGTTTACCTTCGGAAATACAAGAAGATAAAGGCTTAATTGAAGCCATGAGACATTACGATTATACCGTAAATATTACTTGGGTAATTGCGCATTTTAATGCCGCTAAACATTACCTAACTAATGGCGGAGAAATTACTGAAGCTACTGGCGGAAGTGATTGGACAAAATACATGCACCCAAAATACCAAAGACGAATATTTTTCCCAGAATTATGGAGCGAACAAGAAAGAAAAGATTGGGGAACAAATGTATAGCACTTTTTACGCTTTCATTAATCCTATTTAATTGTAACGACAATACTAAAAATAAAGAGTCAAACAATACCAAAGAAATTGCTGCAACAAAAGCAACTTCTTTATATGAGTTTGGTTTTAATTTAGACAACTATATTGTAAAAAAAGATGTTATTAAAAATGGTGACACTTTTGGTGCTATTCTAGACAAAAATCATGTGTCTTATACCGAAATATACAATATTGTAGAAAAAATAAAAGACACATACGATATTAGACGCTTACAAATAGGAAAACCATTTACACTTCTTTGTACTAAAGATTCTTTACAAAAACCAACAAGCTTTATTTATCAGCCAAATAAAGAAGATTACGTAGTTATAAACTTTAAAGACTCTATTTACGCCTATAAAAGCTCTAAGCCAATTAAATATGTAGAACGAGAAATTTCGGCAAATATAACATCTACAATCTCCGAAGCATTAGACGATAAAGGCATAAGCTTTAACTTAGCATATAAAATGTCCGATATTTACGCATGGACTATAGATTTTACAAGACTTCAAAAAAACGATAAATTTAAAGTTATTTATACCGAAAAATTTATAGACGATTCTATTTATGCAGGTATTCATAACATAAAAGCAGCCTATTTTGAGCATAATAAAGAACCTTTTTATGCTTTCGAATTTAAAACAGACACAGTTTTAGGCTTAACAGATTATTTTAATGAAGACGCTAAAAATCTTAGACGTGCATTTTTAAAAGCACCAGTAGCATTTAAACGCATATCTTCTCGTTATAACTTAAGAAGACGTATTGCAATTTATGGCAATAAAATTAGGCCTCATAAAGGAACAGATTTTACAGCAGCAATAGGAACACCAATTGTTGCAACTGCAAACGGAACAGTTTCTAAATCAAGTTACACACGTGGAAACGGAAATTACGTTAAAGTAAAACATAACAGCACATATTCTACACAATACCTTCACATGAAAAAAAGAAAGGTAAAAGTAGGCGAGTTTGTAAAACAAGGCGATGTAATAGGTTGGGTTGGTATGACTGGAAATACATCTGGTCCACACGTTTGTTATCGATTTTGGAAAAATGGAAAACAAGTAGATCCTTTTAAGCAAAAACTACCTGAAGCAGAACCAATATCAAACCAATTAAAAAAACAATATCTAAAATATATTTCACCTATAAAAAAACAATTAGATGCTGTTCCGTTTGAAGGCGAAACTATTAATATTGAATTAGATCAAGACAATCAAATTACAACTATTTACTAAATGAGTCTACCAAAAATAAATCCCACACAAACCAAGGCGTGGAAAGATTTACAAAATCATTTTGAGACTGTAAAAGATGTTGAAATGACATCTCTATTTAATAAAGACGCTAAAAGAGCTGCTAAATTAACTATTAAATGGGACGATTTTTTAGTAGATTATTCTAAAAACAGAGTAACAGCTAAAACATTAGAATTACTTCAAAATTTAGCTAAAGAAGTAAACTTAAAAGAAGCTATTAAAGCGCAATTTAAAGGAGATATTATAAACGAAACCGAAGGTAGAGAAGTTTTACATACTGCTTTAAGAGCCCCAAAAAATGCTGAAATTTTTGGAGATGGAAAAAACATCATACCAGACATTTATGAAGTAAAAGCTAAAATAGAGACTTTTACAAACCAAGTTATTTCTGGAGAGCACAAAGGTTACACCAATAAAGCATTTACAGACGTTGTAAACATTGGAATTGGTGGATCGGATTTAGGACCAGCAATGGTCGTAGAATCTCTTCAATATTATAAAAATCATTTAACAACACATTTTGTAAGTAACATAGATGGCGATCATGTTAACGAAATTATTAAAAAGCTAAATCCAGAAACAACACTTTTTGTTATTGTTTCTAAAGCATTTACAACACAAGAAACCCTAACCAATGCAAATACATTAAGAAGTTGGTTTTTAAATTCTGCCAAACAAGAAGATGTAGCTAAACATTTTGTGGCCGTTTCTACAAATATTGAAAAGGTTAAAGATTTTGGCATAAACGCTAATAATATTTTCCCAATGTGGAATTGGGTTGGTGGACGTTTTTCTTTATGGAGTGCTGTTGGCTTAACAATAAGTTTATCCGTTGGTTATACTAATTTTGATGCGCTTTTAAAAGGTGCTAACAAAATGGATAATCATTTTAAAAATGCAGATTTCGATCAAAATATCCCTGTAATTCTAGCTTTATTAAGCGTTTGGTATAATAACTTTTTTAATGCCGAAAGTGAAGCCGTAATTGCATATTCGCAATACCTAAATAAATTTGTAACGTACTTACAACAAGGTGTTATGGAAAGTAACGGTAAAAGTGTAGACAGAAACGGAAATAAAATTAATTACCAATCTGGAACCCTAATTTGGGGAGAACCAGGAACTAATTCGCAACATGCATTTTTTCAGTTAATACACCAAGGCACAAAATTAATTCCTGCAGATTTTATTGGTTTTGCAACGTCTTTACATGGAAATCAAGATCATCAAGACAGATTAATGTCTAATTTTATTGCACAAACAGAAGCTCTATATAAAGGAAAAACAAAAGCACAAGTTTTAGCAGAATTTGAAGCGTCTAAAGCATCACAAAAAATTAAAGACCAACTAACTAATTTTAAAGTTTTTGAAGGTAACAAACCAACAAACTCTATATTTATAAATAAATTAACTCCAGAAAGTTTAGGAAAGTTAATTGCCATGTATGAACATAAAATATTTGTACAAGGTGTAATCTGGAACATTTTTAGTTACGACCAATTTGGTGTGGAATTAGGAAAACAATTGGCCAATACAATTTTAAACGATTTTGACAGTAATAATTTAGATCATCATGATGCATCTACACAACAATTAATTAAACATTTTAAACAATTTAGATAACCAAAAACAAAAAAAATTATGGCAACAGTAAAAATATTACACCAATATTGGGCTTATTTAGTCTTATTAATTCTAGTATTAGCAACCTTTAACGCAGTTTTTAAAACTATAACTAAAAAAGAATACGAACCAAGAGATTTTAGAGTATCGTTATTTACTTTAATCGTATCTCATATTCAATTACTAATAGGAATTGTTTTATGGTTTGCTGCAGATTATTTTTCAGAAATGTCTATGGGAGAAATTATGAAGAACTCAATAATGCGTTCTAACGTTGTAGAACATCCAATAGCTATGATTTTAGCAGTAGTATTTATTACTATGGGATATTCTAAA
The DNA here is from genome assembly GCA_938073895.1 of uncultured Flavobacteriaceae bacterium. Classification (GTDB taxonomy): domain Bacteria; phylum Bacteroidota; class Bacteroidia; order Flavobacteriales; family Flavobacteriaceae; genus Aurantibacter. The sequence goes on from CALJFB010000038.1 coordinate 31,366, forward strand.
CATAAAAAACAATTAACCTCAACAGGAAAATTAAAAAAAATAGCTATTTTTTATAGTATTGCTTTACTATTAGTTTGCGCTAAAATTCCTTGGGCAAAACTGTTTTAAAGTATTAAAACACACTAATAAAATTAAAAAAGCCAGCTTAATAAGCTGGCTTTTTTAGTAAACTTAATAGTAAGGAAACATTGGTTTAATATAAAAAGTGTAGCTTTGTAAAAAATTAATAGCAAAATATCTTCTTCTAATTGCTATTTTAACATCAATTATATTATTAAATAATTGGTACAAATCAGAAAAATTCCAATAACTTAGGAATTCATTACATTATAAATTACATGAGTAAAAAGAAAACGAGAAAACCATCTCACAATAACATACAAAACCTTCAAGATACTATATTAAGTATATTAAAAAAGGATAGAAATACACCTTACAACTACAAGCAAATCGCATCAAAATTAAATATTACAGATGCAAGCGGTAGAAATCAAATTATAAAAAAGTTAGCGCAACTTAAAGCTAAAGAAGAAATTGAAGAAGTAGATCGCGGAAAATTTAAGGCAATTAACAATACAGAATATTATACAGGTATTTTAGATCTTACAAGCAAAGGCACAGGTTATGTGACTTGCGAAGAATTTACAGACGATATTTTTATAGCTTCTAATAACGTTAATAAAGGATTAAATGGCGATACTGTAGAGCTTTACATATACAAACGTAGAAAAAACGGACGTATGGAAGGCGAAATTACCAATATTATAACACGTAAGAAAAGCGAGTTTGTTGGTGTTATTCAAATTCACGAAAAGAAAAATTTTGCCTTTGTGGTTCCAGACGATCATAAAATGCCAACCGATATTTTTGTGCCAATTAACAAAACACTTAAAGCCGAAGATGGCGATAAAGTATTAGTAAAGCTTGAAGAATGGACCGCAAAATCATCGTCGCCAAACGGAAAAGTAATTAAAGTACTTGGAAAACCAGGATTACATAATACAGAAATACATTCAATTTTAGCAGAATATGGTTTACCAGCAGAATTCCCTAAAGAAGTAGAAGAATTTGCCAATCAAATAGATTTAGAAATAAAGCCAGAAGAAATTGCAAAGCGTAGAGATATGCGTAAAGATTTAACCTTTACCATAGATCCAAAAGATGCAAAAGATTTTGACGATGCATTATCTTTTGAAGTCTTAGAAAATGGAAATTACGAAATAGGAATTCATATTGCAGACGTATCACATTACCTAAAAGAAGGTACTATTTTAGATGATGAAGCTTACGAACGCGCCACATCTGTTTATTTAGTAGATCGCGTAGTACCAATGCTTCCAGAAGTATTAAGTAATGGTGCATGTAGTTTGCGTCCGCACGAAGAAAAATACACCTTTTCTGCTGTTTTTGAAATGAACAACAAAACAGAAATTTTAAACTCTTGGTTTGGAAGAACAGTAACGTATTCTGATGCACGTTTTGCATACGAAGAAGCACAAGCAATTATAGAAAATAACGTAGACTTAAATAAAGCCGATGTTATTAAAAACCCTAATAAAATAGATACTACTATTCCTGCAGATGTATCGTTAACAGGTCAAGAATATCAAACTTCTATAGAAGTAGCACAAGCCACTTTAAAATTAGACGAATTAGCTAAAATTATGCGTGGTAAACGTATGAATGAAGGCGCAATTTCTTTTGATAAAGTTGAAGTAAAATTCAATTTAGATCAAGATGCAAATCCAGTTGGCGTATTCTTTAAAACCAGTAGAGATGCTAATAAATTAATTGAAGAATTTATGTTATTGGCAAACCGAAAGGTTTCAGAATTTATTGGAAAGCAAAAACCAGAGAAAACATTTGTTTATAGAGTTCACGACGAACCTAACGACACTAAATTAGAGTCGCTTAAAAACGTTGTTTCTAAATTTGGTTACAAGTTAGACTTTAAAGACAGAAAATCTACTACAGCATCTTTAAACAACCTTTTAAAAGAAGTAAATGGTACAAAAGAGCAGAACTTAGTAGATACGTTAACTATTAGAACAATGAGTAAAGCTGAGTACACGACTAAGAACATTGGTCATTACGGATTAGCTTTCGATTATTACAGCCATTTTACATCGCCAATTAGACGTTATCCAGATGTTATGGCACATAGATTACTACAACGTTATTTGGATGGCGAAAAAAGTGCCAGTGCAGATGCGTACCAAGAAAAATGTAAGCATTCTTCTAATATGGAAGGTTTAGCAACAAAAGCAGAACGCGATAGCATAAAATATATGCAAGTTAAGTTTATGCAAGATCATCAAGAAGAAGAATTTCTTGGGGTTATTTCTGGAGCTACAGAATGGGGAATTTATGTAGAAATTATCTCTAACAAGTGCGAAGGAATGGTAAGAACAGGTGATATTAAAGGCGATTATTACCAGTTTGATGCAGATACTTATTCTATTATTGGACAGAAAACAAAAATTAAATACCAATTAGGAGACGAAGTAATAGTTAAAGTTAAAAAAGCCGATTTAGTGAAGAAGCATTTAGACTTTACTTTAGTTGGAAAACCAGAGTAATTAGTTATTTTGTTTTAGACGTTAATTGGCGTTAATTTGAAATGAAGTACATAAAGACAAACATATTACTATTTTTAATGTTTATTCCGTTCATTATTTTTGGACAGGAAAAAGGCGGAGAATGTGTAGAATATGAACCGATTGAAATGCATAATTTGAGAAAAACAATAATTAAAAAACAGAATTTAGACGTTTGGCCAAGTATTGTGGAAATTAAAAATCTAACGGAATTGAATACTAAAAGAAAAGACTCTCTGATTTTATTCATTGCTGAAACCGATAATGGAGACAAATTACGAATGACAAATTCATCTGACTTGAGCAAGTTTACGGAAATGGATTATAATAATGATTGCAAACAAGATGGAACAATTTTGACTAACTTGAAGTTAGGAAAAATAAATCTGACTAAAATGAAAGCGGAAATATTTTGTCTGAAAAATAAATATGCTGAATTGAAAATAAAAAACTAACGCCAACACCATATATAAAAAAATGCTGGTTTTTGGCTTAAATAAACGTCGTTGCATGTTTTTTTTCGTCTGATTTTCCCTCGGAAAATCCTCACACACAAAACCGCAACTTTCCATATACAAATACGTGGATAGCAATTAAAATGATTTTTTTTATCATTCTGCGCTCCGACGCAGAATAAAGGAATAATTAACCACAACTTCAATTTTAATTATTAATTGAGTTTTAATAGCTTTTGCTTAATAGTAATCTTATTGTGTATTTAGACACGAAAATGGTTGAAAATCCTAATTCTTGTATTCTAAAAGCAAATCGTTTAACTGGGTTAACAGTAACTTGTTAGAAGTCTTTAACATACTTGTAGTAATAACAATTGGTGTTCCAATTACTTTTGCGTTGCGTTTATAAAGCCACGTTTTAAACTTGCTGTTAGAAGAGTTAATAAACGCGTCTGGGTTAGTTACAAAAACAGCTATTTGGTTTCTTTTAACTGATTTTATTTTTTCTATAGAATTCCAATTAACACGTTCTTCTGAAATAAAAGATGTTTTAAATTTAATGCCATTATTATCTATTTTTAAACCGTAGTTTTTAATAAAATAAAGCGATACATTTAAAATTATAAAGCATGTAAAAAGTATAAATCCAGGTAATATAAAATACAATCTATTTATACCTAAAAGTGGTTTGTCTAAGTTATTATTGGTAGCTAATTGAATACTATAAAATATAATTAAAACTAAAGGTAATAAGCTTAATTTTAGAATTTTTAAATTGTCTCTTTCTACAGATAAACTCATATTAATCTAATGGATTTATTTGTTCAATTTTTTGTTTTAATAATTCCTTTTCTTTAGGAAAAAAACCTTGAACTAGAAGTAAAATTCCAAAACCTAAAATTACTAAAGCAATAATTTTTTTAGTTTTATAAATTCGTTTTGGAGTTAACTTGTTTTTTAATGCTTTAGCGGCAGCCATTTTAAATAAATCGGCAACAAAATAACTGGTTAGCATACTTGCTATAAAAAAAATAACACCATTTTTAGAGGTTGTAATAGAGTTGGCAATTACAATAAAACCTAACCAACCTGCTAAAACACCAATATTAATAAAGTTTAATAAAAAACCTTTAATAAAAAGCTTTCCATAATCGCGTTGAATATGGATTTCTTGATATTCTCTAACTATAGATTTAAAGGATTTACTGGCTTTAACAAAAGAAATTACACCATAAATGGTTAGTAAAACACCACCAAAAAGCAAGAAATTAGAATCGCCTTTAACTTTTTCTATTAAACTTTCTGTACTATAAAAAGCAACTAAAATAAAAAGAATATCGGCTAAAATTACACCTGCATCAAACACCAAAGCACTTTTAAAACCTTTAGTTGCACTGGTTTCTAACAGCACAAAAAAAACTGGTCCTATTGTAAAAGATAGAATAATACCAAATGGAAT
>CALJFB010000039.1 GCA_938073895.1 uncultured Flavobacteriaceae bacterium
AAACGGAAAATGGCTTCGCGAAGCTAATCGTGGACTAGAATTAGACGGAAAAACCGTAGGTTTAATTGGCTACGGAAATATGGGAAAAGCGTTTGCAAAAAAACTTAGAGGTTTTGATGTAGAAGTACTTTGCTTCGATCTTAAACCAAATATTGGAGATGCTAATTGCAAACAAGTAAACCTAGAAGAACTTCAAGAAAAAGCCGATGTTTTAAGTTTACACATACCGCAAACAGAATTAACCATAAATATGGTAAACCAAGACTTTATTAATAACTTTAAAAAACCATTTTGGTTAATAAATACAGCACGCGGAAAAAGTGTAATTACTAAAGATTTAGTAGTTGCCTTAAAAAGTAATAAAATTTTAGGTGCAGGATTAGATGTTTTAGAATACGAAAAAGCATCGTTCGAAAACTTATTTACAAATAACAAGATACCAGAAGCTTTTCAATATTTAATAAATTCGGAAAACGTCTTATTATCGCCTCATGTGGCTGGTTGGACTCTAGAAAGTAAAGAAAAACTTGCCCAAACTATTGTGGATAAAATTAAAGCAAACTTTTGTTAGAACTAAATACAAACAACTTCTAGACTAATTATTTTTTTGTCATTTTACACAACCAACCAAAATACATTCTTAAAAAGAAGTCAAACATTTAAGTTTAAAAAATAATATCTAACATGAAAACCACATCTCCAGAAGATTACATAAAAGATACACTAACAGAACGACACGTATTTTTAAATCAACTTAGAACAACTATAAAAACAAATCTTCCAAGCGGTTTTAAAGAATGTATGCAATATGGAATGATAAGTTATGTTGTTCCTCTTAATACATATCCAGAAGGCTACCATTGTAATCCAGAAATGCCTTTACCATTTATGAGTTTTGCGTCTCAGAAAAACTCAATTAACTTATATCATTCTGGTATTTACGCTATTCCAGAACTTCATGATTGGTTTATTACAGAATACCCAAAACATTGTAAGCGTAAATTAGATATGGGAAAAAGCTGTATTAGATTCAAAAAACAAGAAGAAATTCCTTTTGATTTAATTGCACAATTATGTCAAAAACTATCTGTTAAAGATTGGATTGATACGTACAAAAAAAGTCTAAAAAAATAATTATTATGAAAAAGAGAGTTACAGGAATTGGCGGCATATTTTTTAAAACAGAAGATCCAGAAGCCTCAAGAGATTGGTATAGTAAACATTTAGGTTTTAATACAGACAATTATGGCTCGACCTTTTGGTGGAAAAATAAAGAAGACAAAGAATGCAGTACACAATGGAGTCCTTTTAAAAATGACACCACATATTTTGAGCCTTCAAAAAAAGAGTTTATGTTTAACTATAGAGTAGAAAACTTAGTAGAACTTTTAGAAACTTTAAAAAACGAAGGCGTAACTATTGTAGGTAAAATAGAAGAGTACGATTACGGTAAATTTGGTTGGATTTTAGACAACGAAGGCAATAAAATAGAGTTGTGGGAACCAAAAGACCAATTATTAAAATAAAACATTTACACTACTTAAAATAGATATATAAAACTAAGAAAATAGAGTTGGCAATCCATTCTGTAAGTTTAAACTCTTATATCAACTTCTTGTTAGTTTCGTTAAATTTAAGCGCCTATTTTATTTACTCTAATTTGGATAGTAATTATTTGGTAGCATGGTAGATAATCTACTATTTCCAAATCTACCTCCAAAAATAATTTTATCTACCGGAGAATGAATTCCATAATCGTCTATAGTAAATGTTTTATCGTCATCTTGTATCAATAAAAACGACTGTTCAAAATCTTTAAACCTTACTATAATTTTACTCTTGTAAAGCAAATTTACTTTAATTACACTTTCTTTTTTAGAGACCTTAACAAGATGTTTTACATCTGTATTATAAAACAATTTAGATGTATTAGAAGTAGATTTAATAAAAAATTTAAAGTGAGCTTCTTTGGTCTTATTCTTAGCTAATACCCGCATAAAATGAAGCAAAGAGCCAAAATAGCTTTTTTGTCTAGCTTTAATATATTTAGATTTTGTTCTTTTTAAATTTAATTCTTCAAATCGTGTTGTTCCTGAATAGAAAACAGATTCTACCTTTTTTAAACAATTAATACAATTAGAAAAAGTAACTTCAAAATCAATTAAATCGTAATAAATCTTATAACCTAAAGCTTTATTAACGACAATAATAGGTTCTGTAGCTGTGGCATACAACTGTTTTTTATGTTTGTTATAAACCAACTTAATTGCCTTTTCGTTTTCAATCTTACATTGTAAAGTTGCTTTATTAAAACCTAAAAATTGATCTTTAAAAACTCTTAGTTTCTTTTTTCTTGACCAATTATCAAATAAAACAACTTCTCCCAAAGCGGTTTGTTTCTCAACTAGGTTATAAATTGTATTGTCCTTAAAAGCATCAGTATTAATTATTATGGATTCGTATCCTATAAAACTTATAACTAATAAACTATTAGTGCTTTTATTATCTTTTAAATTAATAGTAAAAAAACCGTTACTATTAGTTGTGGTGCCAATTGTAGTACCATCAAAATATACAGATACAGATTCTATTGGTTGCTTGGTAAACGTATCTAAAACTTGACCTGAGTAGTTTTGCGAAAAAAGTAATTCGCATAAAAAAAGAAATATAACAGTAACTTTAATCCTCACTTTGACTTGAGAATTTGCGCTCTAATTCTTCTTGAAACTCTTCCATAACTGGTCTAACTGTACTTTCTGGCAAATCTGTAATTTTAATATACATTAGGCCATCTACAGCATTATTAAATAATGGATCTACATTAAAACCAACTAATCTACAATTTTGCTTTATGTATTTTTTAAGTAGTACGGGTAAACGTAAAACACCTGGCTCAATTTCGTCTATAATCTTATCAAATTTATTTAAATCGGCTTCTGTAGCATCAAAAACAAAGTCTTTATCTGCGTCGTTAAGTTTTACTTTAAATTCCTTCTTAGGATGCACGTATTGTGCTATATATGGATCGTAATAATGAGATTTCATAAATTCAATCATTAACGACTTAGAGAAGTTAGAGAATTGATTACTTATGCTAACGCCACCAATTAAATATTTATGTTCTGGATGGCGTAAAGTGGTGTGTACAATTCCTTTCCATAATAAAAATAATGGCATAGGTTTTTGCTGATATTCTTTTATAATAAACGCACGACCAAGTTCTAAAGACTCACTCATCATTTTATATAATTCGGGCTCAAACCTAAATAAATCCTGAAGATAAAAACCATCTATTCCAAAACGCTTAAATATATGAGAACCTAATCCCATTCTGTATGCTCCGGCAAGTTTATTGGTAACATTGTCCCATAAAAACATGTGATGGTAATACGTATCAAACTTGTCTAAATCTATGGCTTCGTTAGTTCCTTCTCCTACTTCACGAAAAGTAATTTCTCTTAAACGACCAATTTCATGTAAGATATTAGGTATGTCTTCAGCTGCGGCTAAATAAACATCGTAATTTTTACTTGTTAATAACTTACAATCTTTTTCTTTTAGGGCTTCAACCTCGCTAATCATATCTTCAGTGTTAACTGGAGTTACAATCTTTTTTGGTGCTTTTATTGTTTTTAAACTTTGAGATAATGTCGAAATTATTTTCTCTTTTGGCTCAAAAGAATTGGATAACATATATGTTTTTTTACGCAAGAATTCTGTAAAAGTAGCTAAAGTACTATGCTCTTCTTGGTCTTTTATAGAAATAGGTTTTCCTATTCTAACTTTAATAACACGTCTTTTTTGTGTAAGAACTTCCGATGGTATTTTGGCAGTTCTAAAAATATCGCTAATCTTAGATAATTTATAAAATAAAGAACTGTTTTTTGCATGGAAATAAATAGGTACAACAGGAACTTTAGCTCTTTGAATTAGTTTCATTGCAGATTCTTCCCAAGGCTTATCTACAACTAATTTGCCATCGCGATAAGTTGAGACTTCACCTGCTGGAAAAACGCCTAATGGATGTCCATTACGCAAATGCATTATCGAATTTTTAAAACCTGCAAGACTTGATTTTGCATCCTTATGGTCTTCAAAAGGATTTACTGGCATTATAAAAGGTTTTAAAGGCTCTATTCTTTGTAGTAAAAAATTAGCAATTATTTTAAAATCTTTGCGCTGTTCTAGCATTAATTTTAATAACAATATACCATCAATTCCTCCTAATGGATGATTGGAAATAGTAATATAAGCGCCATCTTTTGGCAATCGTTTTAAATCTTCTTCTGGAATTTCAAATTTAATTTCGAATTCGTCTAGTAAACCATTTAAAAAAGGAACTTCTTTTAAATGCTTATGCTTATTATAGACTTTATTTATCGTAGATATTTTTAAGAGTTTCATAAGTAACCAACCCAAAAACGTACCTATAAATCCGTATTTACTTAGATTTATGGCGTTGGCTACTTCTTTAGCAGTTACTAATCCCATTGGTTTATTATTTGGTCACAATTTGAATGGTTTCTTGAAACTGCTGCTTCAATAAAACCGTTTTATTTAATTCTAATTCTGTTACAACTTGATCATTAAAATGACGAATTGTATACAAGTTAACATTTTGTTGGCAAGTTACTTTAAATTTGGCTTTTAAATGCAATAATAAGGCCTCTAGATTATTAAAAGTATTCTCTACACAAACCGAAAAACTAATTGCAGAATTCTGAATAACATCAATTTTCATTTTATACTTAGCTAATAACGTAAAAATTTCGCTAATATTTTCTTCTACAGCATAAGAAAAATCTAATGTAGATAGAGATATTAAAATTTGATTACGCTTTAATATAAAACAAGGCATTAGCGGATAAATACCTTTAATTTTATTTACAACTGTACCATTATTTTCTGGATTTAAAAAAGACTTTACATGGAGTGGGATTTCTTTTTGTTGTAATGGTTGCAGCGTTTTAGGATGGATTACAGATGCACCATAAAAAGCTAATTCTATTGCTTCTGTGTAAGAAATGTTTTCCAACAACTTAGTGTCTTCAAAATATCTTGGATCTGCATTTAAAACACCAGGAACATCTTTCCAAATAGTAACACTTTCTGCATTTAAAGCATAAGCAAAAACTGCTGCAGTATAATCGCTTCCTTCTCTACCTAAAGTTGTGGTAAAATTATTAGCATCGCTTGCTAAGAAACCTTGTGTTACATACAAAGTGTTTTTAGAAACTGCTTGCTTAATTTCTTGCTGTGTTTGTTCCCAATTTACGTTTCCTTTTCTAAAATAACTGTCTGTTTTAATAAGTGGTCTTACATCTAACCACGTATTTTCTAGACCTATATTATTTAAATAGGCACTAATTATTATTGTAGATAAAAGTTCTCCAAAACCAATTACTTGATCATAAACAAAATTATAGTCGGGAGATTTATTAGTCTTCAAAAATAATTGTAGGTCTTCCAGACAAATTTTTATGGTACTAAAAACTGGGTGAGTTTCTGTTTTAAAAAGCTCTAAACAAATAGCTTTGTGATATTTTTCGACTTCAAAAATAGAAGTCAACAACTCACTTTTATTATTAAAATAACAATCTATAACATGCTCTAAAGCATTAGTAGTTTTACCCATTGCAGAAACCACTATTAATGTATTTTTATGTCCTGTAAAATTTAAAACTTTTACTACATTTTTAACACCATTAGCATCTTTTACAGAAGCTCCACCAAATTTAAAAACTCTCATATTATAGCTTTTCTAAATAGTTTTGAATACTATTTTCATCCATTTGTACTAAATGCCAATCTCTTAAAATTGTAGCACCTTTATTTTCGTAAAAATTAATTGCTGGAGTGTTCCAGTCTAAAACTTCCCAACTTATACGCCTAACCTTTAGAGATGCTCCAAGTTTAATAACTTGGTCTAATAATTTGGAACCTAAACCAGAACCTCTAAACGCTTCTTTTACAACTAAATCTTCTAAATGTAGTGTTTTTCCTTTCCAAGTAGAATATCTAATATAAGTTAAGGCAATGCCAATAATTGTATCTTTATGAGTTGCTACGAAGCAATTAAAAATGGGATGATTTCCAAATCCTTCGCGCTCTAATTCCTCTACAGAAATTAAAACGGCATTTGGTTCCTTCTCAAACTCAGCTAATTCCTGAATTAAATCTAAAACTTGGGGCATATCTTTTTTGGTTGCCAATCTAATTTTAAAGTCCATATTAACTGCTTAATTTATCAAATATAATTTAAAGTTAGTGTTTCTTCATTAGAATATTTCACGAAAACGTTATTGCAAGTGAAAATTTATGCGATATTTGTATCAAAATTTAATAAGTATGACTTCTACTCCAAAAACCTTAGGTGAATTTATTATAGAAAATCAATCGTCTTTTAAATATACCTCAGGAGAATTATCTCGTTTAATTAATTCAATTCGTTTAGCTGCAAAAGTAGTAAATCACGAAGTTAATAAAGCTGGATTAGTAGACATAATAGGAAATGCAGGAGATACTAATATTCAAGGTGAAGACCAACAAAAACTAGATGTTTATGCTAACAATAAATTTATACAGACCTTAACAAAACGAAATATTGTTTGTGGAATTGCTAGTGAAGAAGAAGATGATTTTATTTCTATAAACAGCCAAGATACCAATAACCAAAATAAATATGTTGTTTTAATAGATCCTTTAGATGGCTCTAGTAATATTGATGTTAATGTATCTGTTGGAACCATATTTTCTATTTACAGACGTGTTACACCTGTTGGAACTCCAGTAACTATTGAAGATTTTTTACAAAAAGGTAGCGATCAAGTTGCTGCTGGCTATGTTGTTTACGGTACGTCTACAATGCTAGTTTATACTACTGGTCATGGTGTAAATGGCTTTACACTAAACCCAGCAATTGGAACATTTTACTTGTCGCATCCAAATATGACATTTCCAGAGAATGGAAATATTTACTCTGTAAACGAAGGAAATTATATTCATTTCCCTCAAGGTGTTAAAAATTACATTAAATATTGTCAAGAAGAAGAAGGCGATAGACCATATACTTCTAGATATATTGGTAGTTTAGTATCTGATTTTCATAGAAACATGATAAAAGGTGGTATTTATTTCTATCCGCAAACATCAAAAGATAAAAACGGAAAACTACGCTTACTTTACGAATGTAACCCAATGGCATTTATTGCAGAACAAGCAAATGGAAAAGCTAGTGATGGGAAAAATAGAATTATGGATATTAAACCTACAGAATTACACGAACGCGTCCCTTTTTTCTGTGGTAGTAAAAACATGGTAGAAAAAGCAGAAACATTTATGTAAAAATAGAGTTATAATAAAATCTTATCTATAACATATCAAATGATTTTTAGTTAATTTTGCTTAATATTATTAGCGAAATGAAATACAATGTCTTAAATAAAGTTGATTATCCTAGAGAATTAAAACAATTAAGTTTTCTGGAACTTAAGTTACTTTCTAAAGAATTAAGGCATTTTATTATAAATATAGTTGCAACTAAAGCCGGACATTTAGGTTCTAGCTTAGGTGTAATAGAACTTACTATTGCACTACATTACGTTTATAACACGCCAACAGATTTACTTTTATGGGATGTTGGACACCAAGCTTACGGACATAAAATTTTAACAGGAAGGAAAAGTGTTTTTGATACCAATAGACAGTTTGGTGGAATTAGTGGATTTCCAAAAATAAGCGAATCCGAATACGATACTTTTGGAACCGGACATTCATCAACATCAATTTCCGCCATATTAGGAATGGCAATAGCATCAAAAATAAATAAAGAACATAAAGAACATATTGCCATAATTGGAGATGCATCTATAGCTAGCGGAATGGCTTTTGAAGCTTTAAATCATGCTGGAGCAACAAATAACAATATTACAGTTATTCTAAATGACAATACTATTGGTATTGACCCAAGTGTTGGTGCATTAAAAGAATACCTAACTAATGTAAAAAATAAATCCTCTGAAAGAGATAATATTTTTGAAGCCTTAAATTTTAAATATTTTGGCCCAATTGATGGCCACAATTTAGAACTAATAATATCCACTTTAGAAGAACTTAAAAAAGTTGAAGGACCAAAATTTCTTCATATAGTCACTACAAAAGGAAAAGGTTTAAAACAAGCCGAAGAAAATCAAATTACATATCATGCTCCAGGAAAATTTAACCCAAAAACTGGCGATTTAAATAAGAGCGCTAAAGATAAATTACCACCAAAATTTCAAGATGTATTTGGATTTACTCTTTTAGAATTAGCAAAAAATAACCCTAAAATTGTTGGTATAACTCCAGCTATGCCAACTGGAAGCTCATTAAAATATATGATGACTGCTTTTCCAAATCGAGCTTTTGATGTTGGAATTGCAGAACAACATGCAGTAACTTTAGCTGCAGGAATGGCAACACAAGGTTTAATACCATTTTGCACCATTTACTCTACGTTCTTACAACGTGCTTACGATCAAATTATTCACGATGTTGCTTTACAAAATTTACCTGTAATTTTCTGTATTGATCGTGCAGGTTTAGTGGGTGAAGATGGACCAACTCATCATGGTACTTTTGACTTAAGTTACCTAAATTGTATTCCTAACTTAATAATATTTGCGCCTAGAAACGAGATTGAACTAAGAAACATACTTTACACTGCACAATTAGGATTAAATCAACCAATTGCAATTCGTTATCCAAGAGGTCGAGGACAAATATTAGATTGGAAACAACCATTTAAAGCTCTTAAAATTGGAAAGTCAGAACAATTAAAAAACGGATCAAACCTGGCTATCCTATCTATTGGCACAATTGCTACAAATGTTGAAAATGCATTAAATTTAATAGATAACGCATCTGAAATTGCTCATTTTGATATAAAATTTATAAAACCTTTAGATATAGAGTTACTTCATTCTATATTTAAAAAATTTAAAACCATACTTACAATTGAAGATAACGCCATAATTGGAGGTTTAGCGAGTGTAGTTTCAGTATTTGCTACAACGTATAATTATAAAAATAAAATTGAATCTTTAGGTATTCCTGATGAGTTTATAACGCATGGTACCACAGAAGAATTGCAAGACAAATTAGATCTTTCTCACTACAAAATAGCTGATAAAATAAAATCATTAAACTAAAAAAAGCGTTTCAAATAATTGAAACGCTTTTTTTTACAAACTTATTAATGTGATTATCTCTTAATAATTTTTTTAACTGTTTTATTAGAATCTGATTCTATTTGAATAAAATAAGTTCCAGTTGATAAACTAGACATATTAATTTCAATCTTATTCTGATTATTTGTTTTAACAACTTTAGCATAAACAACTCTACCTGTAATATCTATTAATTGTAGGTTTAAAGACTTAGATTTATTTAATCCAGAAACAGTAACAATACCATTAGTTGGATTAGGAAATACACTAAACTCATTAATATTGTTATCTAAAAGACTTAAACTCGCATCAATATTTACAGTAAAATTAACTACTTGAGGTGTAAAACTTGAACCGCAATCGTTTGTAAAACTAGCTTGAACCGTCCAAGCACCTTCAACTGCTACATCATTATCCGCAACACTTGTAAAGCTTAAAGAGTTTGAAGTGTAAGTTACTGCGTTTGGACCAGTCCAAACTAAAGTCCCATCAAATGCAGTTGCTGGTAATCTTAAATTTAAGTCTGCTCCAGGAGCAAACTCTATTGTAGCACCATCTATAAATGACATATATGTTCCAGAATTAATAGAAAACTCTGTATCACCATCTGTAAGATTAGGGTTAGAATCGTTAATTATTAAATCAACATCTACGTTTTTGGCTGTATTTCCACCTGGAGTTACAACAATATTATAAGTTCCTACAGTAGTTGGAGATATACCAGAAACAGTCATTTTAAATAATCCTGTATCGCTCATTGTTGCCGGTAAAAACGAAGCAGTTGCACCTGCTGGTAAACCACTTGCTGCAAAAGGTGTATCTACATCAAACCCATTTTGCTCGTTAAAAACAAATTCGTAAACAACACTAGTTTCTGAAGCTTTACAAATTGTCTTAGATCCATCGTCTCCATTAGTAATTAAGTAATCTGGTGTACAACCTAAGGCTAAAGGTAAAGTAAAATCTGAATTACCATCTGAAGTCGTGTTTGCTGAACCTTGGGTTGCATTAACTCCTAAACCTCTTCTAGCAAAAGCACTCCAAATAGCACATTGATTAGCTCCACCATACAAATTCTGATCTGCTTGTAAAATAGCATTTCTTCCATCTATAAATCCTGGGTTACAAGATGTTAACTTCATACCTTCTACAACTAAATTTAAAGCTATAGTGTTACCAAACATTCCATTCGAATCGTAAATATTGTCTGTAAAACCGTGAATAGCAATTAAATCCCATGTCAAATCCCAAAGCATACCTGCCCAAACCGAGCCAACACCATGAGGTATCGTATAAGTTGCATTTGTTGGATCTTCTATTAATGTTTGATAAGTCATTGGATTATTAGAAATATCTCCAGAATAAGGCTCTGGACGAATTCCAATACCATTTGGTGCTTGACCAACAACAAATGTTCCTGTTCCACTTAAAGCAATTCCGTTGTCTACGTTTTTAAGTAATAGGATTTTTCCAATATAATCACCCCAACCTTCGCCCATAGACTCGTTTGCATTAACACATCCAGAATTAAATCTACCACCAACTAACCTAATATTAACACCATGACCATATTCATGACCAACAACACCATTATCATAATCACCATCAATATTTACAAATGGTGGTGCTACTGTAGGCGGATTAAAAGTTGCGTTTACCGTACTTGTACTCATTTGATTAATTAAAGCTTCACCATCAGCTTGATTTAAACTATATGAAGGAATGGTTATAGCAGCTTCTGCTCCACCCATAGTAATATCTCCTGCTTGATTGTTAATTACTAAAACAGCAATTGCTCCAGCATTTTCTGCAGCCACAACTTTAGACACAAAAGTACATATACCTCTTCTTATTACTGCTATTTTACCATTAATCTCTGTCGCATTAATGATTGCATCACAGGCATCAGAAGTATCAGGAGCACTATCAATAACCAAAACTAAATCTTCTGTTATTGGTGAAGGTATAATTACATTACCAGGATTAAAATTATTATCCAATGCATCATAATTACCAGATAAAACAGTATTATTTACAACTAAAAGAGGTGATGCATTTGGATTATATGCTCCGTTATTCCATAAATACATTTGCATTCTACCTGAACTACCATCTGGCGGTGAAGAAAAGTTAGCGTTATTAAGACCACTACCATCTTGAGCATCTGAATTTACAGGATCGCCATCGGTTCCTCCATTTCCAAAATTATTTTGTTGAAAATTCCCAGAAGCTTCATCAAAACCATATTTATAATAAACATCGTGTACAACGTTACTCATGTAGAAAATCTGCGTAGTTGAAGAATTAATATAACTACTTGCAGCAACACCTGATCCACCATAAATATAATCAAAAATTAAACCTGGTGAACTTTGATTAGTTAATGGTCCATTTCCATTATTTCCATCTTGATCATCTCTTGCTACTACATTATTACCTCGTGTAGTTACATAAGAAATTCCATCATTATGCCATCCATTTGGAGATGCAAATGCATCATCTGGATTAGAAATTAATTCAAAGCTTCCATGATTTGGACTTTCAACATAATAAGGTAAAACTCTATAGCTACTAGCTAATATTGATGCCTTTTCTCTGTAAACAGACTTTACAAAATCTAATTCGTTTTTTTGCTTAACTGTATGGTTATGGTTGGTATGATCTTGGTTTAAAGACCAATTACAAGTTGTAACCCAGTCATTTTGATTTACAAACTTTCCTGTAACAGCATCTATTCTGGTGTTCCACCAGTGTTTACCCGATTTTAAATCTAAATTTACATTCCAAGTTAAAATAATATTTGCGTCTGAAACTCTTTCATAAATTAAATTAACTTTTATATTACTCTGTAATTCTTCTGTTTTAGAAAACTCATACACGTTTTTAGTCTTATCAAAATCTAATAGCTTAATTGTATTAGGTGTTTTAAGGCCATGAAATTCAAGAGCTTTACCAATGGCATCTAAAGCAGTTATCTCTGGTGTTAGTGCATTAATTTTTGACTCTAAATTTGGCACAAAATTAGAATTATTAATGGTTGCAATATTGTTATTAACTAAAACATTTGCTATTGCATTTCTAACCTCTATTGAGTTATGAGTTTGAACTACATAATAGAACCAACTATTTTGGGACCTTGAAGATGCGTCACTTTTAACCATCCAAGAAGAAACATCTGCAGAGGAATATGGACTATTCTTTTGATTATTTAATGCATTTTGGATAATTGATAAATCTACTTTTTTAATTGAATTATCATAATACTGTGCATTTACACAATAGGATATAAAAACAAAAAGTAATAGTAAGTAACTCTTTTTCATGATTACACTTTTATTAAATTAAGCACTAAAGATAATGTTAATTATTAATAGTTTAAAGTTAAACCGAATAATTTAACAATTAAACACTAAATAACACCTTTTAACCTATTGAAATGCATAATGGCTTGAGAGTCGGATAATAAGGATATAAAATGACACACGTTTAACAATCTTTCATATTCAGAATCGGAATTATAATTTATAGTTTTAGGTAAGTTGTTTAATAACAATCTATCATATGCAGTAGTTTCATTATAATAATTATTGTTTACTGCCTTTATATAACTACTTAATAATGTTTTAATAACCTCGTAACCTACAATCTCTTTATCTATAACCTCTTGACATCTGTAAACCTTATCTATGCTTAGGCTAATAATGTCGCTAATTTGTGCTTCGTATTTACTTTTGTCTAATAAAGAAAGTGAAAATTCACCTTTTAAAATAGCAGACTCGTTTGCTAAAAAGATAGTTGCAGCCTCGTTAATTAATGTATTTATTGCTAAAGCTCTTAAATAACTTAAGCGGTCTTGCGTGTTTTCTAATTGGGTATATTTTTTTTTATTAATAGAGTCTCTAACCAAGTTAATTAAATACTCTAAAGCAAATTCTTCTGGTATTAAACCTAGATTTATACCATCTTCAAAATCAATTATAGTATAGCAAATATCGTCTGCGGCTTCTACTAAAAAAGCTAAAGGATGACGTGCAAAACTAATATCTTCGTTTTTGCCTCTTTTAATCATTCCTAATTCTGAAGCTATTTCTATAAAAGATTCTTTTTCGGATTGAAAAAAACCATACTTTTTATCTGATATAGCATTTGTTGGTTTTTTTGGCAACGATTCTTTTGGATATTTTGTAAAAGCACCTAACGTTCCATAACTTAATCTTAGTCCGCCTTCTCTACCTTGACGCGATTGAGTTACAATTTTAAATCCGTTAGCATTTCCTTCAAAATCGCATAAATCCTGATATTCTTTGTTTGTTAATTGGTCTTTATACTGAAGTCCTTCGCCAGATATAAAAAATTCGCCTATTGCTTTTTCTCCAGAATGTCCAAAAGGTGGATTCCCAATATCGTGAGCTAGAGCCGCAGATGCTACTATGGCACCAAAATCGTTTGCCTGATATCCTAAACTATCTTTTAAATTTGGGTGTTTTTCTAATATTTTTTTTCCAACTAAACGACCTAAAGATCGACCAACTACACTAACTTCTAAACTGTGTGTTAAACGTGTATGAACAAAATCTGTTTTAGATAATGGAATAACTTGTGTTTTATCTTGTAAGCTTCTAAATTCTGTAGAAAAAATAATCCGATCGTAGTCTACCTCAAATCCTAAACGTGTTTCGTCTTGTTCTTTTCTTAATCGTTTATTTTTATCGCCTTGTCTTTTAAGAGACAATAGCTGTTCCCAATTCATCATAGATTTTAATTATTTCCAAGTAATGGTTTCCATTAATTTTTGAATGTCGTTTTTTAAGTAATGTGCTGCAGGTAATATAGAATCGGAATTAGGTTTTGCGTAAAAATATAACGATCCTGTTAAAAAATGATTTATACTATCTGTAACATAAAACTGTGATTGCGATGCTGCATTTCCACCAACTTCGTAAAACATACCATACACTTTACGTTTTGGATTTATGTATGGATAACCACCAATATCATCGGCAATTCTTGTGTGTTCTTGCGTAAAATTTTGAGCATCCAATAAATATTTCCTTAAAGTTTCTGGATTATTTTTTATTGGCTTGTAGGTTAAATAAATGGTTCCTTTTAGTTTAGGATATACAATATTTAGCGCCATACTTTCTTTATCGCCTCTAATTTTAGCAACCTGCAAAGAATCTGAAAATGTATTTATATCAAAAGTAAAAGGCACATTAGCCTGTTTTGTTTTATAAATTGGATTGGGGTAACTTAATCGTAAATATGCGTTGGGTTTTGGTGTAGTGTTTTCTTTACAAGAAAACATTATAAAAACTAAACATACGGTAAAAATTCTGTACATAATTAATTATGGTAAGGTTACTTTTAAGCGCTTAATTCGTTTTTTATCTAAAGCTTCTACAATAAAAACGTAATTTTCAAAATTTATTTTGCTATTTCGTTTAGGAAACTTCCCTGAAATTTCTAGAATTAATCCTGCTAAGGTTTCGGCTTCTCCTTTTTTAGTTTCAAAAATGGTTTCGTCTTCTAATTTAATTACTCTATAAAAATCTTTTAAAGCGGTTTTGGCTTCAAACACATAATTCTTATCGTCTAACTTAGAGTAAATTAAATCTTCATCATCAAATTCATCGCTAATATCGCCTACAATTTCTTCAATAACATCTTCTAGAGATATTAATCCAGAAGTACCACCATACTCGTCTACAACAACTGCTAAATGAACTTTTCTTTCTTGAAATTCCGACATTAAATCGTCTAGCTTCTTGTTTTCAGGCACAAAAAATGGTGCACGTAAAAGTGTGGTCCAGTTAAATGTTTCTTCGTTATTGTGTGGCAGTAAATCTTTCACATAAAGAATTCCTTTTATTTGATCTACATTGTCTTCGTAAACAGGAATTCTAGAATAACCTTTATCTATTAATTTAGGTAAAATATCCTGAAAAGACTCGGCTATATTCAATGCAAAAATATCAATTCTTGGTTGCATAACTTGCCTAGTATCTGTGTTTCCAAAAGATACAATTCCTTGAAGTATTTTCTGCTCTTCGTCTGTAGTATCTTCATCACTTGTTAACTCTAAAGCTTGAGATAATTGATCTACACTTAAATTAACTTTTTGCTTTCCTAATTTATTATGAATTCCAATTGTAATTGCGCGCATTGGCATACTTAAAGGCGAAAATAAAACATCTAAAACTCTTAGAGGATACGCCATTAATTTAGCGAATTTAACATTGTTTCTGCTGGCATAAATTTTAGGCAAAATCTCACCAAAAAGTAATATTAAAAAGGTAATTAAAACAACTTCTAAAATAAACTTTAAAACTTCTGAAGAAATCCCTGCAAATATAATATCACCTAGAAAAGCAAAGAGAATTACAACGGCTATATTTATAAAATTATTAGCAACTAAAATTGTGGCTAATAACTTTTTAGGACGTTCTAAAAGTTTAGAAATTATTACAATACGTTTGTCTGATGCTTCTTCTTCTAAAACAGATTTAGATAATGAAAAAAATGCAACTTCTGCACCAGATATTAATGCCGAAAAGAATAGTAATATAAAAAGTAATAAAAAACTAAGCATATCTGACAAAGCCGATAAATCTATAGCTATAAACGAAAACAATAATCTTGTGGGTTCGGGATCCAATGTTTAGTAATTTTTAATTAAAACGGTAAATCGTCTTTTTCTGGTTTAGTGGTATTTGGTTTTGCTACTACTTTTGGCGTTTCTAGTTTTTGTGGTGCATTTTCAGGATCTTTTTTAGTACTTAAAAATGTAAAATCTGTAACTTGAATTTCTGAAGAATAACGTTCTACTCCAGCATCGTCCTGCCATTTACGAGATTTAATTCTACCTTCAACATAGACTTTGTCGCCTTTTGTTAAATATTTTTCACAGATTTCTGCGGCTTTATTTCTAACTACAATATTATGCCATTCTGTGTTTGTAACACGTTCGTTAGTTTGCTTGCTTGTATAAGTTTCGTTAGTTGCTAAGGGAAAACGACCAACACAATTGCCACCTTCAAAATAGTGCATTTTAACTTCGTCTCCTAAATGACCTATAAGCATTACTTTATTTAACGTTCCAGACATAATTATTAATTTAAATGGCTAATCTACTATTTCAATTTAATAAAGTTACAAAAAAAATAAAAGTTCGTGCTAAAAATTAAATGCTTTTATAAAATTCTCTATTAAAACAGGCACAGGAAAATTATTTAACTCATGTATTTTAATGGAATTCTCTATCTTATTTGTTGTATTAACAATCCAAAACTTAGTTTGTAAATGCTGATGCGATAGTTTATGAACTATTGGTAAATTATTATATAAAGATAATTCAAAATCTTCTAGTTTTAATTCATTTTTTAAATATGAAGACACTTCCAACACATCAACTTCTGCCAAACTATCATACAAAGGAAACTGATACAGGTTTTGCCAAATCCCTTTTCCAATGCGCTTTTCTAAAGCAATATTGTCATCATTTATAATAACCAAAAAATTAAAATACTTAGTTGTAATCTTAGTTTTTTTAAGTTTTACCGGTAAATCTCCAACTTTATTAGTATTAAAAGCACTACAGGTTTTATTAAAAATACAATTAGTACACAAAGGCTGTTTAGGTTTACAAACCTGAGATCCATAATCCATAATAGCCTGATTAAAAGTTGCAGGCTGCTTTTTATCCAATAACTCTTGAGCTAATAATTTAAACGCTTTAATACCATTAGTACTATTTATAGGCGTGTCTATTCCAAAAACACGTGCTAAAACTCGGTACACATTACCATCTACAACAGCTGTTTTCTCGTTGTAACAAATAGAAGCAATTGCACTTGCCGTATAATCGCCTACACCTTTTAGTTTTTTTATATCATTATATGTACTTGGAAAAACACCATGTAATTCTTCTACAATATATTTAGCCGAAAAATGTAAATTTCTGGCTCTAGAATAATACCCCAAACCTTGCCATAAATTTAAAACAGCGTCTTCTTTTGCAGCCGCTAAGTCAAAAACAGTAGGGAATTTAGTGATAAAAGCTTTATAATATGGCCAACCTTGCTTAACTTGTGTTTGCTGCAAAATGATTTCTGACAACCAAATAAAATAAGGATCGCTAGTTTCGCGCCAAGGTAAACTACGCTTATTTACTGAATACCAATTAATTAGATTTTTTGAGAAATTCATTTAGTGATTAAGAAATTTAAAGACAAAATTAATCCTTTATTGCTTTAAATTTTAATGAATTACGCTTGAAATATTGAATATTAAATGACTATATTTGCAGGCCTTATAAATTTAGTAACTTAATTACAACAAAATGACTAAAGCAGATTTAGTATCTAAAATTTCTGAAAAATTAGGAATCGAAAAAGGAGATGTTCAAGCTACAGTTGAAACTTTTATGGAAGAGGTTAAAACTTCTTTAGAAGCTGGAGATAATGTTTACCTTAGAGGTTTTGGAAGTTTTATAATTAAAACTAGAGCAGAAAAAACAGGTCGTAACATTTCAAAAAATACGACTATTAAAATTCCTGCACATAATATACCTGCGTTTAAGCCTGCAAAAGTATTTGTAGAAGGTGTAAAAACTAACGTAGAAGTAAAGTAAATTAAAACGAATTATTAATCTAAAACAACTATTTTATGCCAAGCGGTAAAAAACGTAAAAGACACAAGGTTGCGACACACAAGCGTAAGAAAAGAAGACGCGCTAATCGTCACAAGAAAAAGTAATAAGTTAAAAAAGTAGTTGTAAGACTACTTTTTTGGTTTATTGAAAACTCAGTTCTTTGAAATAGAGTTCTACCTAATTTAACAACCTTAATTAACGTAGAAACTCATTGGATTTAATCATCCTGTGAAAGAAATAATGTATAATCCATCTGTACTTAATTGTATGGATAAAAATTAACGAAATGGAAAAAGAATTGATTATTCGATCTAATCCTGAACATGTTGATTTTGCCTTATTAAAAGATGGAAAACTTATTGAATTACATAAAGATGAAGATGATAACAAATTTGCGGTAGGCGATATATTTATTGCCAAAGTACGCAAAGCTGTTCCAGGACTAAATGCGGCATTTGTAAATGTAGGCTACGAAAAAGATGGCTTTTTACATTACCACGATTTAGGACCTAAAATCTCATCTGTTATAAAATTCACTAAAAGTGTAAGCTCTGGTAAACTTAAAGATTATTCTTTAAAAAATTTCCCATTTGAACAAGACATTGCTAAAGACGGAACTATTAGCGATGTTTTAAAATCTAATCAATCTATACTGGTTCAAGTTGTTAAAGAACCTATATCTTCTAAAGGCCCAAGAATAAGTTCTGAACTTTCTATAGCCGGAAGATATATTGTTTTAGTCCCTTTTTCTAATCGCATTTCTATTTCTCAAAAAATAGAAGACAAAGAAGAAAAAGACCGCTTAAAACGACTTGTTAAAAGCATAACTCCACAAGGATTTGGAGTTATTGTTCGTACAGTAGCAGAAGGCAAAAAAGTAGCCGAATTAGATCAAGATTTACAAAACTTACTTGGTAAATGGAACAAAATGTGTAGTAAACTACACAAGGCAAATCACCCAAGTAAAGTTTTAGGAGAATTAAATAAAGCCTCTTCAATTTTAAGAGATATATTTAACGACACCTTTACAGGAATTCAAGTAGATGATGAACAACTATTTGAACAAGTAAAAGATTATGTGCAAACCATTGCACCAAAAAAGGAATCTATTGTTAAGCATTACAATGCTAACGTACCAATTTTTGAAAAATTTGGTATAGAACGTCAAATTAAAACTGCTTTTGGTAAAACAGTTTCTATGTCTAGAGGTGCATACCTTGTTATTGAACATACAGAAGCTTTACATGTAGTAGACGTTAATAGTGGTAATCGCTCTAACAAAGCTAATTCCCAAGAAGACACAGCTTTAGAGGTTAACTTAATTTCTGCAACCGAAGTTGCAAGACAATTACGTCTTAGAGATATGGGAGGAATTATTGTAGTTGATTTTATTGACTTAAATACTGCCGAACATAGAAAACAACTTTTCGATCATATTCGAGAAGAAATGAAAGACGATAGAGCAAAGCACAAAATTTTGCCTCCAAGCAAATTTGGGCTAATACAAATTACAAGACAACGTGTAAGACCAGAAATGAACATTAAGACGCGTGAAGCTAATCCTAATGGAAACCAAGGTCAAGAAATTGAAGCACCAATAGTTATAGTGCAAAAAATTGAACACGAAATTGATCAATTATTAAAAAAAGGACATAAAAGTGTAACGTTAAATACGCATCCTTTTATTGCTGCCTTTTTAACCAAAGGATTTCCGTCTATCCGTTCAAAGTGGTTTTTTGAACACAAAAAATGGGTGAAAATTTCACCAAGAGATGCATTTACTTATCTAGAGTATAATTTCTCTGATAAAGATGGCAAGCTCATTAACTAAAAACAACGCGTTACTATAATTTAGTAACGCGTTTTTTTATGTTTAAATGTTACTGAATCCGCAAAAAAAATACAGTAAATAAAAAGCCTAAAACGTATTGTTTTAGGCTTTTTATTTTTATTAAAGTAAAGTTTTATTTAGCCCTAACACTTACTAATCTTATTGTATAACGCAACACTATTAATGTAAAAGAATAAAACCAATAATTATGACGCCGGATTTGGGATAAGGTTATGTATCTTATTTATTTCCAGTAATAAGTCGTCTGAAAGCTCATTATTAACCGATGTTAAATTCTCTTTTAACTGCTCTAAACTTGTAGCTCCAATAATATTACTCGTAACAAATGGTCTTTGATTTACAAAAGCTAAACTCATTTGAGCTAGTGTTAAGTTGTTCTTTTCTGCCAAATCTAAATACATTTTAGTAGCAGAAGTACACTGATCACTACTGTACCTTGCAAAACGTGGAAATAATTTTAATCTTGAATTATCTCCTGCAATACCTTTTAAATATTTTCCAGACAATACACCAAATGCCATTGGAGAATAAGCTAAAAGTCCAATATTTTCTCTATGAGAAATTTCAGCCATATCGCCTTCATAAACGCGATTTATTAAAGAATAGGCATTTTGAACTGTAACTGGTTTTACTAACTTATTTTTATCAGATTCATTTAAAAAACGCATAGTTCCCCAAGCTTTTTCGTTACTTAATCCAACGTGTCTTATTTTTCCAGATTTCACTAAACCATCTAAAGTTTCTAAAACAGACTGGAAATTATCTTGCCAAACATCTTCTTTATTTTCAACATAATCTCTTACTCCAAAGGTGTTTGTAGCTCTTTCTGGCCAATGCAACTGGTATAAATCTATATAATCTGTTTGTAAACGTTTTAATTCTGAATTTACAGCTTCGTTAAGTGCTGCTTTAGAAAAACCAGATGTTCTAATATGTGCTGTATAATCTCCATTACCAGCTATTTTTGAGGCAATAACTAATTCTTCTCTTTTTTGATGTTTTAACCAAGTTCCTATTATTTTACTAGTTCTACCTTGAGTTTCGGCAGTTGCAGGAACTGGATACAACTCTGCAGTATCAATAAAATTAACACCTTTACTAACAGCATAATTTAATTGCTCGTGTCCTTCGGCTTCTGTATTTTGGTTTCCCCAAGTCATAGAACCCAAACAAATCTTACTTACTTTAATAGCTGTCTTTGGTAATGTTGTGTATTTCATCTTTAAAAAATTTGGTCTTGTAAATATAAAAAGCCTTTAAGTAAGATAACTTACCAAAAGGCTTAAATGTTTGTTAATTTGACTTACGTTTAATAGAGAAACTCAATGATTCACACAGTTAAAACGGTTTCGAATTGCATTAATTTTTTCTAAAAATGGCCACAAAAATTTATTGGCCTAAAACTGCACTAATAACTATTATCTTTTTTCTAACAATCTAGAAAGCTCATCTAACTTAGGCGTTAAGATAACTTCTATACGTCGGTTTTTAGCTTTACCTTCGTTAGTTTCGTTACTTGCAATTGGTGCAAATTCTCCGCGACCAGCAGCAGTAAGGTTATCTCTTTTAATAGTTTTATTACTCTCTAAAATATTTACAATTGCAGTTGCTCTTTTAGTAGATAGATCCCAGTTTCCAGTTATTTGAGATGTTCCTTTAAACGGATCGTTATCTGTATGTCCTTCAATTAAAACCGAAATTTCTGGATTATTAGCTAAAACTTGTCCTAATTGTTTAACTGCTTTTGCACCATCTTGACCAACAGACCAGCTTCCTGGTTTAAACAATAGTTTGTTTTCCATAGAAACATAAACTTTTCCGTCACGTTGCTCTACGGTTAATCCTTTACCTTCAAAATCTGTTAAAGCACTAGAAATAGAATTTTTAAGTGCTGTCATAGAGGCATCTTTAGCAGCAATAACGCTTTCTAATTCTGCAACTCGTTGCGATCTGTTTTCCAGCTCTGCTTTTAGAGTTTCTAAACGTGCACTTTCTGATGCTAATGCAGATTCTTTGGCTTCTAATTGTGCTAAAAGTTCTTTATTCTTTTTTGTGTTTTCGCTTAGAGCAGAAGAACTGTTTTTTTCTAAAGCATCATAAGATTCCTTAAGTGTATTATAATTAGATCTTGCGGCAAGTAAATCTGCTGCTAATTTATTTTTAGTGTCTACAGCTTTATCATATTCAGATTTCAACTTAATAAAATCGTTAGAAGTTGCGTTTTTAGTTTGAAGTAAAGCCGCATTCGCGTCTGCTAAATCAGAATTTTCTTGTTTTAAATCTGCGTATTTGTTTTCTAAATCTTTATATACTTTAGGCGATACGCAAGCGGTTAATAACACACTTGATAATGCAAAAGTTAGAAGTCTATTTTTCATGTTTTTATTTATTTTTCTAATTCAACTACTATTGGACAATGATCGCTATGCTTGGCTTCTGTTAAAATAAGCGCTCTACTAATTTTAGATTTTAAAGGTTCCGACACCATGGCATAATCTAATCGCCAACCTTTATTATTAGCTCTAGAATTTGCTCTATAACTCCACCAACTAAATTCTTGTTTTTCTGGGTTAATAAAACGATAAGAATCTGTAAAACCAGAATCTACAAAACCAGTTAACCATTGGCGTTCTTCTGGTAAAAATCCAGAAACACCTTTCATTTTTGGATTATGAATATCTATGGCTTCGTGGCAAATATTATAATCGCCACAAACCACTAAATTTGGTTTATTATTCTGCAACTCTACTAAATACGTTTGAATTTCGTTCATATAACCAAACTTAAACTCTAAACGCTCCATATTTGTGCCACTTGGCAAATACATACTCATTACAGAAATAGCTCCAAAATCTGCACGAATATTTCGACCTTCAAAATCCATAGACTCAATTCCTGTTCCGTATTCTACATGATCTGGCTCTACTTTACTTAAAATAGCAACGCCACTATACCCTTTTTTTTGTGCAGAATACCAGTAATTATATTTATAACCAGCATCTTCAAACAAACTTAAATCTAATTGTTCTTTATTTGCTTTAATTTCTTGCAAGCATAAAACATCTGGATTAGCACTTTTAAGCCAATCTATAAACCCTTTTTTTAGGGCTGCTCGAATACCATTAACATTGTAAGAAATAATTTTCATTAGAATATTTTAAAATGAATTTTAGCTAAAATAAATAATGCTTTACTTTTACACTATAAAACTTACTGTTTTTTATGAAATATTTGTGTAAAAACATAGTTTACTCATTATGAAATATTGTCTTTTTACTTTTGTGCTTTTAATAAGTTGCTTTGCTTTTTCGCAAGACAATTTAAACGAAGTGAGCACAAAAAAAATGGCGGTTTCAGACTCTATTATTATTGAACCTTTTAGCATTACACCTTACAGGTTTAAAGTTGAAACTAAAACCGGTATATTAATAGATTCTACAAATTACACTATAGATTTTAGTACATCGACATTAAAATTTAAAAACGCTACAGAATTAGATTCCTTAGTTATAACATATAGAAAATATCCCGAATTCCTAACTCGTATTTACAGAGGTTTAGATACTAATTTAATTATAGAAAATAATAGTAACCAAGAAAGGCTTTACAGTTTTCAAGAACCTACAGAAGAAAAAGTTTTTAAACCTTTTGATGGGTTAAACACTTCTGGTAGTATTTCTAGAGGTGTTACTGTTGGAAACAACCAAAATTCTGTTTTAAATAGCGAATTAGACTTACAAATATCTGGTAAATTAAACGAAAACATAACTTTACGCGCCAGCATACAAGACGCTAATGTGCCATTACAAGAAACTGGTTATTCTCAGCGTTTAGACGAATTTGACCAAATTTTTATAGAATTATATACTAACGAATGGTCTGTTCGTGCTGGAGATATTGATTTGCAAAACAACACTTCTTATTTTACAAATTTTAGTAAACGCGTGCAAGGTTTATTAGTTACAGCAAATGTTGGAAACGATGAACACGAAACCAAAGTTTTTGCATCTGGTGCTTTAGTTAGAGGTCAATTTCAAACCTATCAATTTATAGCACAAGAAGGAAATCAAGGTCCATACAAATTACAAGGTGGAAATGGCGAATTATTTGTACTTATAGTGTCTGGAAGCGAAACCGTATCTGTTAATGGATTGCCTTTACAACGTGGCGAAAACGAAGATTATATTATAGATTATAATGCAGGAGAACTTATTTTTAATTCTACATATCCAGTAACTTCCGAAATGCGTGTTAATGTAGATTTTCAATATAGCGAACGTAATTATTCTAGACTTGTGGTGTATGCTGGTGGAGAATATAAAAGCGAAAAACTAAAGATTTCTGCATCTGTTTATTCTGAAAATGATTCTAAAAACAATCCATTACAACAAAACATAAGCACAGAACAAGCTTCCATTTTAAGTCTAGCTGGAGATAATGAAGCATTAATGACCTCAAATTCTGAAATTGCAGAAACTTACAACGAAAACAGAATTCTATATAAAAAAGAAGTTGTTGGAGCAGAAACAATTTATGTGTTTTCTACAGATCCAGACGACAGTTTATTTAGTGTACGTTTTACAAATGTAGGACAAAACAATGGCAATTACAGACTAACAAACTCTAATGCTATTTCTAATATATTTGAATATGTTGCGCCAATTTCTGGCGTTCCACAAGGAAGTTATGCGCCAATTGTACAGTTAATTGCTCCAACAAAACTACAATTAGCGTCTGTTAATGGTAGTTACGAATTTAATCCAAAAACAAAAGCCCTATTTGAAATTGCAGCAAGTAAAAACGATTTAAATTTATTTTCTGACCTAGATGATGAAGACAATAATGGCTTTGCAGGTAAATTAAATATAACCAGAGATATTATAAAAACAGATAGTATTAACGTGTTATCTGTTTATTCGGATATTGATTTTATTAATAAACACTTTAGAAACATTGAAGGTTTATACGAAATTGAATTTAATAGAAACTGGAATATAGATCAACCAAGAAGTAATCAATTAGACACCAATTTAGGCGATCAGCTTTTAGCTTCATCTGGTATTGTTTGGACAAAAAAAAACACAATTAATTTAAATTACAAATTTGAATATTTAGATTTTGAAGAAAATTTTAAAGGAAGTAAACACCAAATAAATACAAATTACAAAAAAAACAACCTTAGGTTAAGTACCAATACAAGCCTTTTAAATACAGACGAAATTAATGCCGAATCGCGCTTTTTTAGAACCACTAACACTGCTGTTTATAAGTTAAAAAAGCAATGGTTTGGAGCAGGATTTTCTTCCGAAGAAAACAAAAAAAGAGCAAAAGACACTAAACTACTAAACAATTTAAGCCAGCGATTTATTGCATACAATGCATTTACAGGAATTGGAGATAGCACAGGTGTTTTTGCAGAAATTGGTTATAAATATAGAATTAACGATAGTTTGGTTAATAACAAGTTACAGCAAGTAAATAAAAGTAATACCTATTATCTAGATTCTAAATTAATAGAAAACACAAAAACTAATTTAAGCCTTTTTGTTAATTATAGAACATTAAATTATACTGCAGAAAATATTGTATCAGAAAACTCTTTAAACTCTAGACTACAATACAACCAGAAGTTTTTAAAAGGATTTATACAAAGTAATACTGTTTTTGAGACCAATTCTGGGGCAATTCCAAGACAAGATTTTACGTATGTACAAGTAGAATTAGGTCAAGGATCTTATATATGGATAGATTACAACAACAATAATATTCAAGAATTAGAAGAATTTGAAATTGCGCCTTTTCAAGATCAAGGCGAGTATATTAGAGTGCTTTTACCAAATCAACGTTTCTTAAAAACACATCAAAACAGATTAAGTCAGACTTTAATCCTTAATCCTACAAATTGGATAAATTCCAATAAAAATTTAAGTAAATTTTTATCTCATTTTTATAATCAAACCAGTTATTTAATAGATCAAAAAACAGAACGAAAAGGAAACAATTTTAATTTAAATCCGTTTAGAAAAAACGAAGACGATCTTTTAGGGTTGCAACTAAACTTTAGAAATACACTGTTTTTTAATAGAGGAAAACAAAATTACACCACAAGTTATTCTTACCTCAACAACTCTGCATCTAACACGTTAACTTTTGGATTTATTGAGAGCGATTTAACTAGTCATATTTTAAATTTTAATCATAAAATAAAAAACAGCTGGCTAGTTACTCTAGAAAGTAACTTAAGTAATAGTGTTAGCGAAAGCGAGAATTTTAGTAGTAAAAACTTTAATATAGATAGCGAAACCTTTTTTCCAAAGCTTTCTTATTTACTTACAGAAAACACGCATTTTGATGTGTTTTACCAATATTTAAACAAAAACAACACCATAAACAATCTTGAGGCTTTACAGCAAAACAAGTATGGTGTAGGGTTTGGATTAACTCCAAAAGACGCCATTAAAGGAACGGTTAGCGGAGAATTTAATGTTATAAATAACACATTTTCTGGAAACACAAACTCGCCAGTTGGCTATCAATTATTAGAAGGCTTACAACCTGGAAAAAACTTAACTTGGAGCTTAATTACTCAGAAAAAAATAACCAAATACTTAGATTTAAACCTAACCTATTTTGGTAGAAAAACAGAAACAAGTAGAGCAATCCATACGGGAAATATACAATTAAAAGCCTATTTTTAATTAAATATAAATCAATTTTAAACAGACCAAAAGTCTATTATATTTAGATAATACTTAAAGCAGTTTTTAAAAACGTTCTTATTTAGAATACAGAATTTTAAGTATAACTAGCAAATAATTATAAATCTTTAGAAATTGGTAAGCTATTCTATAAAAAAATCCCAAAACTAAAATTTAGCTTTGGGATTTTCCTATTACAATATTAATTGTTGCATTTTCAAATTAACACATTGGTAAATTAAATAATTACATTCTTTTTAACCAATGTTTTACATCAACTTCTTGCCCAATAATATCTTTTAAATCTGCTATAGCAACACGTTTTTGCTCCATAGTATCTCTATGTCTAATGGTAACCATTTTATCATCAATAGTATCGTGATCTACGGTAATACAAAATGGTGTTCCTGCGGCATCTTGACGTCTATAACGTTTTCCAACAGCATCTTTCTCGTCGTAAGCAACGTTAAAATCCCATTTTAAATCTTCAACAATTTGCTTTGCTATTTCTGGTAAACCATCTTTTTTAACTAATGGAAAAATAGCTGCTTTTGTTGGTGCTAAAACTGCAGGTAATTTTAATACAGTTCTAGTGGTGTTATTTTCTAATTCTTCTTCCATTAAAGAAGACGAGAATACAGCTAAAAACATACGATCTAAACCAATAGACGTTTCTAAAACGTATGGCGTATAACTCTTGTTTTCTTCGTGATCAAAATATTGTAACTTCTTACCAGAATGTGCTTCGTGTGCTTTTAAGTCAAAATCTGTTCTAGAATGAATACCTTCTAATTCTTTAAAACCAAACGGAAATTTAAACTCAATATCAGATGCTGCATCTGCATAATGTGCTAATTTCTCGTGATCGTGGAAACGGTAATTATCTTCACCTAAACCTAAACTTTTATGCCATTTTAAACGATTCTCTTTCCAGAAATCGTACCATTCCATTTGTGTGCCTGGCTTAATAAAAAATTGCATTTCCATTTGTTCAAACTCACGCATTCTAAAAATAAATTGTCTTGCAACAATCTCGTTTCTAAACGCTTTTCCGGTTTGTGCAATTCCAAAAGGAATTTTCATACGACCAGTTTTTTGAACATTTGCAAAGTTTACAAAAATACCTTGCGCAGTTTCTGGTCTTAAATATAAGTCCATTGCAGATTCTGCACTAGCACCTAATTTAGTACCAAACATTAAGTTAAACTGCTTAACATCTGTCCAATTTCTACTACCAGAAAGCGGACAAACTATTTCTAACTCTTCAATTAAAGCTTTAACATCTGCTAAATCTTCGTTAGTTAAAGACTCGCCTAAACGCTTTAAAATACTATCTATTTTTTCTTTATAACCTAAAACTCTACCGTTAGTAGCAACAAATTCGTCTTTATTAAAAGCATCACCAAAACGTTTCGCCGCTTTTTTAACTTCTTTATCAATTTTTGCTTCAATTTTAGCGCAATAATCTTCCACTAAAACATCGGCTCTGTATCGTTTTTTAGAATCTTTATTATCTATTAATGGATCAGAAAACGCATCAACGTGTCCAGAAGCTTTCCACGTTTTTGGATGCATAAAAATAGAACTGTCTAAACCAACAATATTGTCGTTTAATTGCACCATTGCTTTCCACCAATAGTTACGTATATTCTTTTTTAATTCTACTCCATTTTGTGCGTAATCGTATACTGCACTTAATCCATCGTAAATTTCACTACTCTGGAAAATGTAACCATACTCCTTAGCGTGAGAGATTACTTTTTTAAATTGATCGTCTTGATTTGCCATTCTACAAAAGTATAAAAACCATTTTTATTAACGTTATTTTTTAAAGCCATAAACACTAATTAAAGCAAGATTTCTATTAATTTAATAATTATGGTGTTACCACAAGGGTCGCGCTTTACATTATATCTTTTTTTTAATGGATAATTTTAACTCAGCATCTTTTTAGTGGCTAAATAGTGTTTATTAAAACTCCAATCTTCTTGTATCTAAAAAAAAGGATGCCATTTCAATCGCTAACGCAAAAAAATCACTCAAAAATTCATATATTTAGAACACAAATTCAACACTATGAAATTCATAAAAAAAACCATTAAATTCTTACTTGTAGTTATTAGTTTACTTGTAATAACACTTTACATAACAGATACAGATTATCTAATAAAAGCAGTTAGAACCATTTATTTAAAAGGTCATTCTACTGCTTATTTAGAAGATTATAAAGAGTTCGATAATCAAACTATAGATATTGGCACACCAGAACCTTGGACAAACCATAACAATTACAACAAAACGCAACCTACAGAACGCTTAGCAAAAGCCAACCAAGATTGGGGAACTATTGCTTATGTAATTATAAAAAACGATAGTATTTGGTTCGAAGAATATTACGATGGTTTTGGACCAAAAAGCAAGTCAAACTCGTTTAGTATGGCAAAAAGCTACGTTTCTGGATTATTAGGAAAAGCAATTATGGATGGTTATATAAAAAACTTAGACCAACCTGTTTGCGATTTTCTTCCTGCTTTTTGCAATGGTAAAGCCGCAAACATGACCGTTGGAGACTTATCCACTATGAGTTCTGGAACCAATTGGGACGAAAAATACTATTCGCCACTTTCTATAACAACAAGAGCTTATTTCGACGACAATTTAGCCAAAGTTATGAATGGTTTAAAAGTAGAAAACGAACCAGGACAAACCTTTAAATATGCCAGCGGAGACACACAAATGCTTGCAATGGTTATAGAAAAAGCTTCTGGTAAAAAGCTGTACAATTATTTCCAAGAAAGCTTTTGGAAACCTTTAGGATCCGAAAACCAAACACTTTGGCAAGTAGATAGCGAATCTCACGATTTAGTAAAAGCTTATTGCTGTATTGCAAGTAACGCCAAAGATTTTGCACGTTTTGGAAAACTGTATAAAGATCACGGAAAATGGAACGGAAAACAAATTTTAGATTCTGCTTTTGTAGCAAAATCCATAGTACCAAAATTTCCATCAAGTCCACAATATGGTTACGGCTGGTGGCTGCAAAAAAGAGGCAATAAAAACTTTTTTATGATGCGTGGTCACTTAGGACAATACGTAATTGTTAACCCAAAAGATAATGTAATTATTGTACGTTTAGGTCACCAAAAATCTCCAGATCAAGGAATTGGCATTTTTACAAACGATATTGGTTTGTATATAGATGAAGCTTATAAAATGATGGAGAAATAGACTATTAATTTTATTCTTTACAAATAATTATTGCTGTATTAATTATTAAAACACCTAAACCTATTTTAAATAAAAAACCAAAAGTGTTAGTTAAATATTTAAAAGAAAATCTGAATAAAGAGCACTAACAAACAAATTTATGATAACCAAAATCAACTTAGAACACATCTTATTTTTAGATATAGAAACAGTTCCAGAAACCGAGTTTTATAGCGAACTTAGCGATGCCAAAAAAGAACTTTGGGAATCTAAAACACAATACCAACGTAAAGAAGACTTTACTGCCGAAGCATTTTACGATCGCGCAGGAATTTGGGCAGAATTTGGTAAAATAGTCTGTATTTCGGTGGGTTATTTTACCATTCAAGGCGATTTAAGAAAATTTAGAACAACCTCTTTTTTTGGAACAGAACCTAAAATTTTAAAAGATTTTAAAGCACTTTTATTATCTCATTTTAACAGTACAAAACATTTATTATGCGCTCATAATGGTAAAGAATTCGATTTTCCTTACATAGCTAGACGTATGATTATTCATGATATAGAATTGCCACATAAACTTAATTTATTTGGTAAAAAACCTTGGGAAGTTCCACATTTGGATACGTTAGAATTATGGAAATTTGGCGACTATAAAACCTATACATCTCTAAAGCTTCTAACCAACGTTCTAGGAATTCCATCGCCTAAAGACGATATTGATGGCAGCGAAGTTTGTAATGTATTCTACAAAGAAAAAAACATAGACCGCATAGTTACCTATTGCGAAAAAGATACAATTGCGGTAGCTCAAATATTGCTTCGTTTACGTGGCGATGCTATATTGCAGGACGACGAAATTATTCACGTATAAAAATGTTAGATTTGGAAGACCAAAGTTTATTATCCGTTACAGATTTACACATTTCTTTTGGAGACAAAGAAGTTATAAAAGGCATTTCGTACACTTTAAATAAAAACGAAATTTTAGGTATTGTTGGCGAATCTGGTTCTGGAAAATCGGTATCTTCTTTGGCGTTAATGGGATTATTACCTCCTAAAATATCCAAAATAACTGCTGGTAAAATAACATATAACAATCAAGACATAACGCATTTAGAATCTAAAGGTTTTCAATCTATTAGAGGAAGAAAGATTGCAATGATTTTTCAAGAACCTATGAGTTCTTTAAATCCAAGTATGCGCTGCGGAAAACAAGTTGAAGAAATTTTAAAGCAACATACCAAATTATCTAAATCTAAATTAAAAGCCGAAGTTCTTCAACTATTCGAACAAGTAAAATTACCTAATCCAGAACGTGTTTATAAAGCATATCCGCACGAAATTTCTGGCGGACAAAAGCAACGCGTTATGATTGCTATGGCTATTTCTTGTAAGCCAGACGTTCTAATTGCAGACGAGCCAACAACTGCTTTAGACGTTACTGTTCAAGAAGAAATTATTTTATTATTAAAGGATTTACAGCAGCAAACAAAAATGAGCATTTTGTTTATTACGCACGATTTATCTTTAATTTCCCAAATAGCAGATCGGGTTTTGGTAATGTATAAAGGTAATATTGTAGAGCAAAATACTGCCAAAGCTATTTTTAATAATCCGCAACATAAATACACTAAAGCGCTAATTGCATCTAGACCAAGTTTAAACGTTAGGTTAAAACGTTTACCAACGGTAAGTTCTATTTTAAATGAAGACGATTTATCTGAAGAATTTACCGCACAAGACCGACAAAATCATCACGATGCATTATACAGTAATCCGCCATTATTACAAGTTGTAAATGTGGAAAAGGAATACTTATCTAAAACTGGATTATTTGGTAAAACAGAGAGTTTTAAAGCCGTAAACAACGTTAGTTTTAATGTTTACGAAGGTGAAACTTTAGGTTTGGTAGGTGAATCTGGTTGCGGTAAAAGCACACTTGGAAATGCTATTTTAAATTTAGATAAAGCTACTGCTGGAAAAATACTTTATAAAGGCACAGATATTACAAAATTATCAGCTTCTGAAATGGTTGGCTTTAGAAAACAAATTCAGATTATTTTTCAAGATCCTTATTCGTCTTTAAATCCTAGGAAATCTGTTGGAGAAACTATTATGGAACCTATGTTAGTCCATAAATTATACGCTACAAAAGAAGTTTGTAAAGTAAAAACTTTAGAACTTTTAGAACGTGTTGGTCTAGATAAAACGGCTTTTAATAGATATCCACACGAATTTTCTGGTGGACAACGCCAACGTATTGGAATTGCAAGAACTATTGCTTTACAACCAAAACTTATTGTTTGCGACGAATCTGTATCTGCTTTAGATATTTCTGTTCAGGCACAAGTCTTAAATTTATTAAATGAATTAAAAGAGAATTTTGGATTTACTTATATATTTATTTCCCACGATTTAGCTGTTGTAAAGTATATGAGCGATCAACTTTTAGTAATGAATAAAGGTAAAATTGAAGAAATTAACGATGCTGATACTATTTACAGAAATCCTAAAAAATCTTATACAAAAGCGCTAATTAATGCTATTCCAAAAGGAATTTAAAACTTCTTTTTTTTAGAACTTATATATAATAACAAAAGTAAAGCGCTTAGTTTTAAAGATTATAAGGCAATAATAAGGTTTTAAAAATTTATTTAATCACGAAAAATATATTGTGGTTTTAATAGATATATTTTTAAATAAATTAGAACGTAAATTAATTAAGGTTTAAGTCTCCAAAACAATAATCTATTGCCTTTTGTAGATTACAAAACTTAGCAAATTTGATAGCCCAGATTGAATGGTCTGTTTGAAATCCTTTTTTGATTTTGAAATAGAGTTAATATAATAGAAGAAATAAGGTGCAAGAGTTAAAAATGCTGAAATAAATTAAGCCTTAAAAAAAGATTGAGTAATGAAAGCTAGAAATAACTCCAAAAAAAACCTACAAGATTAAAAACCTTGTAGGAAATTACATTTTTATTGATCTATAATTATGTGACTATAGAAGTAAATAGCTCGTGTACTTATTTCTATTTTTTATGTAATACATTATAATTTCTAGGGCTAGTTTAAGTTATAAACTAACGTTTTTTTGTCTTAAATATTCATTTCTGGAATATCGCCATCAATAATTAATTCGCCTTCTGTAGCCTTTTTTATATCTTCTACAGAAACACCTGGCGCACGTTCTAAAAGCTTAAATCCTTTAGCTGTTACTTCTAAAACAGCAAGATTTGTAACTACTTTTTTAACACAACCAACGCCTGTTAATGGTAAACTACAGCGTTTTAATAATTTAGATGCGCCAGCGCGATTTGTATGCATCATTGCTACAATAATATTCTCTGCAGATGCTACTAAATCCATTGCTCCGCCCATGCCTTTTACCATTTTCCCGGGAATTTTCCAATTGGCTATATCGCCGTTTTCGGATACTTCCATTGCGCCTAAAAT
Source organism: uncultured Flavobacteriaceae bacterium (assembly GCA_938073895.1). Lineage (GTDB taxonomy): Bacteria > Bacteroidota > Bacteroidia > Flavobacteriales > Flavobacteriaceae > Aurantibacter. Next base: position 33,073 of record CALJFB010000039.1, read on the forward strand.
GGTTAAATCTACATGTTGTCCACGTATCATAGAAAAACTGGTGGCAGAGTCAAAAAAACTTGCGCCAGGTAATGTTGTAATGGTTTGCTTTCCTGCGTTAATAATATCGGCATCTTCTTCGCCATCAAAAGGAAATGGTCCCATACCAAGTACGCCATTTTCACTTTGAAATTCTACTTCTATATCTTCTCTAACGTAATTGGCTACTAGCGTTGGAATTCCAATTCCTAAATTAACATAATATCCATCTTGCACTTCTTGTGCTATACGTTTTGCTATTCCTATTTTGTCTAACATAATGTTAATGTATTAATTTTTTAATTTGGTGATACTAAAATTTTTTAATTTGAAAATTAGCAAACTAATTTACTTTTTGATATAATTTTAGACATTATCTTATTAATAGAATTTAGGTCTAAATACATCTCTAATTTTTGTGTTTGGTAGAACGTTTATTCTTAAGATAGACTTAACCATTAATAAACTTTATCGACTTCTTTTACTGAAATTTTAAACTTGTGTGTAAAGCCTTTTTTACTTTTAGAGTTTTAAACTTCTTTTATATTTACGCCTATTAAGCTTCCACTTATAAAGATTTGAGATGCCATTTTATATGTGTGTAATTGTCTAAGTTATTTTAAATAAAAAATAATATTTTTCTTATTGTTTCTTATTGCTACATTTTCAAATTAACACATTTTCAAATTATTTTTATTTCTGTCTAACCGTTCTTTGCTCAATACGTTTTTCGTAAGCTTGGCCTTGAAAAATGCGTTGCACAAAAATTCCTGGTATATGAATTTGATTAGGATCTAACTCGCCAACAGGCACTAATTCTTCAACCTCGGCAACTGTTATTTTTGCTGCACCACACATTACTGGATTAAAGTTTCGAGCGGTTCCTTTAAATACTAAATTTCCTGCGGCATCGCCTTTCCAAGCTTTTACAAAAGCAAAATCTGCTTTAAAAGCGTGTTCTAACACATACATTTTACCATCAAATTCTCTAGTTTCTTTTCCTTCGGCTACTTCTGTTCCGTAACCTGCTGGTGTATATATGGCTGGAAAACCTGCTTGCGCTGCTCTACAACGTTCTGCTAATGTTCCTTGAGGAATTAGTTCTACATCTAATTCTCCAGATAGCATTTGTCTTTCAAACTCATCATTTTCTCCTACATAAGAAGATACCATTTTTTTGATTTGCTTTCCGTGTAATAATAGACCTAAACCAAAATCGTCTACACCTGCATTATTAGAAATGCAGGTTAGTCCTTTTACATTCTTTTTAACTAATTCTGCTATTGCGTTTTCTGGAATACCGCATAATCCAAATCCGCCAAGCATAAAAGTCATATCGTTATTGACACCTTTTAAGGCATCTTGAACATTATTTACTTTTTTTGAAATCATAGTGTTGTTTATTTTCACTATAAATTTACAAATAAAAAAGCCATTCAAAAATGAATGGCTTAATAAATTATGATTAAAATGAGTATTCTATAATTATAGGCCTAAATCGTCTATAGATGAGTCTGTGCTATTCTGTTCTGTAGTGGTTTTTTCGTATGCATCACAATCAACTTCAATAGTTAGACCTTTTGGTTTATCGAATTTACCATCTGAAATTTCCAAGTCTTTATTATTGTAACAATCTCTCATATACATACCCCAAATTGGTAATGCCATAGATGCGCCTTGACCATATGCAATACTTTTAAAATGCGTGGCTCTATCTTCTCCACCAACCCAAACACCTGTAACAAGATTTGGAACCATTCCCATAAACCAACCATCTGACTGGTTTTGAGTTGTTCCTGTTTTTCCTGCTATTGGATTTGTAAATTCGTATGGGTAACCTGTAATAATTTCTTTATAAACTTGATTCCATTTTTCTGCGCCTTTTGTTCTTAAACGTCTTCCAGAACCTTCTTTAGTAACACCTTCCATTAATTTAACGGTAACATAAGCTGTTTCTTCGCTTAAAACGTCTTTAGTTTTTGGTAAGAATTGTTCTAAAACAGTGTCGTTTTTGTCTGCAATGGTTGTAACCATTAGTGGTTCTATATAAACACCTTTATTTGCAAAAGTACTATATGCTCCAACCATTTCGTAAACACTAATGTCTGGTGTTCCTAACGCTATTGATGGTACTGGTGGAATATCTGACGTTACGCCTAATTTATTTGCTAAATCGCTTACTTGTACTGGACCAACTTTGTCCATTAAACGAGCCGTAATAGTATTTACAGAGTTGGCTAACGCAGCAGATAATGTTAATTCTCCTCCATATTTACCATCGGAATTTTTTGGTGTCCACGCTAGAGTATTTCCCATTTTACCAGCTTCTATGGTAATTTGAGATCTTGGTAATTTATCGCATGGCGACATGTGTAATTGATCTATTGCGGTAGCATACACAAATGGTTTAAATGTAGAACCAACTTGACGTTTTCCTTGTTTTACCATATCGTATTGGAAATGACGGTAATTAAAACCACCAACCCAAGCTTTAACATGTCCAGATTGAGGATTCATACTCATCATTCCTGCACGTAAAAAGTGCTTATAATAACGCATAGAATCCATAGGTTTCATGATAGTATCTACTTCTCCACGATCCCAAGTAAAGATCCTCATTGCTACTGGTTTCTGAAAGGAAGCATAGATCTTCTTTTCAGAAATCTTTAAGTCATATTTCATTTTACGCCAACGTTCAGATTGCCTAATTGAACGCTTCATTAAGTCCTTAATTTCTTGCTTCTTTAGATCTAAAAAAGGTGCTGTAGGATTACGCTTTTTTGTGTTTTGGACAAAAAACTCTTTTTGTAAAGCTTCCATATGCCTTGATACAGCTTTTTCTGCATAAGCCTGCATTCTAGAGTCTATTGTTGTATAAATCTTTAATCCACCATTATATAAATTGTACTTAGTACCATCTGGTTTTGGATGTTTATCTATCCAATCCTTCATATATTGTTTTAAATACGCTCTAAAATAAGTTGCAGTTCCATCTCTATGAGATTCTGGAGAAAATTGTAAATCTAACTCTGTTTTTTGAATTGAATCTTTAACTGTTGACGTAATATAATCGTACTTCTCCATTTGGGATAATACCACGTTACGTCTATTTCTTACACCAACTGGATTTCTACTTGGAATAGGATTATAAAATGATGAGTTTTTAAACATACCAACCAACATTGCTGATTCTTTTATGTCTAAATCTTTAGGCTCTTTGCTAAAATAAATACGAGCTGCAGATCTAATTCCGTCACCATTATTACCAAAATCGTAAATATTAAAATATTGGGTAATTATTTCTTCTTTGGTGTATTGTCGTTCTAAACGTACTGCAATAACCCATTCTTTAATTTTTTGAAAAGCTGCTTCAAAAGCACTTTTAGATCTTACTCCTACAAATAATTGTCGTGCTAATTGCTGAGAAATTGTACTTGCGCCACCTCTTTTTCCTAAAAAAGCAAAAGCTCTTAATGTTCCTCGAGCATCTATTCCTGAGTGATTAAAAAAACGTGCATCTTCTGTAGCAACTAAAGCATCTACCAAGTTTTTAGATAGCTCATTGTAAGTTACAGGAGTTCTATTATCGTTAAAATAAAACTTAGCTAACGTTTCTCCATCTGATGAAATAATCTCTGAAGCTAAATTTGTTTTGGGGTTTTCTAACTGCCTATGATCTGGTAATTCTCCAAAAACGCCTATTGAAGTTAAGAAAAAAACTAAAACTGCTGCTAAAACGCCTCCTAAAAAAAGCATCCAAAACCAACGTACAAACTTATCGTAATTTTCTGGTTCCTGTTTTTTTGCTGTTGCCATAATTCTGTTACTGTTTTAAACCTTACAAACTAAAGAAAGTAAATAGGGTTATTTCTGTTTTGTACAAATTCCATTAAGTTTTAAAAGCCTTTAAGGAAAATATTCTTATGCTATTTTTAAACGTATAACATCATCTTAAAATAGACTTATCCTAGACTTCATATATTTTAAAATACTACTAAAAACCTAGGTACTTTAATCTATTGACTTTTCAATTCTAAATCCAAGATCTTTAATACCTTCTAGATTTAGAACGCCATTTACTTCACCATTTTTACGCATAGCATGTTGTATTTTTACCGTATAATCACCTTTTTCTACAAACTTAACAGCTTCTTTATACCACAACTTACTTGTTTTTGTTGCAGTTATTCCGTCGCCTAATAAAGCTCCTGTTTTGTCGGCCATAGTATACTCTAAAGTATCTGTAACTACTTTTCCATTTGGAAAGTCCATTTCAACTATTAAAAAAAGATTTTTGTATTTGTAAGCGTTTGTAGTTCTTATATTAAGAAATAAATTATAAGGATTAAGGCTGTCGTTTGGATTGATTTTAAACTTAACACTATCGTTTTTATTCCAAGCATTAGAAAAACTTTTATACTCGTCAAAAACTGCTTGACTATCGCAAGAAAGGCATAAAATCAATACTAAAAACAGATAAAAATTATGCTTTATTATCATTATTAGATGTTGTATTATTGGTATTAGCTTCCGTATTATTATTTGAATTATTTGTCTTAGCCTGTGGCTTTCTACGTTTATTGTTGCGTTTAGGTCTTGGTTTAGCTGTTCCGTTTTCTGCTCCTAAATCTTCCTTTTTAGTATTTGGATTGGCTTGTTTTGGTCCTGAATTTTTCTGGTTAGGATTCTGCTTAGCGTTAGGATTTGGCTTATTAGCAGGTCTTGGTCTTGGCTTACGCTGTGGTCTTGTTGCCACATCTGCATTTCCTTCAGTCTGCTTTTTAGCACGTGTATTTGGACGCGGTTTATTACGGTTATTTTTAGATTTAGATTTAGATTTAGGCTGATCAAATCGTGTTAAGCTATCTTGACCAACAACATTTTCAAATTCAACTTTAGCTTCAACAATCAAAGTTGCTGCATAATCTTCTAAATTTGCTACCTTTTCTTTTTTACGATTTAATGCAATAATCTCGTTAGCTTGTTCTTTAGTAATTAAATGCCAGTTCATCCATTCGCCTTCGTAAGCGTACCATAAATGACCTTTAAAGATATCTGTTTTCTGACAAACTGCAGTTCCTTTTTCGGTATATAATTTAGTTTCTGGCTTTGGAAGTGATCTTAAAGCATCTAAATACGAATCTAATTCGTAATTTAAACAGCACTTTAATTTTCCGCATTGTCCTGCTAATTTTTGAGGATTAAGCGATAATTGCTGATATCTTGCTGCACTAGTACTTACAGACCTAAAATCTGTTAACCACGTAGAACAACACAACTCTCGGCCACAAGAACCAATGCCTCCTAAACGAGCGGCTTCTTGACGAAAACCTATTTGTTTCATCTCTATTCTTGTACGAAATTCTTTTGCAAAAAGCTTAATTAACTCTCTAAAATCTACACGTTCTTCTGCGGTGTAATAAAAAGTTACTTTACTAGCATCTCCTTGAAATTCTATATCCGAAATTTTCATTTTCAGTTTTAAATCTATTGCAAACTGGCGTGCTTTTACCTTCATAGGTTCTTCACGATCGCGTGCTGCAGACCAAATATCTATATCCTTTTGCGATGCTTTTCTATATACTTTCTGAAGATCTTCTTTTCTTTCTGGATTAACTTTTTTGCGTTTCATTTGAACACGAACCAATTCACCCGAAAGTGTAACCATTCCAATATCGTGACCAGATTGCGCTTGTGTTGCCACAACATCTCCAATACTTAATGATAAATTCTCTGTGTTTTTATAAAACTCTTTTCGTCCGTTTTTAAAACGAACCTCAACCCAATCAAACGGTTTTTCGTTACTTGGCAACGACATGTTAGATAACCAATCGAAAACAGTTAGTTTATTACAACTATCTGTTCCGCAAGTTCCGTTACTTTTACAACCTTTTGGTTGACCATCTTTTGTTGAACAACTTTGACAAGACATACTTGATATGATATATATAGATTCTAAAACTATTGCTTTAGAAGACGATTAAAATGATAAATAAATGTAAATATACTATTATTATAACGAGATAAAAAGTAAGAAATTATTCTGACTTATTATAATTATTTTCCCATACTTTTTTAAGATGAAGATTTAAAGGATTTTGACTTATTTTGAAGCACCTGCCACCACTATTACAATTTCTCCTTTTGGTGGTTTGTTGGTGTAATGTTCTAAAACTTCTTTAGCAGTACCACGAATAGTTTCTTCGTACATTTTTGTTATTTCTCTAGAAACAGACACTTGTCTTTCTTCTCCAAAATACTCACAAAAATGAGCTAATGTTTTTATAAGTTTGTGTGGACTTTCGTAAAAAATAATAGTTCTTGTTTCTTGGGCTAATAATTTAAAACGCGTTTGGCGTCCTTTTTTCACAGGAAGAAAACCTTCAAATATAAATTTATCGTTTGGTAAACCACTATTTACCAATGCAGGAACAAATGCTGTTGCTCCAGGCAAACAATTCACTTCTATATTATTCTCTACACAAGCTCTAGTTAACAAAAATCCGGGATCCGAAATTGCTGGTGTTCCGGCATCGCTAATAATTGCAATTTGCTCTCCAGATTGTAAGCGTTTTATTAAATGGTCAACAGTTTTATGCTCGTTATGCATATGGTGACTTTGCATTTGAGTAGTAATTTCAAAATGCTTCAGTAATTTACCAGATGTACGTGTATCTTCAGCTAAAATAAAATCGACTTCTTTTAAAACCCTTAAAGCACGAAGTGTAATATCTTCTAAATTTCCTATTGGTGTTGGAACTAAATAAAGCATTGCATAAGGTATTATTGAAATACAAATATAGATAATTGAGAAATAACAGGCCTATGTTTAACCTGTACAAAAAATAAAAGCCCTTACATTGCTGTAAAGGCTTTTCCCATTTGGCTCCTCTTCTAAGACTCGAACTTAGGACCCTCTGATTAACAGTCAGATGCTCTAACCAACTGAGCTAAAGAGGAGTGTTTTGTTATTGAGAGTGCAAATATAAAAGCTTTTTAAACATCTGCAAAACTTTTTTTACTTATTTTTTAATTTAATTGAAAATAGCTTTAAAGATGTCATTACCATTAGCAAATAATACTAATGCAATTAAAATAAAGAACCCAACTGTTTGTGCATATTCCATAAATTTATCGCTTGGCTTACGTCCCGAAATTATTTCGTACAATAAAAAAATAACGTGTCCACCATCTAAAGCAGGAATAGGTAATAAATTAAGTACGCCTAACATAATAGAAAGGAATGCGGTTATGCTCCAAAAATTACCCCAATTCCAAGTGTCTGGAAAAACATCGTAAATAGCTTTAAACCCACCAACACCTTTATAAGCACCTGTACTTGGACTAAAGATTTGTTTTAACTGACCAAAATATCCAGTAATTTGAGACGTAAATTTATTATAACCTACACCAAAACTTTCTACTAAAGAATATTCGTTTGTAATAACATCAAAGTATCCTAGATCGGATGATTGCTTCGGGAAGCTAATTCCTTGTATTCCAAACTTACCGTTTGAATCCACAGTAAGAGTTTTTACTAACGTTGTTTTATCTCTAAGAATTTCTACTTCAACTTTCTGATTTTTATATTTTTGAAGAAAAGGACCTAATTCATCTGCATACTTAATTTTTTGATTATTAACAGAAACAATTACATCAGTTTGTTTTAAATCTAAAGTTTTATTAGCAGAAGAATCTGATACGGCTCCAACCATAAATGGCTCTCTAAGCTCAAACATTCTTCTATCCTTACTTGTAGATAATTGACCTAAAAAATCTACTGGTAATTTTATAGTTTCTTCTGTTCCGTTTCTTTTTACTGTAACGGTTTCTGCTCCAATAATATTTTTTCTTATGTCGTAATATTTGGTAATCTGATTGTTGTCTACCTTTACAACTTGATCTCCTGTTTGAAAACCTAAATCCGTCATTAAAGGATTTTCTACAGCATATCCATCTTTAATACTTTCTGCAGAAATATCGGCATCTCCATAAACAAAAGAAGCTACTATATAGATAATTAATGCTAAGACAAAGTTTACAAAAACACCACCAAGCATAATAATTAAACGTTGCCAAGCTGGCTTAGATCTAAATTCCCAAGGTTTAGGCTCTTCTGCCATAGCTTCGGTATCCATACTTTCGTCTATCATACCAGAAATCTTAACATAACCACCTAGAGGCAACCAGCCAATTCCGTATTCTGTACCACCAATTTTCTTTTTAAATAATGAAAACTTCACATCAAAAAATAAGTAAAACTTCTCGACACGCGTTTTAAATAATTTTGCAGGGATAAAGTGTCCTAATTCGTGTAAAACAATAAGTAAAGACAAGCTTAGTAAAAACTGTCCAATTTTTATAATAAATTCCATTTGAGGTCTATTCTGTAAATAATTCGACCAAAAATACATATTTAAGCTTGGTTTAAAAAAATTAAAGCACAATCTGTTCTAAGATTAACAGTAATTTAAGTAGGAATACCATTTTAATTGAGCATCTAACTCGTATTTTTGCAATAAGAACTCTTATTATGTTAGAAGCTTTTAAAGAATATAAAAAATTTGGCCTATTTTTCTTGGTATTATCCATTATTATAGTAACTATTATCTACAACATTTTAAATGTAAAAAAAGCGCTTCCTATTTACCAACCAGCTTTGGTAAATGCAGAATTAGTAGATAGTACTATTCAACATAAAAAGAAGTATCATAAAATAGTAGATTTCTCTTTAACTAATCAAAATGGAGAAACTGTAACTCAGGAAAATTTCAAAAATAAAATTTACATAGCCGATTTTTTCTTTACCACTTGCCCTACTATTTGTCCAATAATGACAGATCATATGCGTGATATTCAAAAAGAAATTATAAACGATAATAATATTATGCTACTATCTCATTCTGTAACACCTAAAATAGATAGCGTTGCGCAGTTAAAACGTTATGCATTAAAAAAAGGTGTAAACGATAAAAAATGGCATTTAGTTACTGGCGATAAAAAACAGATTTACGAGTTAGCAAGAAAAAGTTATTTGGCTGTAAAAACAGATGGAAATGGAGACCAATACGACATGATCCATACCGAAAATTTTATGCTAATAGATAAAGAAAGACAAATTCGTGGTTTTTACGACGGAACAGATCCTGAAGCCATAAAAACACTTTTAGAAGACCTAGAAACGTTAAAAAACAGTTATAAAGACTAGTTTATGTCCTAATTTTTTTTTGACTGAATAATTTCTATTATTTTTACTTCTTTAAAATCAATCTAAATAAGCTTGAACACAACATTAGCAGACTTAAAAAAAGGAGAATCAGCGGTAATTACCGATGTATCCTCTATAGAAATACCTCTAAAACTTCTAGAAATGGGCTGTTTACCAGGTAATAATGTGCAATTGGTTCAAATAGCACCATTTTCGGACCCAATGTATCTTAACATTAATGGAAGTCATTTAGCTATTAGAAAAGAAACTGCAATCCACGTTTTAATCGAAAAAATTAATGAGTAAGCAGATAAATATTGCATTAATTGGGAATCCTAACACAGGTAAAACATCTGTTTTTAATGCATTAACAGGATTAAATCAGCAGGTTGGAAATTATCCAGGAATTACTGTAGAGAAAAAAGAAGGCATATGCAAATTAGACCGCAACCTTAAAGCTCACGTAATAGACTTACCTGGAACATACTCTCTAAACGCATCGTCTTTAGATGAAAACGTTGTTATAGAACTACTTTTAAATAGAAACGATAAAGATTTTCCAGATGTTGTTGTTGTTGTAAGCGATGTAGAAAACCTTAAAAGAAACCTCTTACTTTTTACTCAAATTAAAGATTTAGAAATTCCCACCATTTTAGCCATAAATATGGCAGATAGAATGGACTACAAAGGTATTTCTTTAGATATTCCATATTTAGAAGAACATCTAAAAACAAAAATAGCTTTAATAAGCACACGTAAAAAAACAGGAATAGAAGACTTAAAAGCGCTAATTGAAAATTATAAAGAAATGTCTTCCGAGCCTTGTTTAAAAGCTTCCGAAATTGACAACGATTATTTTAACAAACTTAGAAAAGCATTTCCAAATCAATTATTATACAAACTTTGGTTAGTAATTACACAAGATGTAAATTTTGGTAAAACAAACCGAAAAGAAATTAACGCTATTAATAGTTTTAAAACAAAAACTAAAGGCGATTTAAAAAGACTGCAACAAAAAGAAACCATAAAACGTTACCAATTTATAAATAACGTTTTAAAAATAGGGCAGACTATAGATGTAAATCAAGCCAAAGATTTACGTAGCAAGTTGGATAGAATATTAACCCATAAAATCTATGGATACTTAATCTTTTTTCTAATCTTATTAGTCATCTTTCAGGCTATTTACGATTGGTCAGCAATACCAATGGAATTTATAGATTCTACATTTGCACAATTTAGCGAGTGGACTAAAAACGCACTACCAGCAGGAGATTTTACCAGTTTATTAGCCGAAGGAATTATTCCTGGGCTTGGCGGAATAGTAATATTTATACCGCAAATTGCCTTTTTATTCTTATTTATTGCCATTTTAGAAGAAAGTGGCTATATGAGTCGTGTGGTCTTTTTAATGGATAAAATAATGCGCCGTTTTGGACTAAGCGGAAAAAGTATTGTACCATTAATTTCGGGAACTGCTTGTGCAATTCCAGCCATTATGGCAACCAGAAACATAGAAAGTTGGAAAGAACGTTTAATTACAATATTGGTTACACCTTTTACAACCTGTGCAGCACGTTTACCAGTATATTTAATTATTATTTCCTTAGTAATTCCAGAAGGCTCGTTTTTAGGATTGGGCTATCAAGCCTTAACATTAATGTTATTATATCTAATTGGGTTTGGATCGGCAGTATTTTCGGCTTACTTATTAAATAAGGTCTTAAAAATACAAAGTAAGACGTTTTTTGTAGTAGAAATGCCAAATTACAAGTTACCACTATTTAAAAATGTAGCTTTAACTGTATTAGAAAAAACAAAATCTTTTGTAGTAGGCGCAGGAAAAATAATTTTAGCAATATCTATTGTTTTATGGGTTTTAGCATCTTATGGACCAGGAGAAAATTTTAATAATGCCGAAAAAATTGTATCCCAAAAATTCCAAAAAGACAACTTAAACGAATCTGAATTAAGCAAAAAAATAGCCTCTCATAAATTAGAACATTCATTTATTGGAATTGCAGGTCACGCTATAGAACCAGCTATTAGACCATTAGGTTACGATTGGAAAATTGGAATTGCCATAGTTAGTAGTTTTGCCGCTCGAGAAGTATTTGTTGGAACTTTAGCAACTATTTACAGTGTTGGAAGCGACGACGAAGAAACCATAAAAAACCGCATGGCAGGCGAAGTAAACCCAATTCTAGGTGGACCATTATTTAATTTTGCCTCAGGAATTTCTCTATTACTTTTTTATGCATTTGCTATGCAATGCATGAGTACATTGGCTATTGTAAAGCGCGAAACTAACAGTTGGAAATGGCCAGCATACCAATTAGTAGTCATGACAGCTTTAGCGTATTTAGTAGCATTAGCAAGTTATCAGTTTTTAAAATAGAATTATGGAAAATCCTTTTATTCAAAAAGTATTGGTAGTTGTAACTCTAATTTTAGCGTTAGGCTATTTGGTGTCAAAATACTTTTTACCAAAAAAGAAAAAAAGCGACAAAGATTGCGGAAACGGTAATTGCGGTTGTTAATAAAGTAGAATCATTTAGTAAAATACAGATTTTATTTTTTTTGACCTAACCAGAAATCAACCTCTTTTCTCGGTAATTCCTGTCTACATACCAAAGCCTAACCACTAACATTTACAAACTTATTAAGGAGCTATTTCCAGCTTTCATTACTCAATCTTTTTTTTTAATGCTCAATTTATTTCAGCATCTTTTAATTCTTATGCCTTAGTTCTCTTATTCCATTAATCATCTTTCTAAGTAAAAAAGGATTTCAAACAGGCCATTCAATCTGGGCTATTTAAATCAGCAAAATTTAATCATCGCCTATAATCTAAGATATCAAGTAAGATTAGTAATCAAAACACTTAGTTATTTACTAAAAATCAGCTTTTCTAACTTCAAACTTAAAAACGTATTCTCTAGGATCTGTTTTACGGTTTTTATTAGGATGATGCAATAAATCTACAGCATAAACTTTATCATCATTATTTTTAAAAATTAAATTATTTTAGTTACATTTGTAAAAAATTTAAGTAAACTTAAAAAAACAATTAACCACACGTAAATGTCTGTAGCAGTAGAGAATTTTATAAAAGCTATTTACAAGAATAATTTAAATAGCATTAACAACACCAAACCTGGCAGTATAGCTAAACATCTAGGCATTTCTAATGCTGCAGCAACAGATATGGCTAAAAAACTAGCGGATAAAGACTTACTTAATTACGAAAAATATAAACCGCTACAACTAACCGCAAAAGGCGAAAAAATTGCCTTAAATATTATAAGAAAACATAGACTTTGGGAAGCTTTTTTATTTAAAACCTTCGATATGTCTTTACACGACATACATAGAGAAGCCGAATTATTAGAACACGAAACTTCTAATTTTTTAGCCGAAAAGATAAGCGCATATTTAGGACATCCAAAATTTGATCCGCATGGCGATCCAATTCCTAATAGTGATGGCGAAATTACCACAACAGATATTTCCATTTCTTTAGAAAAAGCCATAGAAAACAAAACCTATACTATTGCTCGACTAATGAGCGACGATAAAGATTTCTTTGATTTCTGCGCTCAAAACAGTTTAAAATACGGAAACACTATAGAAGTTGTAAAGCAGTTTTCTAATACAAAAATGACACAAATTAAAATTAATAATAACACCATTTTACTAAACCAAGATTTTACAAAAATTATTTACGTCAATGAAATTAATTAAAACAACAGTATCGGTTATAGCATTATCAATGTCAACTTTAGGCTTTGCTCAAACAGAAACAGAAAAATTAGGTGCACTAATTACAGATAGACCAGACGCTACAGAATCTCCAACTGCAATGCCAAAAGGCTTTTTGCAAGTAGAAACTGGTGGTTTTTACGAAACTTTTGAAGAAAATTCTGTAAAAACAGAAAACTACACATACAACACAACTTTAGTACGTTACGGCTTATTAGACAACTTTGAACTACGTTTAGGTTGGAACTTTGTTGAAGGACAAACCACTTTAAACGGAAAAAAATTAGAAGATGTAACATCTGGATTCGATCCTTTGTTACTAGGATTTAAAACCACAATTGCTGAAGAAAAAGGTGCAATGCCAGAAATAGGTTTTTTAGGACATATGTATTTACCATTTTCGGCTTCTACAGATTATAGACCAGAAACTACTGGTGTAGATTTTAGATTTTCGTTTGCACATACGTTATCAGAAAAATCGAGTATAGCCTATAATCTTGGTGCAGCTTGGGGAAATGATTCGCCAGAAGCAGCATACCTTTATACAGTTGCTTACGGTTATAGTATTACAGAAAAAATTGGCGCTTATGCAGAGGTTTACGGCGATTTTCCGGAAGACAATAAAGCAAATCATTTATGGGACGCAGGTTTAACATATTTACTTAACAAAAATGTACAATTTGATGCAACTATAGGATCAAGTATTACTAAAGGACAAGACTTGTTGTTAAGCGCAGGAATTAGCTTTAGAATTCCTAAATAAATTCAACTCTAAAAAATCAAAATAATGAAAATTAGAATCCTAACATTATCACTTATAATTACACTTTTCAGCTGTAAAAACGAGCAAAAAGAAAACTCAAAACTAAACGTAGTTACCACAACAACTATGATAACCGATTTGGTTAAAAACATTGGTGGAGAACACATTAACCTTAACGGATTAATGGGTTCTGGTGTAGATCCACATTTATATAAAGCAAGCGAAGGCGATGTAACTAAACTTGTAAATGCAGATATTATTTTCTATAACGGATTACATTTAGAAGGTAAATTAGTAGAAGTTTTCGAGAAAATGGAACGTCAGAATAAAACACAAGTACCATTAGCAGAATCTTTAGATAAATCGGGATTAATTGGTAGCGAATATTTTGCTTCTAACTACGATCCGCACGTTTGGTTTAATATCCAATATTTTAAACAATTTGCTAAGAAAGTTGCAGCAGTTTTATCTAAAAAAGACCCAAAAAACGCAGCAAGTTATTTAGAAAATGAAAAACGCTTTTTAGCCGAATTAGAGACTTTAGAAGTTAAAGTAAAGGCTACCATTTCAACTTTACCTCAAGAAAAACGAATTTTAGTTACAGCACACGATGCTTTTAACTATTTCGGAAAACAGTATAATTTTGAAGTTGTAGGCTTACAAGGTTTAAGTACTGCAACCGAAGCTGGCGTTAAAGACGTACAGAGATTAGCAAGTTTTATTATAGAGAAACAAATTAAAGCTGTTTTTGTAGAAAGCTCTGTACCAAAACGAACTATTGAGGCTTTACAAGCTTCTGTAAAAGCTAAAAATCACGAAGTAGAAATTGGTGGTACATTATATTCTGATGCTTTAGGAACCGCAGCAACAAAAGAAGGCACTTATATTGGTATGTTTGAGTATAATGTGAATACTATTGTAAATGCTTTAAAATAATTTAACGTTTTTACTGGCTAAAGGTTAAATTTAGTTGTGCTAAAAACTAGCAAACTTATTCCAAACGCTGTTTAGAATAAGTTGTAAGAAACGTACAAATTATATAAAAAAGTATAAAGGTCTGTTATCATGCTGCGCTTAAGCAAAGAATCTATATAATATTAAGCTAAATTTTAAATAAATTATGGCAAAAAATATCGCAATAAAAGTAGACGATTTAACCGTTGCTTACAACTACAAACCCGTTTTATGGGATATCGATTTAGAAATCCCAGAAGGCGTTTTAATGGCAATAGTTGGACCAAATGGCGCAGGAAAATCGACACTTATTAAATCTATTTTAGGTATTTTAAAACCTATTGCAGGAAGCGTTTCTATTTACGGAAAGCCTTATCATAAACAACGCCACTTAGTGGCTTATGTACCTCAAAAAGGTAGTGTAGATTGGGATTTTCCAACAACCGCTTTAGATGTAGTTATGATGGGAACTTATGGCGCTTTAGGCTGGATAAAACGTCCAGGCCAAAAAGAGAAAAAAGCAGCTCTAGAAGCTCTAGAAAAAGTTGGAATGTTGCCATTTAAAAGTAGACAAATATCTCAGCTTTCTGGAGGACAACAACAACGTATTTTCTTGGCAAGAGCTTTAGTCCAAAACGCATCTATTTATTTTATGGACGAACCTTTTCAAGGTGTAGATGCTACCACAGAAATTGCCATAATAAATATTTTAAAGGAGTTAAGAAAAGAAGGAAAAACAGTAATTGTGGTGCATCACGATTTACAAACCGTTCCAGAATATTTTGATTGGGTTACTTTTTTAAATGTCAAAAAAATTGCAACTGGACCAGTTAAAGATATTTTTAACGATGATAACTTAACTAAAACCTACGGAATTAACTTTAAAGTTAGTGTGCAAGAGTAGTTTCAGTTAGCTATTTTTAGTCTGCAGTTAGCAGTCAAGCAATGCTTATAAATATAATTATTTTGTTATTATGTGCTACAACTCAGAATCTATTTTAATCGAATCAAAAACTAACGTCTAACTTCTAAGACTAAATAACAAATGGATTTTACAGATTATACATTTCAAGTTATTGCCATAGGAACTGCTATTTTAGGAGCTGTTTGCGGTATGCTTGGTAGTTTTGCGGTTCTAAGAAAGCAAAGTCTTTTAGGCGATGCTATTTCGCACGCAGCATTACCAGGAATAGCTATTGCATTTTTAATTACAGGAACAAAAGACAGTAATATCTTATTACTTGGCGCTTTAGTTAGTGGTCTTGTTGGTACATTTTGGATTAGAGGAATTATTACCAAAACCCATTTAAAATCTGATACTGCATTAGGATTAATTTTGTCGTTATTTTTTGGATTTGGAATGTTATTATTAACCTTTATACAAAAGCAACCAAATGCCAACCAAGCAGGATTAGATAAGTATTTATTTGGACAAGCGGCAACTTTATTAATAGAAGATGTTTGGTTAATGGCCATTGTAACATGTATTTGTTTAATTGTATTACTTCTTTTTTGGAAAGAATTTAAGCTCTTATTATTTGATTCAGATTACACTAAAACCCTAGGTTTTAATGTAAAGTTTATAGATATTTTAATTACCAGTTTTATTGTTTTAGCCATAGTTTTAGGCTTACAAACTGTTGGTGTAGTTTTAATGAGTGCTATGTTATTAGCGCCAGCGGCTGCAGCAAGACAATGGACAAATAGCTTAGGAACTATGGTGTTTTTAGCTGCAATTTTTGGTGCTTTTTCTGGCGTTTTTGGGACTGTAATTAGCGCAAGCCAAAACAACTTATCTACTGGACCAGTAATTGTTATTGTAGCAGGAGTTTTTGTAATTTTCTCTTTTATATTTTCGCCAAGTCGTGGTTTATTATTTAAACAAATCCGCTTTATGAAAAACAGACGAGATTTAGAACTTCACAAAACTTTAGCTTTTATGTATGGTATTGCAGAAACACATCAAAACATTTCGCATCCACATACTATAAAACTACTAAATCACTTTCAAGGATTTACAAAAAAAACCCTGAAAGCTTTAGAAGAAAAAAACTACATTACTATTTCTGGAACCGAATGGAGTTTAACGCAAGAAGGTTTTAAAACCGCCAGCAATTTATATAACCAACAATCTAATAACGATGAATAACGCTCAAATTGAAATTCAGCTTATTGCAAGTTTAGTTGCTATGGCTTGTGCTATTCCAGGTACGTTTTTAGTGCTAAGAAAAATGGCTATGATTAGCGATGCTATTAGTCATTCTATATTACCAGGAATTGTAATTGGTTTTTTTATAACACAAGATTTAAATTCGCCATTACTGTTGTTTTTAGCGGCTTTTACAGGAATTATTACAGTTGTTTTAGTAGAATATATTCAGAAAACAGGTTTGGTAAAAGAAGATACTGCTATTGGTTTAGTGTTTCCAATTTTATTTAGTATTGGTGTTATTTTAATTGCTAAAAATGCCAACGATGTACATTTAGATATAGATGCTGTTTTGTTAGGCGAATTAGCTTTTGCGCCTTTTGATAGACTAATTTGGTTTGGAACAGATGTTGGACCAAAATCTTTATGGTTAGTTGGTAGTATTTTAACGGTTACTATTCTTTTATTATTTGCGTTTTTTAAGGAATTAAAAGTGAGTACGTTTGACGAAGGTTTATCGGCTTCCTTAGGGTTTTCGCCTATTATTATTCATTATGGATTAATGAGTGTTTCGTCTGTTACTACAGTTGGTGCTTTTGAAGCTGTTGGTGCTATTTTAGTAGTTGCGCTTATGATTGCGCCTGCTGCAAGTGCTTATTTATTAACTACAAATCTTAAAAAAATGCTGATTTTAGCCGTTGTTTTTGGCGTTTTTTCTGCAATCTCAGGATATTGGTTAGCCCACTTTTTAGATGCTTCTATTGCTGGAAGTATAACTACTATGTTAGGTTTAGTCTTTTTATTGGTGTATTTATTTGCGCCAAGTAAAGGTATAATTGCGGTAACGTATAGAGAAAAACAACAACGTACAGAAGTGTCTTTACTAACGTTTTTATTGCACTTAAAAAATCACGACGAGCTAGAGGAACGACACGTAAACCATTTAAGAGAACATATTAATTGGCAAAAAGTAAGAGCTAAATCGGTTTTAGAGTTGGCTTTAAAAAATAATATGATTTCTATTGAAAAAAACATTGTGTCTTTAACTAAAAAAGGCGATGCTTTTACAAGTAAAGCTATTAATTATATTATTACCAACGAAGATGCTCAAATTGAAGATATGAAAGACGATTTCTTCTTGTTTAGAGGATAAATTACAATAAACAATTGTATTTTAATAATTATAAATTTGTTGGCTATACAAACCAAGCTTGCGTTAGCGGTTAAAGTGGCATCCTTTTTTTGGTGGCATATATGCCAAAAAAAGATATAACGTAAAACGCGACCTTTAGGTAACGCCATAAAAACTATAGTACCAACATTCTTTTTTAAAATTAGTATTTTTGTAATATGAAAATAGGTTTATATTTTGGTTCTTTTAATCCCATACATATTGGGCATTTAATTATTGC
>CALJFB010000040.1 GCA_938073895.1 uncultured Flavobacteriaceae bacterium
TCTTTACTTGCTAAAGTTAAATCGCAAACTACGTGCAAACTATGTCCGCCACCAACAGCCCAACCAGGAACTACTGCAATAACAGCTTTTGGCATAAAACGAATTAAACGTTGTGCTTCTAAAATATTTAAGCGATGATAACCATCGTTTCCAACATAACCTTGGTGTCCACGTGCTTTTTGATCTCCACCAGAACAAAAACTAAAAACACCATCTTTTGGAGATGGACCTTCGCCAGAAATTAAAACGGCTCCAATACTTGTATCTATGGTAGCATCGTGTAAAGCATCAATTAATTCAGAAGTTGTTTGCGGTCTAAACGCATTTCTAACTTCTGGCCTATTAAACGCAATTCTTGCTACACCATTACACTTTTTGTATGTAATATCTTGATATTCTTTAGCTGTATTCCAGTTAGGTTGTTCCATTTTTAGTATTTTTATCAAAAATAAATCATTTTAAATTAAACCTCACGTTCAAATGAAAAAATATAATCTATATGTTATATTCAGCTTTATTTCTATCTTAGGATTTTCTCAAACAAGAACTTTTACACTTTTAAACGATGTTGAAACTACAGAAGTTATAAGTCAAGGAGTTACAGGAACTTGTTGGAGTTTCTCTGCATCGTCTTTTTTAGAAAGTGAAATTATGAGAATTAACAACAAGCAAATTGATATTTCTGAAATGTTTAATGTAAGACATACTTACAACACAAAAGCTTGGAACTACGTTATGCGCCAAGGAAAACTGCAATTTAGTCAAGGTGGTTTAGGTCATGATGTTATTAATAGTATTGCCGAATTTGGTTTTGTGCCAAACGCATTCTATACTGGTTTAAAAGAAGACGAAAGCAAACATAACCATACTAAATTAATAGACACATTAAAGCCTGTTTTAGATGATTTTATTACGAAAAAAATAACCAATTGGAAAACGCCTGTAACAGCTATTTTGGACCATAAACTTGGAACGCCACCAACAAGTTTTTATTATAATGGTGTAAATTATACGCCACTTAGTTTTATGAAATCTTTAAAAATTGAGCCTAAAAACTACGTAAGCTTAACGTCTTATACACACAAACCATACAATACAAAATTTGTATTAAACATACCGGACAACTTTTCTAACGGTTCTTTTTACAATGTAAGTTTACCAGATTTAGTGGCTACAACAATTAATGCATTACAAAAAGGTTATTCTATAGAATTAGATTGCGATGTTACCGAAAAAACGTTTTCGTCTAAATATGGTGTGGCTATTTTACCAACAGAAACACTTAAAGAAGCCAAAAACATTACACAATTAACTACAGAAATTACGGTAACACCTGAATTAAGACAGCAAGAATTTGAAAACTATAATACCACAGACGACCATTTAATGCATATTACTGGTTACCTAAAAGACCAAAATGGGAAAATATATTTTAAAGTAAAAAATTCTTGGGGAACAAAAGATAAAGCTCACGGCGGTTATATTTATATGAGTGAAACTTATTTTAAAATGAAAACCATTTCTATTTTATTACATAAAGAAGGAATTCCAAGAAAAACAAAGAAGACTTTACGTATAGACTAACGTCTATTTTTTAAGTGTTAAGTAAAAAATCAGACCTCATATTATGGCATAATATGAGGTCTGATTTTTTTAATTAACTTATAGAAAACCTATATAAGAATATAAATTATTCTTAGAAAACGGCTTAAAGTAGCCTAATTCCGTCTGCTTCTATAGAAATTTTCTTGTCTTTATATAAAGAGCCAATAGCTTTTTTAAAGGTTTTCTTACTCATTTCTAGTGCCTTTTTTATGGCTTCTGGACTTGACTTATCATTTAATGGTAAGAATCCAGAGTTATCTTCTAAATAGTTAAATATATGCTGTGCATTTGGTTCTATATTTCTATAACCAATTTGTCCTAAACCAATATCCAGTTTATTTCCTGGACGTATTTTTTTAACAACACCTTTAAGTCGATCTCCAATATGTAAATCTTGAAAAATATTGTCTTTATAAATTAATCCAAAGTGTTTATTATTTACAATAACATTCATTCCCATATCACTTGGATGCGATATGATAATGTCTACTTCTTCAAATTCTTCAACTGTTAAATCTTTATTATCTAAAAATCTAATAGTTTTACTTGTAGCAACTAAACGTTCAGAAATTTCGTCTACATAGCAATGTACTAAATACCAGCCACCTTTTTTCATTGGAAAAGCTTGTTCTTTAAACGGGCAAAATAATTCTTTTACCAATCCAAAGTCTAAAAAAGCTCCATGATTTGTAACTTCGTTACATCTAAGCATTGCAAATTCGCCTTTAATAATAAAAGGCTCATCGGTTGTTGCTACTAGGCGTTCTTCATTATCTAGATAAATAAAAACTTCTACTTGCTCACCAATATCAAAAACTTCAGGAACATAACGATTTGGTAATAAAACCTCGTCACCTTCAGCATTACCTAAAAATAATCCAGGTTCTGTATCTCTTAAAATTTCTAATGTATGGAATTCGCCTATTTGTATCATGCTGCAAAAGTAGTGATATAATTTGTTTTCGTTTTACTAAAATATGTTGAAAATGAATTTAACCTAAAAAAAGCGTTATAAACTAAATTATAACGCTTTGTTGTTTTTAAATTTAAGAGATTACTTTGTGTAAACTGCTTCTTTTTTAAAGTGCTTAGCTAATAAATAATAAACTACAGCTCTATATTTATTTTTGTTAGAACGACCGTAAGTTTCCATTACAGAATCTATTGCTTTATCTAAATCTGCTGTGTCTGCTAAACCTAATTTATGAATTAGGAAGTTGTTTTTAACAGTTGCTAATTCTTTCTCATCTGAACCAGAAACCGTAGATGCATCTTTATTATAGATCGCCGGACCACAACCAACAGTTACTTTTGTTAAAAAATCCATATCTGGTGTTACACCACATTTATCTTTTAAATCTGCTGCATATTTTGAAATTAATTCGTCGCGTTTACTCATAATAATTTATTTTAGTTTAAATATTTATACTTAAACTTACAAATAATTTTATTATTTTAAGTAAATAAACTTAGGAAATAGATTATTTAATTAATTTAAAGTAATTCAATAAAATTTCATCATTAGCTCTACTTGGTGTAAAAATCTCAATAAGTTGTGGTCTTGAATTATCTGAGTAAAAGGATTTTAACTTCATTTTTAAATCTATTTCGTTATCTGAACTAGAATAATTAAAGCCATACATTTCTGCTAATTTATTGGCATTTAGATTATGTTTTGTTTCAAAAAAAGTATCGAAATTCTCGGTATTTTTATGTCCTGGTAATATTCTAAAAATACCGCCACCAGAATTATTGACTACTACAATTTTAAAAGTATTAGGTATGTAATTATTCCAAAGTGCATTACTATCATAAAAGAAACTTAAATCGCCTGTAATACATAATGTTGGTTTTAAATTAACTGTAGAAGCGCCAATAGCAGTACTTGTACTTCCATCTATTCCGCTAGTTCCTCTATTACAAAATATAGTGTTTGTAGCGTTTAAATCGAATAATTGTAGGTATCTTATTATAGAACTATTTGCTGATTGTACTTGAAAATCTTTTGGAATGCTTTCTAAAATATGATGGAATGCCTTAAAATCTGAAAATTCAATTTTAGACATATATTCTGCATGGTTTTTACGTCTTAACTGCATTTGGTTTACCCAAAATGGCTGGTAATTACTAGCTACAGGTTTATATACTTTTTGCCAACTCTTAAAAAATGTATTAATAGGCATTTTAAACCAGGAATTTAAAATATAATACGTGTTATTAGCTTGATGTAAGCCCAAATGGTAATGGTGTTTTGGCTTGTATGTTCTTAAAAATTGCTTAATCTTTTTTGAAACAACCAATCCACCAATAGTAAGTAACACTTCTGGTTGCAACTGATTAAACTCTTCTGTATCTAAAGCTGCAATTAATTTATCTATACTTGGAATTACATTTTTATTATGAAGGTTTGATGTGCTTTCTGTTAAAATTAAAACACTACTATCTTCTGCTAAAAGATTTACGTAAGCTTCTTCTATACTATTTGGCTCTAAAACACCAACTAATACCATTTTTTTAGTGGCAGTTTGCCAAGCGTTATTAAAGGTTTTAAATTCTGAAAAATTAGGCGCTTCTACTTTACTTTTAATACTATTAACTTTTACCGAAGCCGAATCTTCCATGTTATACAAAGGCTCGTTAAAGGGACAATTGATATGAACTGGTAATTTATTTGTTATGGCTGTATTTAAAGCTGTATTTATTTCTAATGTGTTATAATCTTGTACGCTTTGTTGTAATCCTAAAGCTTTTTTAAACGTATTTTCTAGGCCTTTAAAAATAGGCAAATCCTTTTCGGCTTGGGTAAATTGTTTGTTACTAGAAACGTCTTCCTTTAAATTAGATGCATACGCTACGTGAGATCCGTAAACATATTCTTGATTTATGGTTTGCCCATCGCCAATACCAATCTTGTATTTTGGTCTGTCGGCAGAGATTACAACTAATGGAATGTTACTATAAAAAGCTTCGGCAACAGCCGGAAAATAATTTAATAAAGCGCTACCAGATGTACAAACAACTGCTACTGGTTCTTGCAATTGTTGTGCTATTCCTAAAGCAAAAAATGCGGCACAACGCTCGTCTACAATACTGTAACATTTAAAAAATGGATTATGTGTAAAACCAATAGTTAAAGGTGCATTGCGACTTCCTGGAGATAAAACTATATGTTTTATCTTTTTGGTTTCACATAACTGAATTACAGTTTGGGCTAATGGTATTTTTGGGTATTTCATAAGTTATGTAAAAATACAAAACCTTTGAAATTTATAAAGTTAATAAAGCGATAAAATTTTACGTTAATTCTTATAATTTAATAAAATTAATTTTTATTTTATCTTAATACTGCATTAGTACTAGAGCTTAAAAACAACTACATCTTAAAATAAAAATATTTTTTTGCTGTTAATGATTATATAACTGATTTATTTACTGAACATTTTCTTCAAAAAAAACATGTAACAACTTATTTTGCAATGGTTAGTTCAACTCTAGTAATTGGTCTATTATATTTTTTTTATTACAAAAATAAATCTGCTAAATTAAAGATGGAAGCCAACAGTAAAAGTTAACTAATGGTATAACTATTTAAAACTTTACGCCACTTAACAAAGCCTACAAAAGAGAAAACAGAATAAATTACTGTTAAACCAAAGTAATAATTAAGGTCTTTATTAAAATATAAGAATAAGGTTAATCCATTAATAACAATCCAAAACAACCAAGCACTTAATACTTTTTTAGCTTCTAAGTAACTGGCTATAAAACTAAATATACTTGTAAAAGCGTCTAAATACGGACTATCTGCATTTGTGTAAGTTTTAAAAATATATCCTAAGCCAAATGCTAAACCAATTCCAACTCCAATTAAAGCTAAATTCTGATTTATAGAATTATTTGTTACTTGCATTTTATTAGAATTCGAACTATTTCTTGTCCAAAGCCATAAACCGTAAAAACCTATAATTACGTAGTAAACATAAAGTATAGCTTCAGAATACAACTTTATTTTATAAAACAAAAAGATACTTAATAAAGATCCTGCAATTCCAAAATACCAACAGATTTTCTGTTCTTTTATTAATAAAATTAAATAGGTAAGTCCAAAAATTACCGCTAAAATTTCTAAAATAGTATTAAGCTCCATTAAAATAAGTTTAAATAAGTGGTGTAAAATGTTTCAGAATTAAAGGTTTTTCCTTTAAAGGTAAAAGTAGTGTTTGGTTTTGGTATGGAAAAGAAAGCTAAAGAAAATCGTTCGTTATTATCTGTTAAGTCATAATTTACCTTATGGTTTAATCCTTTTAGTTTATCATCTAAAAAATATTGGGCACCAAAACCTTTAAAACCAAAAATAGCGTTTTTAACACCTAAGTTTTTTTCTCTATTAATGGTGTTTTGGTAAGCTAAACCTTTGTCTAATCCATATGGAAACACAGAAAACAAAGACACATCTTTGTGCATAGACAAACGTTCTGTAGCATTATTATCTGTAACTTTTGGATAGAAATTAAAAGACATCATATGTCCAAAATATTTTTTATAAATAGCTGTAAATTCGGGATTATTTAAAGATTCTAGAAGTATTAACTCTAATGTTGTTACGGCTTTCTTTACCTCTAAAAATTCGGTTTTTAAATAGGTTTCAAATTCTTTTGGAAAACTGTCTACTTTTGTAAACTCTGAGAATACAAAAGAATGTAATTGATCTGTACTATATTGATTTAAACTGTCTTCTTGACCTAAAAACGAATAACCATCAAACGCATTTACATACTTATTTTGTAGAAACTGCGTTCTATATTCTATTGGCTTACTTAGAAATATTTTAAATGCAGAAATTAAATTTTCATTTGAAAACAATTCAGCATTAAAATTAAAAATAGAAGAATTTATCATTACCAAACAAGCTACATTAATAAAGTAAAATTATAAAGCTTTGTTAAGGCAAACTAATATTTAAGTCAAAAAAATTAATTTTAAAATATAAAAACAAAAACAACTTGAAACACTACTTAAAATTAGCGTTAAAAATTGCCATAATTGGCTGTTTATTAGTAATTGGATTTGTAACTGCTGTAAATTATAACGTGTTTGGTAAACTTTTAACTAAAGAAGAATTACTGAATTATAAAAACGAAACTGCATCTGTAATAATATCTGAAGACCAAATTATTATTGGAAAATTTTACACTAAAAACAGAACAAATGCAACGTTTAAAGATTTCCCAAAGCACTTAATTAATGCTTTAGTAGCAACTGAAGACGCAAGATTTTTTGAACATTCTGGCGTAGATTCTAGAAGTTTATTACGTGTTTTATTTAAGTCCATAATTATGGGCAACAAACGTTCTGGCGGTGGCAGCACAATTACCCAACAATTAGCCAAAAACATTGCTGGTAGAAAACATTTTGGTTTTCTAACAATGCCCGTAAATAAAGTTAAAGAAATTATTCAAGCTAGAAGGATTGAATCCATTTACACCAAAGAAAACATTCTTACATTATACCTAAATACAGTTGCTTTTGGAGAAAACATTTACGGAATTGAAGCTGCTGCTTTACGTTATTTTAATAAAGACGTTAAAAATTTAAATATTGAAGAATCTGCAGTATTAATTGGTGTTTTAAAAGCCAATACCTTTTATAATCCACATTTAAATCCCAAAAATGCGCTTAAAAGACGACAAGTTGTTTTAAAACAAATGCAAACTTATAATTATTTAGGTCAAGCCGAAATAGATTCGATTCAAAAATTACCTTTACAATTAGATTATAATAATTTAAATAGCAACAATAATTCTGGGCATTTTATTGCTTTTGTTGAAAAAGAAACCAAACAAATTTTAGAGGTTATAAATAAGGCAAACAAAACAAATTACAGTCTTAAAAAAGATGGTTTACTTGTAAAAACGACTCTAAATTATAAAATGCAAAGCTTTGCTATTAGCGCTTTTAACAATCATTTAGCGGATATGCAACCCAAATTAAGATCACAATACAAAGCTAATAACACTCAAAAAAGAGCTTTAAACACCTTAATAGATAAACAATTAAAGCACTTAAAAATAAGTAAAGATTCTGCTAAAATTAAAACCAAACAATCTGTTTTTAATTGGAAAAAAAGTTACAGCGATTCTATTTCTTTAATAGACAGTTTAAAATTAGAAAACACCTTATTACGTGCAGGATTAATGGCTATGTCGCCAAAAAGTGGCGCTATAAAAACGTATGTTGGTGGAATAAATCATCAACGTTATGCTTACGATCAGGTTTTTTCGCAACGACAATTAGCATCAACTTTTAAACCTATTTTGTATGCTAATGCGTTTGAAAACGGAAAAACACCTTGCAATTATTTAGATAATGAAGAGATTACACTTTCAGATTATAAAGATTGGCATCCAACTAATGCCGATAAGCAATTTGGTGGAAAATATTCTATGCAAGGTGCATTATTAAATTCTAAAAATGTGCCAACAGTAAATTTATACTTAGAAACTAATTTTGTAAAATTAGATACCATTTGGAATCGTTTAAAATTTAGTTCGCGTTTAAAAAACAAGCCATCTTTAGCCTTAGGAACAACAACTGCTAGTATTTACGAAGTTACCAATGCTTACGCTACGTTTGCTAATTATGGAAAACAAGTTAAACCCTATATAATTACATCTATTTCTACTGCAGATGGCACTATTTTATACGAGCATAAGGCGGAAAAACAAAAACCCATTTTAACAAAAA
This sequence comes from uncultured Flavobacteriaceae bacterium, assembly GCA_938073895.1. Classification (GTDB taxonomy): domain Bacteria; phylum Bacteroidota; class Bacteroidia; order Flavobacteriales; family Flavobacteriaceae; genus Aurantibacter. The sequence continues at coordinate 8,350 of CALJFB010000040.1, forward strand.
AAACAGCAACTTACATTAACGAAATCTTACAAAATGCCATAAATAGAGGAACCGGAACACGTTTACGAAACACGTATAATGTAAAAATGCCATTAGCAGGAAAAACAGGAACATCTCAAAACTATACAGATGCTTGGTTTGTAGGTTATAATCCAGATTTGGTTATGGTAAGTCGTGTTGGTTGCAACTCACCTAAAATTCATTTTAATAACGGATTAGGTGCTGGAAGTAGTTTAGCTTTGCCTCTAGTTGCTAAAACTCTAAAACAAATTGAATTAGATGCGGAATTAAAAAAAAGATATACTTCTAAATTTAAAGAATTATCAGACGTAGATTTCTATAATTTAGAATGTGAGGATTTTAAAGAAAAATCTACCATAGAAAATTTCTTTGATCTGTTTAAAGACAAAGAAAAATCTTTTGAAAAGGAACAAGAACGCACCAAAAAGAAAGCATTACGAAAACAAAAAAGAGCAAACAGACTAAAAGGAAAACGCGAAGATTAATTCGTTATTTGTAAAATAAGAAATCCTGAAAATTAATTACAATTTCCAGGATTTCTTATTTTAACTCTAGACTAAAAGATTACTCCTTAGTTTTATCATAAGATTGAATGCCTCTTAATACTAAAATACCTACTCTAATTACAATAAAAGAAAATAAACCAAAAGTAGCCGTTAGTAATGAGATTTTTAATCCTGCAGCAAATAATTCTGGATTTGGATTTCCCATAGCTTCTATAGTATCGAAAGCCGAAATTAAACCTAAAATAGAGGCAAAAAAGCCAATAACTAGACCTAATAAGCTACTTTCTGCAGCCATTTTACGCATTTTAACAGATTGTGCAATATTTGTTTTAGTTGTTAAAAACCCTTTAACTAAAAAGAGCGCAGAAAGAAGCAAACAAATTAAGATTAAGGACATCATTACGGTTCCTCCTTCTGTAAATACATTCGATAAAAAAATTGATAAAGACATCATAATAAATGGTTTTAGTTAAACATACCACAAATCTAAGGTAGTAATAAGCTTTTAATTTTTAATTGCGATGAACAACCAATTTAAATCCCGAATTAACCAAAATGTAAAAAAGCGTGCTAAAATGGTTATTCGTCTATTATTTTTATTTTACATTCCTATTTTATAGTACTATTGTAATATATGTTTTCAAAAAAGCACATTTTAAATAAAGTTGCACAGGTTTTACTTCACCTATTATTTTGGTGTGTTGTGCTTTTATTTTTTATGTATTTCTTTGGTTTTGAAAGTCAAGATACTAATTACGTACTTGCCTATTCCTTATTTTTAATGCCAATTACCATTGCAACTACTTACATTTCAATTTATAAATTAATTCCAGATTACCTAATTACAAAACAATATGCAAGGTTTGGAATTTATGCATTTTACACTTTTATAATTTCTGCCTATCTTATTATTGTTTCCATATTTTTTGGATTGATATTCCTTTCGAGTTTTACGTACCAAGAAATGCCACCAATTAGCCGAAACATCTTTTTTGTAATGCTTGCTGTATATACTATTGTTATTGTGGTTAGCGCATTTAAATTATTAAAATTAAACTTAAAGCATACTGAAGATACCAAACGTTTAGAAAACAAGATTTTAGAAACGCAACTAAAATTAAAAGAGCAAGAACTTAATTATCTTAAAATGCAAATTCATCCGCATTTCTTGTTTAACACCTTAAATACATTGTATGGTTTTGCACTTAAAAAAGCCGACGAAACTCCAGAAATGATATTAAAATTATCTAATTTATTGGACTATTTATTGTACCAAACCAATAAACCATTTGTATTATTATCTGAAGAAATTAATCATATAAACGATTATATTGCTTTAGAACATATGCGTTTTAATAACAGATTATGCGTTTCTTTTAATTATAGTAATTGTTTAGAAAACACATTAATTTCGCCAATGCTTTTAATTCCTTTTGTAGAAAACAGTTTTAAACATGGCTATTTAAAAAATGGTGTTTTAGATATTACTATTACATTATCAAGTACTTCAGAATCTATCAATTTTACCATAGAAAATAGTAATTCTAAAAAAGAAACTTCAACAAATGGTATTGGATTATTAAATATTAAAAAACGATTAGACCTATTATACAAAGACAACTACAGCTTAGATATAGTAGAAAACAATTCAACTTTTAAAGTGAATTTAGCCTTAAAACTAAAATAAATGACTGCTAATAAAAACATAAACTGTTTAATTGTAGACGATGAAGCTGTTGCAAGAGAAATTATAGCAACTCACCTATCTAAATTAGACAATATTACTGTTGTAGCAAGTTGTAGCCATGCAATGGAAGCTTTAAATATTATTAGAACTCATACTATAGATTTACTTTTTTTAGATATAAATATGCCAGAAATTTCAGGAATTTCTTTGGCAAAATCCATTAATAAATCTATAAAAATAATTTTTACCACAGCTTACAGAACATATGCAGTTGAAGGTTTTGAATTACAAGCAGTAGATTATTTACTAAAACCAATTTCTTTTGAACGTTTACTAAAATCTGTAAATACGTATTTTGATATTTATTCGAATTTTAATGAAAACCTAACAAACCAAAAGGATAACAACACCTTTATATTTGTTAGAGCAGATAGAAAAATGATTAAAATTAATTTTAATGCTATTTGTTATGTTGAAAGCTATAGCGATTATATTAAAATTCATTTAAATAATGAAACCATAGTTACCAGAGAAACCATTTCTGCAATTGAAGCTAAACTTCCAACAAATCAGTTTATTAGAATTCATAGATCTTATATTGTTTCTATTCCAAAAATAGAATCGTTTACCAACGACTATATTTCTATTAAAAATCAAGATTTAACCATTAGCAGAAGCTATAAAAAAGATGTTTTAAAACTACTTGATAAGTATTAAAAACGATTAGTTATGCTAGAAAAAATTGTAATTACGTTTTAATAAGCACTTCTTTTTAATAGATAACTAAACGATTAAGCCTAACTAAGGTTAAACTACTAAAGGTGTAAATTACTTTTTCTTTAAATCTTCTTCAATATCGCTTAAATGCACATTTAAAGCATAAGTTGATATTTGTATTTCTTTTATTAAAATTAATAGCGACACTATTAATAATATTAATCCGAAACCAAAACACCATACTGCAATTTTGTTAAAACCTATATAGATTAAAAACATTGTAACAACACAAAATAACAAACTTGAAATACCAAATATTTGCATCCAACGTGTTAAGTTTAAACGTTGTTTAATATTCTTCATCTGAAAAATTAACGCGTCTTCTTGTTTCTCTAAATATTTATCTCTTAAATTTCTAATAATTGCTGCATAAGCTAAAAATCTATTGGTATAGGCTAACATTATTAAAGATATTGCCGAAAATAATAATGCTGGTGTTGTTAGGGTTAGTTGTTCCATAATTTAAAGGTATAAAAAAAAGCAATCTTTTCAGATTGCTTTTTAAACTATATAATCTTAAAATGAGATTTATACGTGTAATGCGCGATCTTCAGTTGCAGCTAAAGCCGCTTCTTTTACCGCTTCGGCAAAAGTTGGATGTGCATGAGACATTCTCGAAATATCTTCGGCAGAAGCCTTGTATTCCATTGCAACTACTGCTTCGGCAATTAAATCGGCACAACGTGGACCAATCATATGTACACCTAAAACTTCATCTGTAGTTTTGTCTGCTAAAATTTTAACAAATCCATCAATATCTCCAGAAGCTCTTGCTCTACCTAAAGCTCTAAATGGAAATTGTCCCACTTTATATGCTGTATTATCTGCTTTTAATTCTTCTTCGGTTTTACCAACTGCAGCAACTTCTGGCCATGTGTAAACAACTCCAGGAATTAAATTATAATCTATATGTGGTTTTTGACCTGCCATAGTTTCGGCAACAAAAACACCTTCTTCTTCTGCTTTATGAGCTAACATTGCGCCTTTTATAACATCTCCAATAGCGTAAATGTTAGATGCAGATGTTTGTAAATGATTGTTTACATCTACTTGTCCGCGTTCGTTAATTTTAACTCCTGCAGCTTCTGCATTTAATCCGTCTGTATATGGTCTACGTCCAACAGAAACTAAACAATAATCGCCTTCAATTATTACTTCTTCTCCTTTTTTATTGTCGGCTTTAACTATAACTTTATCTCCAACACGTTCCACAGATTTTACTTTGTGAGACAAATTCATTTTGCATTTAGCTTTCTTAAAAACTTTGTTAAGTTCTTTAGATAAACCGGCATCCATTGTAGGAATAATACGATCCATATATTCTACAACAGTTACTTCTGCTCCTAAACGTCTGTAAACTTGGCCTAACTCTAAGCCAATAACGCCACCACCAATAATTATTAAGTGTTTTGGAATTTCTTTAAGTTTTAAAGCTTCTGTAGATGTAATTACACGTTCTTTATCTAATTTTATAAAAGGTAAATTAGATGGTTTAGAACCTGTAGCAATAATAGTTTTCTTTGCTTCAATTTCTATAGTTTCTTCACCTTTAATGGTAATATGTGTTGCATCTTTAAAGCTTCCTAAACCATTATAAACAGTGATATTGTTTTTCTTCATTAAGAAGTCAATTCCACCTGTAGTTTGGTCTACAACGGCTTGCTTACGACCAATCATTTTTTCTAAATTCACTTTAATATCTCCAGGAATTTCGATTCCGTGATCTTCAAAATGTTTTGTAGCTTCTTCATAATGATGTGAAGAACTTAATAACGCTTTACTTGGAATACAACCAACATTTAAACATGTACCACCAAGTGTACTGTATTTTTCTATTATTGCAGTTTTCATTCCTAATTGTGCGCAACGAATAGCTGCAACATATCCTCCAGGTCCTGAGCCAATAATGGCAACATCATATGAATTCATAAAATTATTTTTTGTTGAATTTTTAATACGCCTACAAAAATACAAATTTGTAATTTATTACACGAAATAGATGCTATAAATTAATCTACTTTAATTACATGAGATTGTTTTACTTCATTTATAACAAACATACTATGTGTACTAGAAATATGATTAATAGTTGTTAACTTTTCAACCATAAAAAGTCTAAAAGCTTTCATATCTTTTACTATAACTTTAATAAGGTAATCGTAATCGCCACTAATATGGTAACATTCTAAAACTTCTGGTAATTGAGCGGCTTCTTTTTCAAATCTAATTACATAGTCTTGAGTATGCTGTATTAATTTAACGTGACAGAATGTAACAAAGTTTTTTTGAACCAATTCTTTAGATACTAACGCAACATAATTGGTTATTACACCTTGATTTTCTAATTTCTTAATACGCTCGTAAACCGCAGTAACCGACAAATTTAATTGCGTAGACAATGCTTTTGTAGTTTGTTTACTGTCTTTTTGTATTAATTCTAATAATTTTTTATCTGTTGCATCTAAAGCCATATATTGATAGTTTTTAATGTAATTGTTAATTACAAGAACAATTTAAGTTTTAAAAACTGAAAAATAACAATTAAATAGATTTTTATTCTATATTTAACTATTGTGGTTGATTTAAAATCTAAAAAGGTTCAATTTTGTAATGTAAATAATAACTATGAAAGAATTTATAATAATTGGTGCAGGACAAGCAGGACTATCTATGGCTTATTACCTTAATCAATTAAAAAAAGATTATTTAATTGTTGACGCTAATGATGTGATAGGAAAACCATGGCTTAAACGCTGGGATTCTCTTAAATTATTTACACCATCTGAATACAACAATTTACCAGGACTTAATTTCCCTTTTAAAAAAGGTCATTATGCTAATAAGTACGAAGTTGCTAATTATTTAGACACTTATGTAGACACTTTTAATATTCCTATAGAATTTAATCAAAAAATAAATTCGCTTGAAAAAAAGGAGGATTATTTTATTGTAAAAAGTAACAATACAACTTACAAAGCAAAAAATGTGGTGATAGCTACTGGACCATTTCATACGCCATTTACACCTTTATGCCATAAAAAAATAGACAACTCAATAACACAAATCCATAGTGAGTTTTATAAAAACCCTAATCAGCTTAAAGATGGCGATACACTAGTAGTTGGCTCTGGAGATTCTGGTGTTCAAATTTTAGAAGAAATTTCTAATACAGATAGAAATGTGTTCTTTTCTGGAAAAACAAACATATCATCTTTACCACAAGAATTTTTAGGTAAAACTTTATGGTGGTGGTTTAGTAAAATTGGTTTTTTAGCCATAAATAAATACTCTTATCTAGGAAAAAAAATAAGTACAGGTTTACAGCCAGTAATTGGAACCGACGTAAAAGCTTTATTTAAAAAACCAAATATAAATTGCGTTGGAAGAACTTTAGATGCTAACGGAACAGAATTAACTTTTGAAAAAGAAAAAATAAACTCCATAAAAAATATTATTTGGGCTACTGGTTTTAAACCCAACTTTAGTTGGATAAAAGGCATAGAATTAGACCATAACCATTACCCTAAAAATTATAGAGGTATTAGCAACACCAAAGGTATTTACTACTTAGGTTTACCATGGCTATATACCAGAGGTTCTGCTACTTTAGGTGGCGTAAAAAAAGATGCAAACTATTTACATAATTACATAAAAAAGCAAGCATAATATGATATAATTAATGAATAACAATTTTAATAACATCGAAAATAAAAGAAAAGACGGTTCTGTATGGTTTAACGATTTAACCAGAAAAAGAACAAATGGTCCTTCTTTTAAGGATTATAGGTATACAGAGTATACAGATGAGACTAAATCGGTACATTCTGGACAATATGACGATCCAAGTACAGGTGCTTTAGGCACACCAATTTTTCAATGTTCAACATTTTATCTTAACGAATCTTCTTACAAAGCTATTGAAGAAGGACGCGGAAGAGACGAAATGATTTATACTAGATATGGCAATCCATCGCAATGGAGTGTTCAAGAAAAAATATCTGCTCTAGAGAATGCCGAAAGCAGTATTGTTTTTTGTTCTGGAATGGCTGCTATTTCTTCTGCTATCTTAGCAATGCTAGATAAAGGCAGTCATATTGTATCTTCAAGAGATATTTACGGCGGAACTTATAATTTTCTATACGAAGATTTAGATAAGTTTGGAATGTCTGTAACCTTTACTTCTCCCACTAACATTAATGAGATTGAGGCTGCTATCCAAGAAAACACTAAATTATTATATTTTGAAGCACTTACTAATCCGCTTTTAAAAATAACACCAATTAAAGATTTAGTTGCTTTAGCAAAAAAACACAACTTAAGATTAATAATAGATAACACCTTTTTAACACCTTACAACGTAAAAATGTTAGATTTAGGTGTCGATTTAGTGGTAAACTCTGCAACAAAATATTTAAACGGACATTCGGATTTAATTGGCGGAACAGTTTCTGGTTCTAGAAAATTAGTAGATCGTATTTGGCCTCAAATGCTTAAAAATGGTGGTTCTATGGACCCACACGCTTGTTTTATGTTAGAACGCAGCTTAAAAACATTTGCTCTAAGAATGAAAACGCATAATTCTAACGCAATGGAATTAGCAGAATATCTAGAAAATCATCCAAAAATTAAAAACGTTTATTATCCTGGATTACAATCTCATCCACAAAGTGAATTAGCTAAAGAACAATTAAAAGGAAGAAACTCTGGAATGATTAGTTTTGAAATTGAAGGTGGCGATAAGAAATCTCATGAATTACTTAAAACTTTAAAATTGCCAAAAGAAGCTACAAGTTTAGGCGGCGTGGAAAGTTTAATTTCTTTGCCTTATAACACATCTCAAGCCTCGTTAACCAAGGAACAACGTAAATCTATTGGTATAAATGATGGCCTAATTAGATTGTCTGTTGGAATTGAAGATATAGATGATATTATTTCAGATTTCAATCAAGCATTACATTCAATATTTTAAAACTTAAGTAGATGTTAAACAATATAAATATATCAGGATTAAGCGAATACGCTAACGAAATAAAAGAAAACAACATTCAAGGTAAAGCTAGTTATGGCGTAGAATTGAATTGGGAAAGTGGCACAAAAACGCGTGTTAAAACCAAAAATATGATTTTGGGTAACCATAAACTAGTTCGCGATTTTAGTTTTGTAATAGACGAACCAACACAACTATTAGGTGTAAATTCTGCACCAAATCCGTCAGAATATATGTTAGGTGGATTGGCTGGTTGTATGGCTGTAACTTTTATGGCTGGTGCAACTGCAATGGATATTCAAATAAGTGAATTGAAACTTGAAATTGATGGCGAATTAGACTTACAAGGCTTTTTAGGATTAAACCCAGATATAAATCCTGGCTTTCCTGAGCTAAAATTTATTTTTCACGTAAAGGGTTCAGGAACACAAGAGCAATATACAAATTTAATGAATCGGGTAACTAAACACTCGCCAAATTACAATACATTTAAAAACGAAGTAAAAATGATTGGAGAGTTAAAGTAACTAAGAAAACTGATTAAATAATCCATATTAAATTTTATTTAATAGATCATTAGAATTAGCTTCAAGAATACTTGTAAAAAAGCGAATTAGTACAATCTAATTCGCTTTCTCATTTATCTTTTCATTTTACATAAACAACAACGTTTTCAAATTTGCGTAACTTCATCAAAAATCGTAACATTACGTTCCTTTAAAAAGAAAATCAATGCAAGACCAAAATAATCTTTCTAAAACACAAATTGAAGATCAAAAAATCATCAATAATAAAGAGTTGACACTTTTTGAGGCATTAATACCTGTAATAGCCTTAGTTGGCCTATTAGCATATAATATATCTGTTTTTGGAGACGATGCACTTAGTGGAAGTAATCAATTTATTTTACTAATTGGCGCATCAATTGCTGCAATTATTGGATTTAGAAATAAAGTTAGCTATAAAGTAATGATGGAAGAAGTTGCAGAAAACGTAAAGTCTACATCTGGTGCTATTTTAATTTTATTAATGGTTGGTGCTTTAGCAGGAACTTGGCTAGTAAGTGGAATTATACCTTCAATGATTTATTATGGTTTACAAATTTTAAATCCAACTATCTTTTTAGCCGCTTGTGTTGTTATATGTGCAATAATATCTATAGCAACTGGTAGTTCTTGGACAACTTCGGCTACAGTTGGAATTGCCCTAGTTGGTATTGGAGAAACTTTAGGTATATCTACAGGTATGACTGCTGGAGCTGTACTTTCTGGAGCTTATTTTGGAGATAAAATGTCTCCACTTAGCGACACTACTAACCTTGCTCCTGCTATGGCTGGTGGAGAATTGTTTTCACATATTAAATATATGGCATTAACTACAATTCCAACAATAGTAATAACTCTTATTATATTTATAATTATTGGATTAAATCTTGAAACCTCTGGATCACCTGTTATAGCAGATAAACTTACGGCTATAAATGGTGCTTTTAATATTAGTCCTTACCTATTTATTGTTCCTGTAGTTGTAATTTTTATGATAGTAAAAAAAACACCGCCATTAATTGCCTTGTTAATAGGATCATTATTAGGAGCAGTAACAGCTGTAATAGCTCAGCCAGATATTATTGTAAAAATAGCAGGTGCAGAATCACTAACATTTCAATCAGCATATAAAGGCATACTAAATGCTTTAACAGTAGATACCGCAGTAGAAACATCAAGCAAAGAGCTAAACGACCTATTTACTTCAGGAGGAATGAAAGGTATGTTAGGTACAATTTGGTTAATTATTTGTGCTATGGTCTTTGGAGGTATTATGGATGGAATTGGTGCCTTATCAAGAATAACTAAATCTTTACTTGCTCTAGCAACAACAACATTTGGATTATTTGCAAGTACTGTAGCAAGTTGTTTAGCTTTAAACTTAACTGCATCTGACCAATATTTAGCAATAGTTGTTCCTGGTAAAATGTTTAAACAAGCCTACCAAGACAAAGGACTAGCTCCAGAAAATTTAAGTAGAACATTAGAAGACTCTGGAACAGTAACATCTGTTCTAATTCCTTGGAATACATGTGGAGCGTATCACTCAAAAGTACTATTTGGTCACGCAGGTGCAACCGCATATATACCTTATGCTTTCTTTAGTATCTTAAGTCCATTTATAACATTAATATTTGCTGGTTTAAATATTAAAATAAAACAACTAACAAAAAGATAGTAAAAAATTATCAGTACAAACACTTGTTATAAGTAAAACCTATAGAGTTATAAAAATTTAAGATTTTTATAACTCTATTTTTTTAGAAGTAGATAGTATATTTGTAGAAGAAATTAATAACTAATAAATATTATAGATATGGCAATAGTAGGAAAAAAATTCCCAGATTTAAACGTTAACGCAATGAACGAAATGGGCGATACTTTTAAAGTAAACGTCTTAGAAGAAGCTATTAATAACAAGAAAAAAGTAGTATTATTCTGGTATCCAAAAGATTTTACTTTTGTTTGCCCAACAGAATTACATGCTTTTCAAGCTGCATTACCAGAATTTGAAAAAAGAAATACTTTAGTAATAGGTGCATCTTGCGATACAGCAGAAGTACATTTTGCATGGTTAAGTACAGCTAAAGATAATGGTGGAATTGAAGGTGTAACTTATCCTTTGTTAGCAGATTCTAATCGTAACTTAGCGTCTACTTTAGGTATTTTAGACATAACTAACGAGCAATACAATGAAGAATCAGGAATTGTAACAGTAGATGGAGACAATGTAACTTACAGAGCTACATATTTAATAGACGAAGAAGGAATTGTATTTCACGAAGGTGTAAACCATATGCCAGTTGGACGTAATGTAAACGAATTTTTACGTTTAATTGATGCTTACGCTCACGTACAAACAAACGGAGAAGTTTGTCCTGCAAACTGGGAAGAAGGAAAAGAAGCAATGGCTCCAAATGCAAAAGGAACAGCTGATTACTTAGCATCTCATTAATAACAAAACCTTAAATAAGCACTATAAGCTTAGTATTTTAAGCCATAGTGCTTATCTTTTTTAAAACCTTTAGTTATGATACAAGAATTAGAAAAAGATAACTTATCTGAAATTATAAATTCTAACGAAACAGTTATAGTACAATATTCTGCAACTTGGTGTGGAAATTGTAGAATTATGAAGCCTAAATTTAAAAAGTTAGCTACAGAAAATGAAGCTATTACTTTTGTAATTGCTGATGCAGAGAAATTTCCAGAGTCAAGAAAGTTAGCTAACGTGGATAATTTACCAACTTTTGCTACTTTTAAAAGTGGTGAAATTGTAAACCAAACTCAAACTAATAAATTTGAGGTTTTAAAAGATTTGGTTAACGAAGTTGTTTAACAATAATTAAATTTTCGCTTTAAAGAAAATTAAAACAAAGTCACTTTATGAAACTACCAGTAATTAAACATTTAACACAGTTTATAGTAGATAACGACGAAGATTATTTAGTTGAAACTATAGAAACTCTAGAAGCCTTAACAGAAGTATCGTCTCTAAAAGATGAAGAATTAGACGTTATTGGTGAATTAATTTCTAACATGTATGGCGCATTAGAAGTTAATAAAATGACTAAAGAAGGCATGCCACAAAAAGAAGCTTTAAACAGTTTTATGAAACGTGTTTTAGGTTCTATTGATAAATAATAAGTAAATACTATTACCAAAAAAGTCCGCTTTAACAGTTTTTATTAAAGCGGACTTTTTTGATTAATTTTTAAGTATTTTTACATATAAATCTAATAAATATATAAAAATGGCTAAAATAACATTCAAAGGATCAGAAATTAACTCAATTGGTAACCTACCAAAGATTGCATTAAAAGCTCCAAGTTTTAAATTAACAGCAACAGATTTATCTACTAAATCATTAGAAGATTATAAAGGTCAAAATGTTTTATTAAACATATTTCCAAGTGTAGATACTGGTGTATGTGCTGCGTCTGTTAGACAGTTTAATACAGAAGCTTCAGAATTAGAAAACACAAAAGTAATATGTATATCTAAAGATTTACCTTTTGCTCAAGCTCGTTTTTGTGCTACAGAAGGTTTAGAAAATGTTATTAATTTATCAGATTTTAAAACTGGAGATTTTGGTAAAGATTATGGTGTTACTCTAACAAATAGCCCTTTAGAATGTTTACATTCAAGAGCTGTTGTTGTTATAGATGTAAATGGAATTGTGGCATATACAGAACAAGTTACAGAAGTTACAGAAGAGCCAAATTATAAGGCTGCATTAGAAGCTTTAGCTAACCTATAAGAAATATTAAAATTATAGTTTTTAATATTTAAAAAAATCACAAAAAAAATCCCAATTCAATGAATTGGGATTTTTTTTGTGATATTTTATAACTTAACACTTAAAGATAAAATGCACTTTTATTAGAATAGTAACATTAAAAATGTGAAATTAACTATAAATAATATCCATTAAAAAATGAGTAATTTATAAGAAGTTAATTTATCCTGTATGCATAAACCTATAACTGTAATTTTCTCTTAATTAACTTACAAATCTTATTAATACTAGTCAGATAATAAATAAGATATGTTTAGTTTATAAACTATGATTTTATAAACATCTCAACTAAAAACATTAAGTCTATACCTAAGAATTTTACAACTAGTTAACTAGCTATTATTATCTAATAATTATGCGTTTTTTTAAGTTAAACACATGCAGCAACAATCATTAAAATTTATAAGAAATAAATTACTAGATTTAGAATTTACTTATAATCCTATTGAAATTTAAATACCAGAATCAGGTCTTCCTTTAAGACGGATTTCGATTCTTTTTTTCTTTGCTGTTAATCTTTTCATAACATCCATTAAATCTGTGTCTTTAGTTTTCTTGTAAATTTCGTTAATAGCTAATATTAATCGTTTAGCTTCTCTAGAAGCCACAACTCTATCACTTGTAGACATATGACTCATCTTTGCATTTTCGAAATCAGACGCTTCTTGTAGAATATCCATTTAAAATAAATTTTTGTTTAATTTTGAATAAAAATAATTAAACAGTTGATTTTGTACAACTATTAAACAGCTTTTATAATTAATTTAACACTTATACAAATAATATAAATATCAAAAAAACAATTAGTTAAGCTTGCTTTTAAAAGGGTTTAGTGTGTTTTTGTTTGCGTCATTATAGTGATTTATTTTCCAATACAGAAATTTGCAAATATGTTACCAAGTAATTCATCGTTTGAAACTTGACCTGTAATTAATCCAAATTGATACAAGGCTTCTCTAATATCTAAAGCCATTAAATCGCTTGATAAATTGATGTCTAATCCGTGCTGT
>CALJFB010000041.1 GCA_938073895.1 uncultured Flavobacteriaceae bacterium
TATGCTAATAGCCATACAACGCATCATTATGCAAGTATTGCTTATTTATTACAGCAAGTTAATCCTAATAATGACTTTTTAGATGCAACCTTTGGTATTAATACAAATGCTTTACATACTCTAAAATGATTAATAATGAAATTGATGTTGCTTGGAACTTTATTAATAATACAGACAGAACTATATTTTTAACCGGTAAAGCTGGAACAGGTAAAACAACTTTTCTTCATAAGTTAAAAGATACTTCTTCAAAGAGAATGGTTGTTGTTGCTCCAACTGGTGTTGCAGCAATTAACGCTAAAGGTGTTACAATTCATTCTTTTTTTCAGTTACCATTTGGACCAATTATTCCTAATCAGGATTTAAATAAGTCTAATACTTTTAATAGAAAATTTACTAAAACTAAAATAAACATTATTAAGTCTCTTGACTTATTAGTTATTGATGAAATTAGTATGGTTCGTGCCGATTTATTAGATGGAATAGATAAAACTCTACGAAGTTTTAGAAATAAAAACTTAGTCTTTGGTGGCGTACAACTATTAATGATTGGCGATTTACAGCAATTATCTCCAGTTGTAAGAGATAATGATTGGAGTCTATTAAAACCATTTTATAAGAATGCATTCTTTTTTAGTAGTATAGCTTTTCAACAATCTAACCCAATTATTGTTGAATTAAAACACATATATAGACAGGATAATCCAACATTTATACAGATTTTAAACGAAATTCGTACAAATAGTTTTAGCAATGAATCAGCAGACGAATTAAATAAACGTTTTGATCCTGATTTTGAAGCAAAAGACGAAGAAGGTTATATTTCACTTACAACTCATAATCATAAAGCAGAGTTAACTAATCAGTCTAAATTAAACAATTTAGAAGGAAAAGCGACTAAATATAAAGCTATAATAGAAGGTAAATTTCCAGAATCTTCTTATCCAAATAAAGAGGATTTATTATTTAAAGTAGGTGCTCAAGTTATGTTTGTTAAAAACGATAGCTCTCAGGATAAACGTTATTTTAATGGAAAGATTGGAAAAATTGTTTCCTTAGAAACCGACAAGGTTGTTGTTAAATGTTTAGATAATGTAGAAACTATTACCACAAGTTTGGAAACTTGGGAAAATATTACTTATTCTGTAAATGCTTTAACAAAAGAGATTACCGAAGAAAAAATTGGATCATTTACTCAAATTCCTCTAAGATTAGCATGGTCTATTACTATTCATAAAAGCCAAGGTTTAACTTTTGAAAAAGCTATAATAGATGCAGAAAGTGCTTTTGCTCACGGACAAACTTATGTTGCACTTAGTAGATGTAAAAGTTTAGAAGGTTTAGTATTAAAATCAAAAATTACTTCAAACCAAATTATAACAGATTCTAATGTTATTTCGTTTAACAAGCAAGCTGAAGAAAATCAGCCTACAAAGCAAGATTTAGAAAATTCAAAATCCACTTTTCAATTAAATTTAATTACCGAAATATTCGAATTTTATTCCTTTTTGTATCCTATTAATCGTCTATTAGATATTTATTATAAAAATAGAACTATCATAATTGGAGATTTAGAAAGCGTTTTAGTTAATGCTAAAAATGGAATTACCAACTTATTAAAAGTTGCAAATGGCTTTAAGTATCAATTAAAAGAGTTGGCTTTAAATGCTAATGCTCCAGAAACTAATACCATTATTCAGGAACGTTTTACAAAAGCACTTGGTTATTATAAAACTCAGCTTAATTATTCTATTATAGAACCATTTAAAAATTTAGAATTTACAACAGACAATAAAGCAATAGAACACGATTTAGAAATCCAGTTTGATACTATTGAAGAATTAGTAACTATAAAGCAACTCTATTTTAATGCGTTCGACTCTGGTTTTGACTCGAAACATTTTATAAAACTTAGAGCAAGAGCTGTTTTTTTAGCAAAAGAAAAACCTAAAAAAGCACGTAAAAAAGTTTTAGAAGGCACATCAAACGTAGAGTTAGCCGAAACGCTTAGAGAATTAAGAAACCAAATAGCTAAAGATAATGGCTTAGTTCACTTTCAAGTATTTACTCAAAATTCTTTATACGAAATGAGTGAACTCTTACCAACTAACAAAATTGAGTTAGCTAAGATTATTGATATGGGAAAAACACGTATTGAAAAATATGGCGACCAAATCTTGAAAGCAATAAATAATTTCTGTTTTGAAAATAATATTGAAACCTTTAAAGACGAAGAACTTTCTGAAGAACCAAAACATAATCGTAAAAAAGGAGATTCCAATTTTTTAAGTTTAGAGCTTTATAAATCTGGGAAATCTATAGATCAAATTGCTTTGGAGCGTGATTTAAATAAGAATACTATTTTTGGGCATTTAGCCAAGTACATTCCAACAGGTGAAATTAAAATTACAGATTTAATATCCAAAGAACATTACAAAGAGCTCTTAAAATTAATACCAAAAGCAACATTTGAAAACACGTCTGATTTAAAACATCAATTAGATGATAAATATAGTTATGGTGAAATTAGATTAGTTCTAGACGAAATTTCTAATAAGCATTAGTTCTTTATTTACTAAAGTTCAAACATAAAAAAGGCTTCAAAATTTAATTTTGAAGCCTTTTTCTATAGTTTAAAAGAAATTTATCCTTTAATAATTCCTCTTGAAATTACAATTTTTTGAATTTCAGAAGTTCCTTCATAAATTTGAGTAATCTTAGCATCACGCATTAAACGCTCAACGTGATATTCTTTAACAAAACCATTACCACCATGAATCTGAACAGCTTCAACAGTTTGTTCCATTGCAACTTTAGATGCATATAATTTAGCCATTGCACTACTCATGTCGCAATTATTTCCTTGGTCTTTATCCCATGCAGATTTCATAACTAACATACGTGCTGCTTCAATTTCTGTATGCATATCTGCAAGTTTAAATGCAATAGCTTGATGGTTACAAATTTCAGTACCAAAAGCTTTACGTTCTTTAGAATATTTTAAAGCTAATTCGTAAGCTCCAGCTGCAATACCTAAAGCTTGAGAAGCAATACCTATACGTCCACCAGATAAAGTTTTCATAGCAAATTTGAAACCAAATCCATCTTCACCAATTCTATTTTCTTTAGGTACTTTTACATCGTTAAATTGTAAAGTATGCGTATCACTACCACGAATTCCTAATTTATCTTCTTTAGGGCCAACAGCAAAACCTTCAGTACCAGCTTCAACAATAAAAGCATTAATACCTTTATGTCCTTTTTCTCTATCTGTCTGTGCTATTACTAAATATACGCCAGCTCTTCCACCACTTGTAATCCAGTTTTTTGTACCATTTATTACATAATGATCACCTTTATCTATAGCAGTAGTAGCTTGAGATGTTGCATCACTACCAGCTTCTGGTTCGCTTAAACAAAAAGCTCCAACAGTTTCTCCACTTGCTAATTTTGGCAAGTATTTTTGTTTTTGCTCTTCTGTTCCATAAGCTTCAATACCATAACAAACTAAAGAGTTGTTTACAGAAACTATAACCGAAGCCGAAGCATCAATTTTAGATAATTCTTCCATTATTAAAACATAAGAAATGGCATCCATACCACTTCCGCCGTATTTTGGATCTACCATAATTCCCATAAAACCTAAATCTCCCATTTTTTTGACTAATTCGTCAGGAAATTCTTGTTTATTGTCTCTTTCAATAACTCCAGGAAGTAATTCTGTTTTTGCAAATTCGCGGGCCGCATCGCGAACCATAATGTGTTCTTCTGTTAGATTAAAGTCCATAATACTTATATGTTGATAATTCAATAATTTTATACCCCAAATATAATCTTAAATTGTCATTTATTCAATAAGGTTTGCTATTTTTACTCGGTATGATGAAAAAAAATTATAACATTATTGGTGTAATGTCAGGAACATCATTAGATGGTCTCGATTTGGCATATTTAAATTTTTCTTTAAATGGAGAATGGACCTATAAAATTATTAAAGCAGAAACTGTTTCGTATTCAGTAGATTGGTTAGAAAACCTAACTAATTTAATTAATTTTTCTCCTGAAAAACTAGCAGTTTTAGATAAAGAATATACGGTTTATTTGTCGGAAATTATATTAAAATTTATTTTAAAACATCAGTTAAAAAATATTGATGCAGTTTGCAGCCATGGTCACACAGCTTTGCATAAACCACAAAATGGAGTGACTTATCAAATTGGAAATTTACCAGAATTAGCTACATTATTAAAAAAAACTGTTGTTTGTAACTTTAGAGTTCAAGACGTTAAATTTGGTGGTCAAGGTGCGCCATTAGTGCCAATTGGAGATTTGTTGCTTTTTAATAATTTTAATGCTTGTATTAATTTAGGTGGGTTTTCTAATATTTCTAAAACAGTAAACAATCAAAGAATTGCATTCGATATTTGTCCTGTAAATATTATTTTAAACCATTATGTTTCAAGAATTGGATTAAAATACGACAACAAAGGTGCTATTGCTTTAAAAGGAAGTATTAACCAATCTTTATTATTAGAATTAAATCAATTAGAATTTTATTTAAAGCCTCATCCTAAATCTCTAGGATTTGAATGGGTAAAAGAAATTATTTTCCCAATTATAGACTCATATTGTTTAAAATTAGAAGATATTTTATGTACAGTAGTAGAACATATTGCATATCAAATTTCACTTCAAATTAAATCATTAACAACTGTATTGTTTACTGGTGGCGGAGTTTATAATTCATTTTTAATGGCAAGAATTAAACATTTTACTACAGCAGAAATAATTATTCCCGACAATAAATTAATTGAATTTAAAGAAGCCTTAATTTTTGGTTTTTTAGGCGTATTAAAACTTAGAAACGAAAATAATTGCTTAGCATCTGTTACAGGTGCAGTAAAAAACCATTCATCTGGCAATATTTTTTACTAAACACATTATAGCTATTAAAAATAATGAATAAAAAAATGCTTTCTAAGCGTTTTAAAATGTTTGTTTTTTATATTTGTTAGTATATTTTTAAACACAATAAGAATGACACAATTATAACTTTGCTATTAATTATTTAGAACCATTACTTTTTTATAAATAACTTAATAGAATTAAAATGAAAGATTTACTTAAAATATACGAAAATAAAGAACCAGAAATTGTATTCCATTGGAGAGATAAAGAAACGGATGCAGAAGGTTGGACAGTTATAAACTCTTTACGTGGCGGTGCTGCAGGTGGAGGAACTAGAATGCGTAAAGGTTTAAATAAAAACGAAGTTTTATCTTTAGCTAAAACAATGGAAGTTAAATTTACGGTTTCTGGACCAGCAATTGGTGGTGCAAAATCA
This sequence comes from uncultured Flavobacteriaceae bacterium, assembly GCA_938073895.1. Taxonomy (GTDB): domain Bacteria; phylum Bacteroidota; class Bacteroidia; order Flavobacteriales; family Flavobacteriaceae; genus Aurantibacter. The sequence continues at coordinate 5,345 of CALJFB010000041.1, forward strand.
GGAATTAACTTTGATCCAAATGACCCAAGAAAACGTGGCGTTTTAGAACGTTGGTATAAAGCGGTTACGCCTTTGTTAAAACATTATTATGGAACAGGTGGCGATTTAAATGTAGATGCAGATAAGGATGTAATTCCAATAACAGAAAGCTGTGGAGTTTGGCATCCGCAAGAAGGGATTTTTAATGGGCACTTTAAACCTACAGAAGCAGATAAAATTAATAGAATTGGACAGTTACGCCAAGGTGTAATTAAAGTTATAGAAGATAAAAAATTCTCTCCAGATTTATCAAGAAAATATACGGTTGCAGATATGCTAACTGGTTATGGTGTAGCAGAAGCTGTTAAACATTATTACAATATTTATGGAGGTAATTTAAAAGGTAAACGTGCAATTGTTCAAGGTTTTGGTAACGTTGGATCTGCAGCAGCTTTTTACTTAACTCAATTAGGTGCTAAAGTTGTTGGTATAATTGATAGAGAAGGCGGATTAATTAACGAAAAAGGCTTTTCTATGGAAGAAATGACTAATTTATTCCTTAATAAGGATGGAAACAAATTAGTTTCTAATGCTATGATTCCTTTTGAAGAGATTAATGCTAAAATATGGAGTTTACCTGCGGAGATATTTGTTCCTGCAGCTGCTTCTAGATTAGTATCTCAAGACCAAGTAAAACAAATGATTGATTCAGGTTTAGAAGTTATTTCTCCTGGTGCCAATGTACCATTTGCAGATAAAGAAATATTCTTTGGACCAATTATGGAATACACAGATAATCATTTAAGTTTATTACCAGACTTTATTTCTAACTGCGGTATAGCAAGAGTTTTTGCATATTTTATGGAATCTAAAATAGACCTTCCAATGCAAGATCAAGCTATTTTTGACGATACTTCTAATATTATCAAAAAAGCATTGCAAAATACATTTAAAAAGAGCGCTTCTAAAACAAAAATTTGTTCAACAGCATTCGAAATTGCGTTAAAGCAATTAGTATAATTACCAAATAAATTAATTAATACCCCAAAACAATGTTAAATCAGTTTTTAGGAAATAGTCCTAAGTGGTTCAAGTTTACGATGATTGCTTTTTTAATCATCAATATTCCATTATATTTTATTAATCCAACAGTTTGTGCTTGGACATTTATTGCAGAGTTTATTTTCTGTTTAGCAATGGCATTAAAATGTTATCCGCTACAATCTGGAGGTTTACTAGCTATAGAAGCTGTTGCATTAGGATTAACAACACCAAAAAATGCTTATCATGAAGTAGATGCTAATTTAGAAGTTGTTCTTCTTTTGGTATTTATGGTAGCAGGTATTTATTTTATGAAACCGCTATTAATGTTTATTTTTAGTAAGGTTTTTACCAAAATAAAATCTAAAACCATCTTATCATTATTATTTGTGTTTTTAGCGGCAGTGTTATCTGCATTTTTAGACGCATTAACTGTTACAGCCGTTTTAATTAGTGTAGCAGTTGGTTTTTATGGTGTTTATCATAAAATTCATTCTAGCACAGATGCAGATTACGATGAAGATAATATATTAGATCGTAAAGAGTTAAGTGGTGAGACCTTCGAAAAATTTAAAAGTTTTTTACGCAGTTTAATTATGCATGGGGTTGTTGGTACAGCTTTAGGTGGCGTTTGTACTTTAGTTGGAGAACCTCAAAACTTATTAATTGGAGAGCGTTTAGGATGGAATTTTGTTGATTTCTTTTTAGTAATGGCACCAATTACATTACCAGTTTTTGCTGTAGGATTAGTAACTACTGTTATCTTAGAGAAAACAAAAACTTTTGGTTTTGGAGAAAAATTACCAGAAGTTGCAAGAGAAATAATAGAAAAATATACTGAAGAAGAAGATGCTAAAAGAACAGAAGCACAAAAATATGGACTTTGGGTTCAAGGTATTTCTGCAATTTTATTAATTGCTGGTTTAGCTTTACATATTGCTCCAGTAGGATTTATTGGTTTAGCTTTAATAATTGTGCAAACTGCTTTTATGGGTATTACAGACGAGCATTCTTTAGGAAAAGCTTTTGAAGAAGCCTTACCATTTACAGGTTTACTTGTTGTGTTTTTTGTAATTGTAGCAATGATTCATGATCAGCATTTATTTAAGCCAATTATAGAATGGGCTTTATCTAAAGATCCATCTCAACAACCAGCAATATTTTACTGTGCAAATGGGATTTTATCTATGATTAGTGATAACGTTTTTGTTGCGACTGTATATATTGGAGAAGTTCAAAATGCATTTTTAGCAGGAGATATAACAAGGCAGCAGTACGAACATTTAGCAGTAGCAATTAATACAGGTACAAATTTACCAAGTGTTGCAACACCAAATGGCCAAGCAGCATTCTTATTCTTATTAACTTCTTCTATAGCGCCACTAATTAATTTATCTTATGGTAAAATGGCCAAAATGGCATTTCCATATACTATTGTTATGGGTGGAATGGGATTAATAGGTATACTATATTTCTTATAAAATACGATTTTTAGAAAGTAAACGTTATACTTAAAATACAATACAAATTTTATGAAAAGCACTATTCTTCAAGACCAATTAACAAATGCTTCAAGCACAGTTACAGATGGAGAACCTGTAGAAAAAACCTTGTCTGTAATAGAACTAATTTTTTCAAGCGGTTTAGCAGGACAAATAATTATTGCTATATTATTTGTGTTGTTAATAGCAGCAGTTTATATTTATTTCGAAAGAATTTTTGCTATAAAAGAAGCCTCTAAAATCGATTCAAATTTTATGAATCAGATTAAAGATTACGTTACTAATGGGAAAATAGAATCAGCTCAAAACTTATGCTCTACAGCAAATACACCTGTATCTCGTTTGGTAGGTAAAGGAATTTCAAGAATTGGAAAACCCTTAGCAGATATTAATACAGCAATAGAGAATGCAGGTAGATTAGAAGTTTACAACTTAGAAAAAAATGTTAGTGTTTTAGCCACAATTTCTGGAGCAGCACCAATGATTGGTTTCTTAGGAACTGTTGTTGGTATGATTTTATCAATTTTTGAAATTGCAAATTCTGGAGGTTCTATAGATATTAAAACCCTAGCAGATGGATTATATACAGCAATGACAACAACTGTTGCCGGATTAATTGTTGGTATTGTAGCTTATATTACTTACAATCATTTAGTAGTTAAGACAGATAAAATGGTGTATCAAATGGAAGCTAATTCTTTAGAGTTTTTAGATTTATTAAACGAGCCAAGTTAATATGCGATTAAAAGGAAGAAATAAAGTCACACCAGAATTCAATATGTCGTCTATGACAGATATTGTATTCCTTTTGTTGATATTTTTTATGATAGCATCAACATTAGTTTCTGCCGAAGCTATAGACTTGTTATTACCAAAATCGTCAAGTAAAACAACACAGACCAAAAGCATTTCTGTAAGTGTAGATAAAAATGTTAATTATTATATTGATATGAAAAAGGTTTCTAAAGATAATCTAGAAACTCAATTACTAGCAAAATTAGGACCAACAAAAGAACCTATAATTACCATAAGATCTGATGAAGATGTACCAATGAAACATGTGGTTTTTATTATGGATATTGCTAATAAGAATAAAATAAAATCTGCTTTAGCTGTAAAAGCAAAGTAAATTAGCTTAAAGAAATGGCACTTAGTAAATAACTTATTTATATAAAATGAGTACTATTAAACTCATTAAGATATAGGAATTGTTAGCAATTACATCTGACCTATTTTGGGTGATAAGAGAAAACAGATGAAATATTTAGAAACAAAACATGAAAAAAAAGCGGTAAAAGTAACAGCGTTATTAACGTTAATACTTGTGCTGCTTTTGTTTTTTATAACATCGCCACCATATATAGATCCACCACAAGAGTATGGTTTTGCCATTAATTTAGATTATCCAAGTAAAGTTGACCATTCTGTTTCAAAATTCTTGACTTTAAGTCCAAAAAATACTACCAGAACCGATGTAGTAAAAAAAATAGAACTAGAAGAAGTTATCGAACAAGGAATAGCACAAAAAGTGACTTCTAAAGATGAAATATTAAAAGAAAACATCGAGCATGATGCTAAAGATAATGTTGGCAAAAAATTAGACGAAGATTTTTTAAAACAAGAAGCAAAACGAATTATAGCATTATTGCCTAAATTAAGACCTGATTTACAAAATAATTCACCTTTTTTTTCCTTATATTATAGCAATAGCAATACAAACATGAAAATAATAATTTTAGGTTAAGATTAGGTTACAGTTCTAAAAATTGAGTTTTAAATTAATTGAGATGAAATATTTAAAAAATAAACACGAAAAGAATTCGGCACGAATTACAGCCTTAATTATGTTATTAATTGTGTTGTTATTGTTTTTTGTGACCTCGCCACCATATATGGATCCACCAGTAGAATATGGTGTAGTTATTAATTTTGGAAACTCAAGTGTTGGTAGTGGAGATATCCAACCAGACAAACAGGTTAAATCTGAAAATAATAATAGTCCGCAACCAATTAAAGAGCCTACAAAAGCAGAGCCTATTGAAGCGGAAAAACCAGAAAATATTGTTAAAGACGCAGCTGTTGCTCAAAAAGCAGAAAATGTTTTAACACAAGAAAGCGATGCAGCTCTTGCTATTAAAAAACAAAAAGAAATTGCAGACGCTAAGGCAAAGGCAGTTTTGGAAGCTAAAGCAAAATCTGATGCACAAGCAGAGATAATAGCCAAAGCTAAAGCAGAAGCTTTAGAGAAGAAAAGAAAAGAAGAAGCCGCTAAAAAAGCAAAATTAGATGCTATAATGGGAGGATTAAACCAGTCTGAAGGAATAACAAGTGGAGGAGAAGGCGACGATGATAAATCGGGAGATAAAGGTCAATTAAACGGAAGTCCTTATAGTTCAGTTTATTTTGGTAGTGAAGGCGTTGGAAGTGGTGGCGTTGGTTATGGCTTAAACGGAAGAGGTAAACCAAGCAAACAAGTTTATAAGCAAGATTGTAATGAAACGGGTTTAGTTGTTGTTCAAATTGAAGTTGATAGAAGTGGGAAAGTTGTAAATGCTAAACCAGGAGTTAAGGGAACAGAAAATCTTGCGACTTGTTTATTAAACCCTGCAAAAAAAATAGCCTTATCTCATAAATGGAAAGCAGATGCTAATGCGCCAATTAGACAAATAGGTTTTGTTAGTGTTAACTTTAAAATAGGACAATAAATGACGTATCAAGATACAGTTAATTGGATGTTTAATCAGCTTCCAATGTATCAAAGGCAAGGCGACTCAGCTTATAAAAAGGATTTATCTAATACCATTAATTTAGTTAATCATTTAAAAAACCCAGAACATAAGTTTAAGTCTATTCATGTTGCAGGAACAAATGGAAAAGGTTCTACAAGTCATATGTTAGCTTCAATCTTACAAGAAGCAGGTTATAAGGTTGGATTATACACATCGCCTCACTTAAAAGATTATAGAGAACGTATTAAAGTTAATGGAAAAGAGATTTCTAAACAATTTGTAATTGGTTTTGTTAAAAAGCACAAGCAGTTCCTAGAAACCAATCAACTTTCTTTTTTTGAAATGACAGTTGGATTGGCATTCGATTATTTTGCTAAAAAGAAAGTTGATATTACAATTATTGAAGTTGGTTTAGGCGGCCGTTTGGATTCCACAAATGTTATTACACCAGAGGTTTCTGTAATTACAAACATAGGTCTAGATCATACCAAGTTTTTAGGAAACACTTTAGAATTAATTTCTAAAGAGAAAGCAGGTATTATTAAACCTAATATTCCAGTTGTTATAAGTGAAACTCAGCCAGAAACACAATCTGTTTTTAATACCATAGCTAAACAGAATAATGCTAAAATTTTATTTGCAGATAAAGAGCCTCTTATTAGTTATTCAACGGATTTGCTAGGTCATTATCAAAATAAAAATAAACAAGTGGCTTATCATGTTATAAAGCTGTTAAATAATTCTTTTTCAGTTTCAGAAGAACAAATTAAAGCAGGTTTAAATAATAGTATTAAGAATACAAATCTTTTAGGTCGTTGGCAAATATTACAAGATCAACCTAAAATAATTTGTGATACCGCACATAATGCAGATGGTTTAAAAATTACAATGCATCAGCTCATTAAAGAAACGTACAAAACGCTTCACATAGTGTTTGGAGTGGTAAATGATAAAGATCTATCTACTATTATTCCGTACTTACCTAAATCAGCTGTTTACTATTTTTGTGCACCAGATATTCAAAGAGCAATGCCTGTTTTAGAACTTAAAACTCAAATGGCAGACTTTGGATTTAAAGGAGAAGCTTATCTTTCTGTTGAAAAAGCTTTAAAAGCATCAAAATTATCAGCAAATTTAAATGATGTTATTTATGTTGGAGGTAGTACATTTGTAGTTGCAGAAGTTGTTTAGTGCTATATTTATTTGATTTGTAGTTGATTAAGCTTATTTGATTTTTTTTATTAAAAAAAAAGCGCAAAAATGCTTTGTGTATCGAAATAAGGTCTTATATTTGCACTCGAAATACATTAGGGCGATTAGCTCAGTTGGTTCAGAGCACTTGGTTTACACCCAAGGGGTCAGGGGTTCGAATCCCTTATCGCCCACAAAAATTCTTCATCGAAATATGAAGATTTTTTTTTGAATAAAAATCCATATGTATTTTAAAAAGTTAGTATATTTAACTTTTATTAGGGCGATTAGCTCAGTTGGTTCAGAGCACTTGGTTTACACCCAAGGGGTCAGGGGTTCGAATCCCTTATCGCCCACAAAAGTCTTCATTATTTAATGAAGACTTTTTTTATGGAATATTTTTTGATTTTAGGTATTAATTAGCTCTAAAATTCTTTCTAAAGCCATTCCTCTTGAGCCTTTAATTAAAACTGTAGCATTTGAAATGTCTATATTTTGAAAGTCTTTTTTTAAATCTTCAAATGTTTTAAACAAGCTTATTTGTTTAGATGTCGTATTTATTTGATTAAAATTTTCTCCAATAAGATAAACCTCATTTAGGTTTTGTTTTAATGTGAAATCTGCAATGTATTGATGCTCTTTTTTTGCTTCATTTCCTAGTTCGAACATATCTCCAAGAAAAGCAATTTTTTGCTCACCAGGCAGCTTGTTAAGATTTTCTATTGCAACTTGCATACTTGATGGATTTGCATTGTAAGCATCAAGTATAATTTTAGTAGTACCTGTTTTTATAATTTGTGATCTGTTGTTTGCAGGAATATAGTTTTCTAGTCCTTTTTTTATTTCTACAACAGGCACTTTAAAATATTGCCCGATACAAATTGCTGCACTAATATTATTAAAATTATAAACACCTGTTAAATGTGTTGAAATATTAATTTCTTCATACTTTACAGTTAATAGTTCGTTATTATTGTCAATTAAATTTATTTGAGAATCACAAGTTGTTGAGGTACCAAACTTATACTTATTTATGTTATTAGATAATTCTACTTGTTTGTGGTCATTAGAATTTACAAAAACTGTTTTAGTATTTGCTCTTAAAAAACGATATAGTTCAGACTTTCCTTTAATAACTCCTTCAACTCCTCCAAAACCTTCTAGATGCGCTTTTCCAAAATTAGTAATATATCCAAAATCTGGCTGAGCTATTTCACAAAGGAAATCTATTTCTTTTTGATGATTAGCTCCCATTTCTACAATACCAATTTCTGTTGTGGAATTCATAGAAAGAAGTGTTAATGGAACACCTATATGGTTATTTAGATTCCCTATAGTTGCTTTGGTTTTATAGGTTTGAGATAAAACAGCGTTAATTAATTCTTTAGTAGTTGTTTTTCCATTACTACCAGTTAAAGCTATAATTGGAATTTTTAAATAATTTCTATGGTATTTAGCTAATGCTTGAAGTGTTTTCAATACGTTTTCTACTCTAATGTACTTCTTGTTACTGTAATCTTGTTTTATGTCTTGATCTATAACAACATATTTTGCTCCCAATTCAATAGCATTGTTTGCAAAGTCATTACCATTATAATTGGAGCCTTTTAATGCAAAGTACATATCATTTAGAGTTACTTTTCTTGTGTCTGTACAAACAGAATTTGATTTTAGATATAATTGATGTAATGATTTAGTTGTCATAAAAATTAAAGTATAAAAAAAGTCCTAACGGTAAAGTTAGGACTTTTATAACATAATAAATTATTTATTAGTTTTTCTTTTTTGGTCCTTTAGATTTAGAACCAACTCTAGACATTGCACATCTAAAGCCAATATAATCTGTAGCTTTATTTTGCGGGTAATATCTACGTTGTGCTGGATCTAGCCAGTATTCTCTATCTTTCCAAGAGCCACCTTTGTAGACTCTTACTTCATCATTAATTAGAGAAGTTCTTTTGTTGTTTTTATCCCATTCTCTTACAACACCACCAATAGAATCGAATTCTATATTATGTTTTGGAGAGTTATACATTTTTCCAGTATCAGATTTTTTAGTACTTGGATCTGCTTCTTCATCATCAAATCCTTTATCGTAATGTCTTGAAGATTGTGTATCTCCATCTCTAAAATTTCTGTTATCTGCTCTGTCAAAGTTTGTTCTTAAGTAAGTTTCATCTTCATCAACAGGTATTTGAGAAATTTCACCAGGTAAATCCCTAGCTATTAATTTACCATTAGGCATTGTGTCATATACAATTTCATCTGGTGTTACAATTTTCACAGATCCATCTTCGTTTAGTTTATTTTTTGTGTATACGTTTCCTCTGTAATAGTTAAAATCATTAAACTCATCGTCTACAATTGGTCTGTATACATCTGCAACCCATTCAGCAACGTTTCCTGCCATGTCGTATAATCCAAAATCATTAGGATCATATGTTCTTGAAGGAGCTGTAATATCTGCTCCATCATCTGACCAACCAGCAATTCCACCGTAATCTCCTTTTCCTTGTTTAAAATTAGCCATTTGATCACCACGAACTTTTCTGTTCCCAGTTCTTGTATAAGCGCCTTCCCATGGGTACTTTTTACGACCTCTGTGAGCGTTGTAACTTCTAATTTCAGATAATCCTAAAGCAGCGTATTCCCATTCTGTTTCAGATGGTAATCTATATTTAGGAGAAATTAGTCCTGTTTCTCGTGACGCAAATACATTAATTTCGTTACCATCAGCATCTAGTTGTGGTTTAAGTTTGCCACCTTTAATAATATCATCATTACCACCAAACGAGCTTGTTGGAGAGTTTATGTACGTATCTGTACTAAAGTTTTGGTCTGCAGTAGCTTCTAAATGACTATCTTGTTTTAAGTATCCTGCTTTTTGTAATGCTTGCTCATTAACACGATCCGTTCTCCATTCAGCATATTCAACAGCTTGTATCCAACTTACACCAACTACTGGATAAGATGCATACGCTGGATGACGTAGATAATTATTTGTCATAACATCATTATACCCCAAACGGTTTCTCCAAACTAAAGTATCTGGAACAACGCCATTGTATATGTTTTTAAAATTGTCTTCTTCTGGTGGATAAACTTCTTCAATCCAATCTAAAAAATGAAGATACATTTTGTTTGTAACTTCTGTTTCATCCATGTAGAAAGATTGTACATGTTGTTGGTTTGGAGAATTATTCCAATCATGCATAACATCGTCTTGTACACGTCCCATTGTAAACGTTCCACCTTCAACAAAAACAGTTCCAGGAGGTGTTTCTTGTTCACTAAAATTAGTGTTGTATTGAAAACCACCTTCTTTAGCATTAATTCTCCAGCCTGTACCTTGATCAATGTTAGGATCTTGTCCTCTCTGACAACCCAGAATTGAAGTTAATGCAAATGCAAAAACAAGGGTTTTAGATGTTAAAACGTTTTTCATATTCATATTTTATGTAGATAAAAGTCTTTGTTTTGGTCATGCAATATAATAATTAATGATTATATCACAAGACATTTTAAGTTTTAAGTTAAAAAAAATAATAATGTTAATGTTTAAGCACTTTTCCGATAAAGTGTATCAACAAATAGATTAACGTCAGTTTTTTGCTATTATTATTGTAAATTTGAAATTATTTAAAAATTAAAACTACAGCGAATAATATTGTAGTTTATTAAGCGTTTTGTATTGATGAAGAATATTTTTTTTTTAATTACCTTTTTTTGTGCTTTGTTGAGTTTTTCTCAAAATAAAAAATTTAATTTAGACTGGAATGGTGTGAAGTCTTTTAATACAGACAGTTATACTTTAAGTGTGCCTTATTTTAGCAACACAAACGCTTTTGTTTATAGCTTAGATGAGGGTTTAGTTTTTGTTAAAGAATGGGATTCTAATGGTTCTGTGAATACTAATTCTTTAGATGTTACCTCTATTGTTTATCAAGATATTTCTTCAGAAGAACTTAAAGATATAGATATATCACTAATTGATTCCTTTATTAATGCTAAGTTGTTAAACGCTAATGATAGAGGCAAGATAAGTACTGTTTTTAAATTTAATCCTATTATTAAAACTGTCTCAGGTGGGTTTAAAAAAGTAACTTCTATTTCAATATCTTATAGTAATGGTAGTTCTTCTTCTTTTAGTTTAAATAATACATCTTCTATTACTAATTCAGTATTAACAAATGGAAATTGGTACAGGTTTTATGTTGAAGAATCTGGTGTTTTTAAATTAAGTAAGTCTTTTTTAAATTCTTTAGGTATTAATACTAATGGTTTAGATCCTAGAAACATAAAAATTTACGGAAATGGTGGTGCAATGATACCATATGTTAACGATTCTAATTTTCCGATTGATCCAAAAGAAAACGCTATTAAGGTTATTGGAGAAGAAGATGGTGTTTTTAATAATGAAGATTACATTTTGTTTTATGCCGTTGGTCCAAAAGGACTTGAATTAACTAATACACCTTCAGATAATTCTCATATTAATTCCTACTCTGATAAAACATATTATTACATAAATGTTGGTAGTAGTTTAGGTAAGCGAATTCAGTCTTTTATTCAACCTATCTCTACCGCAATAGAGACTTTAAATACCTTTAAGGACTATAAGTTTCATGAAATAGATGACTACAGTTTGGCTTTTGTTGGAAGACGTTGGTTTGGCGATAAGTTTGATTTTGAAAACGTAAAAGAATTTGACTTTTCTTTTCCAAATACAACTTTAACTTCTCCAACAGTTCCTGGAGAAACGCCATTAAGTAAATCTGTTAAACTAACTGTTATTGGAGCTTCAGCTTCATCTACAACTAGTAATTTAGTTATGCAAGTAAATGGAGTAACAGAAAGTATTCTCTCATTAGCTGGCGTGCCATTATTTAGTCCAACATCTGTATCCGAGAGTGTTTTTTCTGCAGAAATACAAGTGGCTACAGATGCTATAAATATAAGAATAGAACATGATAAGTTAGGAAATCCTGGAGCAGAAGCATATCTTGATTATATAGCTTTAGAAGTAGAACGCGATTTGATTTTTGTAGATAATCAGTTGGTTTTTAAGCCATATTCAGAAGTAAATTCTTCAGGTGTTGTTAATTTAAGCTTATCTAATGCAGAATCTGTAAATCAAGTTTGGGAAGTATCAGATCATTATAATGTAAGTTCCATTTCTACTTCCAATCAAGAAACAGTTGTATTTAAATCTGTTTTAGAAGCTAACCATCAATTTGTAGCATTTAGCCCTACAACATATAAGTTTCCTAATGCCAACGGTAATTCTTTAGTTCAAAATCAGAATTTAAAAGGCTCTATATTTTTAGATTCAAATCAGAATTTTCAAGATATAGATTATTTAATGTTAACGACACAATCTCATCTATCGCAAGCAAATAGATTAGCTAATATTAATAGAAGTGTTAAAGGCTTAAAAGTAAAAGTAGTAACAATAGAATCTATTTATAATGAATTTAATAATGGTAATCCAGACATTTCCGCTATTAGAAATTTTGTAAAATATGTTTATGATAACGCAAGTGCGCCAAATAAAAAAGTGAAATATTTATGCCTTTTTGGAGATTCTTCTTTTGATTATAAAGGAAGAATATCTTCTAATCTCTATAATTTTCCAACATGGAATGCCTTAAGTAGTTTTAATCTAACAAGTTCTTTTATTTCGGATGACTTTTTTGGCCTAATGGACGCTAACGAAGGCGATTTTGCTATTTCAGACAGATTAGATATTGCCGTAGGTAGGGTTTTAGCAGATTCACCACAAAGAGCAGCTCAAATGGTAGACAAAGTTGATGCGTATTATAAAGAAGAAGCATTAGGTAGCTGGAGAAACAATATTATAATGGTTGCAGATGATGTTGATGAAGATTGGGAAGAAGTTCTACAAGGAACTACAAATGAAATTGCAGACGATATAACGGCATCAAATCCAGGATTAAACGTTGTTAAGATATACGCCGATGCATTTAAGCAGGTGTCATCTTCAGGTGGAAATCGTTATTTAGAAGTTAATACAGCCATAGCAAACGAGCTAGAAAAAGGGGCTTTAATGATTAATTATTTTGGTCACGGAGGAGAAGATGGCCTAGCTTCTGAACGTATTTTTGAAAAAAATGATGTTAATAATTTAAGAAACGTTTGTAAATACCATTGTTTTGTTACTGTAACCTGCGAGTATACAAAATTTGATAACCCGTTAAGGTTAACTGCCGGAGAATTGGTGTTTTGGAATCCACAAGGTGGCGCAATTCAATTAGTAACTACCACAAGACAAATTTTTGTTCCCGTTGGAGTAGCAGTTAATAAAACTCTAGAAGAATATATGTTTGATACAGATTTAAATGGAAATCATATCTCTGTAGCAGAAGCTGTTAGGCAAACTAAAAATAATCCCAATGTATCAAATACTCAACAGAAATTATTAATGTTTTCTATAGGAGATCCAGCATTAAGTTTAAGTTTTCCAAAACCAAACATTACACTTACTAAGGTAAATAATGTGCCAATAGAACAACAAACAGAACCATTAAAATCTTTAGGTTATGCTAAATTAGAAGGTTATGTTGCAGATGCTCAAAATAATATATTAACCAATTACAATGGAACATTAACAACAACATTATTCGATAAAAATATAATTAGCTCTACTTTTGGAAACGATAATACGCAAGCCAATGGATCGTTAATTATATTAGATTTCGAAAAGTTGGGCCCAACAATATATAGAGGACAAGCTACAATTACTAACGGACAATTTAGTTTTGATTTTATAGTACCAAGAGATATTTCTATTCCAGTAGGTACAGGTAAAGTTAGTTTTTATGCACAGCAAGAAGGAAGTTTAGAAGATAAATCTGGAGGCGTCATTAATAAATTACTTATTGGAGGTATAAATGAAGATGCACCAGCAGATAATGTAGGGCCAATTATTAATTTATTTATTAACGATAAAGCTTTTGCTTCAGGTGGAGTTACAAATACAGAGCCATTACTTGTAGCTAATTTTGAAGACGAAAACGGTATTAATACCGCCAGTGGAATTGGTCACGATATTACAGTAATTTTAGATGGAGACGAAGTTAATCCTATAGTTTTAAACGATTATTATTTAACCGAAATAGACGACTATACAAAAGGAAATTTAGAATTTAAGTTTAGAGATTTAGAGCCAGGTCTACATACTTTAAAATTAAAAGCTTGGGATGTTTACAATAATTCTTCAATAGCAGAGATACAGTTTAATGTCATAGACGAAAATAAATCTTTAGTAATAGAAAATGTATTAAATTATCCAAATCCTTTCGTAAATTACACAGAGTTTTGGTTTAGTCATAACAGTTCCGAAGCTTTAGATATTTCAGTTCAAATATTTACTATATCAGGGAAATTAGTAAGAACATTAATTGGACAATCCAATGCCGCAGGTTGTTGTGGTGCAGAATCTAATTCAACATCTAGAGATGTAATTTGGGATGGAAGAGACGATTTTGGTGAAAAAATAGGTAAAGGAACTTATATATATAAACTAAAAGTTCGCTCAAATGCTTTAAATAAAACAGTCGAAAAAATAGAGAAACTTGTAATCCTCTAATAATAAATTATATTTGCTAAATAAATAAGAAAAATGAAGATTAAATATCTAATATTAGTATTATCCGTTTTTGTAGGAAAAGTAACAGCACAAAATATTGTTACTGAAATAACACCTTTTCAAGACTCCAGAGTTATAACCACAGGAGTGCCGTTTTTGTTAATAGCACCAGATGCAAGAGCTGCAGGTATGGGAGATATGGGCGTAGCTACATCATCAGATGCGTTTTCTCAACAATGGAATGCTTCAAAATATGCATTCTCTACTGCGAAATCTGGTTTTGCCATGAGTTATACGCCATATTTAAGCAAATTAGTTAACGATATTTTTCTAGGAAATATAACCTACTTTAATCGTCTAAACGAAGGAAGTGCTTTTGGAGTAAGTTTTAAATATTTCTCGTTAGGTGAAATAGAATTTGTAGAAGATGAGTTTTCCGAAGCTTTAGTTCAGAAACCAAACGAGTTAACTTTCGATGTTTCTTATTCACTACGTTTATCAGAGCAATTTGCCATGGGAGTATCTATGCGTTATTTACGTTCTGACTTAAAATTAAATACAGGAAATAACGATAAAACTGCCGCAAGTACACTTGGTGTAGATATTAGTGGTTATTATCAAGGCGAAGAACAAGCAATGGCAGATTTTAACGGTCGATGGAGAGGTGGATTTGCATTACAAAACTTAGGACCCAAGTTTAAATATGACGAAGGTGGACAAGAAAATTTTCAACCAACAACATTACGTTTAGGAGGAGGATTTGATTTTATTTTCGATCAATATAATAAGTTAGCTGTAACAACTGAATTTGCAAAGCTTTTAGTACCAACGCCACCAGTAAGAGGTAATAAATTTGTTTACGAGGATGTAAATAATGATGGAATGTATAGTGCAACAGATGGTGATATTGAAATTGAAAATGATGATAACTATATAATATCAGGTCAAGAAAACAATGTGGACTTTATGTCTGGTATATTTCAGTCTTTTGGTGATGCACCAGGAGGATTTAGCGAAGAATTAAGAGAGTTTACTTATGCAGTTGGAGCAGAATACTCTTACCAAGATTCGTTTATGTTTAGGTTAGGTTATTTTAATGAGCACGAAACTAAAGGAGCTCGTAAGTTTTTTGGATTAGGTGCAGGATTTAAATATAATGTAATGAATATTGATTTATCATATTTGTTTTCATCCTCTAAAGTTCAAAGTCCATTAGAAAACACCTTGCGTTTTTCATTAACATTTAATATTGGTGCTGGAGAGTATAGAGAGTACTAAAATATATAGATTACATTTATAAAAGCTATTGCATTGTCAATAGCTTTTTTTTGCATTAATAATTATATTATGAAATCATTTAAAGTAGAAGCACATTTTAATCAGTTTGAAAATTTAAAAGAGTTACCTCAAGATATTCAAGATTTGTTTAAAAAGGCTGCTTCAGTAAGAGAAAACGCTTATGCACCATATTCCCAATTTCTTGTAGGTTGTGCATTATTATTGGATAATGGACAAGTCGTATCAGGTAGTAATCAAGAAAATGCAAGTTACCCATCGGGTTTATGCGCAGAGCGTACAGCAATTTATTTTGCAGGAGCAACTTACCCAAAAGCTAGAATATTAAAAATGGCAATAATAGCCGGGTCTACAAAAAAAATAACTAACACACCTATTCCACCTTGTGGCGCATGTAGACAAACTATTTCTGAGTACGAATTTAAGCAAGATATACCAATAGAAATGTATTTTAAAGGTCAAGAAGGCGCAATCGTTTATTCCAAATCTTTATCAAATTTGCTACCTCTTAGCTTCAATAAAAACGCGCTGTAACGTCTTTGTAGCTTTTTTAATAAAAAAAGTAAAAAAAAATAATATTTTAATAAGATGTGTTAAATCGCTATAAAGTCTTATAAATAAAGAGATTTTAATCAAAATAATGTAGTATTTTTAATAAAGCACTAGATATATAGTTTTTTCATTACTAACTAAAGTATTACTTTTGTAATCTGTACTAAATAAATACAAATACTAATGCAAAAAGTAACTAAAGAAACATACATTAAATGGTATGAAGACATGCTGTTCTGGAGAAAATTTGAAGACAAATTAGCTGCAGTCTATATTCAACAAAAAGTTAGAGGTTTTTTACACCTGTATAATGGTCAAGAAGCAGTTTTAGCAGGAGCTTTACATGCAATGGATTTGACAAAAGATAAAATGATAACCGCATACAGAAATCACGTTCAGCCAATTGGTATGGGCGTAGATCCTAGACGTGTTATGGCAGAGTTGTATGGTAAAGCTACAGGAACCTCAAAAGGTTTAGGTGGTTCTATGCATATTTTCTCTAAAGAACATCGTTTTTATGGAGGTCATGGAATTGTAGGAGGACAAATCCCTTTAGGTGCAGGAATAGCATTTGGTGATAAATACCATAATGTTGATGGTGTTACCATTTGTTGCTTTGGAGATGGAGCAGCAAGACAAGGTTCACTTCACGAAACATTTAACTTAGCTATGCTTTGGAAATTACCAGTAGTATTTGTTTGTGAAAACAACGGATATGCAATGGGAACCTCTGTAGAACGTACAGCTAACCATACAGAAATTTGGAAATTAGGTTTAGGATACGATATGCCTTGCGGACCCGTAGACGGAATGAATCCTATTAAAGTTGCTGAAGCTTTTGATGAAGCACTTGCCAGAGCTAGAAAAGGCGATGGACCAACATTCTTAGAAATTAAAACATACAGATTTAGAGGTCACTCTATGTCCGATGCTCAACATTACAGAACCAAGGACGAAGTTGCAGAATACAAGAAATTAGACCCTATCAAACAAGTTAAGGATGTAATTTTAGATAAAAAGTATTTAACTGAAGATGAAATTAAAGTTATAGATAAACGCGTTAAAGCTTTAGTTGAAGAATGTGAGAAATTTGCAGAAGATTCTCCATATCCAGATAAGAACGTAATGTATGATGCAGTTTACGAACAAGAAGATTATCCATTTATAGATCACAAAATATAAGTTATGGCTATAGTTATAAACATGCCAAGGTTAAGCGACACAATGGAAGAAGGTACTGTTGCTGCTTGGTTAAAAAATGTTGGAGATAAAGTAGAAGAAGGCGATATTTTAGCTGAAATTGAAACTGATAAAGCTACAATGGAGTTTGAATCTTTTAACGAAGGTGTGTTACTACACATTGGTGTTCAAGAAGGTGAAACAACTAAAGTAGATCAGCTTTTAGCTATTATTGGAGATGAAGGTGAAAATATTTCAGGTTTATTAAACGGAACTTCATCTAAAACTCAATCTAAAGATAATTCTACAAATGAAACTAAATCTGCACCTTTAAGTACAGAACAAAATTCAACAGGCGCAGTAGATATTCCAGAAGGTGTTACAGTTGTAACTATGCCGCGTTTAAGCGATACAATGGAAGAAGGAACTGTTGCTGCTTGGTTAAAACAAGTTGGTGATGAAGTTGAAGAAGGTGAGATTTTAGCTGAAATTGAAACAGATAAAGCTACAATGGAATTTGAATCTTTCCAATCTGGTGCTTTATTGTACATAGGATTAAAAGAAGGAGAATCTGCCAAAGTAGATGCGTTATTAGCTATAATTGGACCTGCAGGAACAGATGTTGCTGGAATAGCAGCAAGTTTTTCTCCAAGTACGCCAAAAGTAGAGGAAAATAAAGTTCCTCAAAAAGAAGACGCTAAGGCAGAGATAAAAGTAGAAGCTTCAATTGAAGCGCCAAAAGTGAACAAAGCCGTTTCTAATGATACTAATACAGGAAGAGTATTTATATCGCCACTAGCTAAAAAGATGGCAGAAGATAAAGGAATTAACTTATCTCAAGTTAAAGGTTCTGGAGAAAACGGTAGAATTGTAAAACGTGATATCGAAAACTTTACACCAATTCAACAAATAGCAACTAATTCTAATTCAGTTGCAACTTCTAATATTGGAGTTGGGCTAGAAGAAAAAACAGAATCTGTTAAGAATTCGCAAATGCGTAAAACTATTGCAAAAGCCTTAACAAGTTCTAAATTTAGCGCACCTCATTTCTACTTAAATATTGAAGTAGATATGGATAACGCAATAGCGTCAAGAAAATTAATAAATGGGTTACCAGATACCAAAGTATCTTTTAACGATATGATAGTTAAGGCTTGTGCTATGGCATTACATAAGCATCCACAAGTAAATACTTCTTGGGAAGCAGATGTAACTAAATTCCATAGTCATGTTCACGTTGGAGTTGCAGTTGCAGTAGACGAAGGTTTAGTAGTTCCTGTAATTAAACATACAGATGCTTTATCTTTAACACAAATAGGTGCTTCTGTTAGAGATTTAGCAGGAAAAGCAAGAAACAAGAAAATTACACCAGCAGATATGCAAGGTAGTACGTTTACAGTTTCTAACTTAGGAATGTTTGGAATAGAGAGCTTTACGTCTATCATAAATCAGCCAAATTCAGCAATTTTATCTGTAGGAGCAATTATAGAAAAACCAGTTGTTAAAAATGGACAAATAGTAGTTGGTAACACAATGAAATTAAGTTTAGCATGCGATCACAGAACTGTAGATGGTGCTGTTGGTGCTCAATTTTTACAAACGTTAAGAAGTTTTATAGAAAACCCAGTAACAATGTTATCTTAATCTCTTAATTAAATTTATAGAAAAAGGCTGATAGTTTTACTATCAGCCTTTTTTATGGTTTAGCTTTAAAATATTTTATAGCTATTAGTTTATTTATACATATCGCTAGAGCCTTCTACAAAAGCATAGCCCAAATCCTTAAGTAAAATACGTAAACCTTCGTAAGCATTATGTGTTGCGTAATCAAACGAAAGCTTATTGCTTTTAGTGTCTAGGTTAAGATTTGTAATGCCTGTTAAGGATTGTGCTTTTTTTAAAATAGTACTACTAAAACTATCTGTTTTTAGGTCTTGTAATAAAATAGTTTCTCTCATAGCCAATTTACTTTTGGCTAAACTATAAAGATCTTAAATTAATAAAGATGATTTTTGTCAGTGTATAAATTATTCTGTTAATCCATCTACAATAGCTTGTAGTTTTTGTTTATTAACTAATTTTATACGTTTGCCTTCTGTAGAAATAAAGCCATCTTTTTTTAGTTTCGATAGTGCTCTAATACATGCCTCTTTTGCGGTACCAACAATTCCAGCAATATCTTCACGTGTAAAAATCATTCCAATATAGCCATCTGCATCTATATTAAAAGTAATCTCTAAGTATAGTAGAAGCTCTGCAATTCTCTGACGCACATTTTTTTGTGCCATATTAACAATAATATTATCTGCAATTTTTAACTCGTTTGCCATTTCTAGCAACAGTTCCTTAGTGAAATCAGGATTTGTGCTAATGGATTCAGATAGTTGGTTTTTAGGAATAAAACAAACTTCCATATCGTTTAATGCTACAGCACTTAGGTTTGTGCATTCTTCCGTAATTACAGAACGTTGCCCTAAAACTTCGCCTTTAGTCGCTATTTTAACAATCTGATCTTTACCATTGTCACTCATTTTAGAGAGTTTAGATACACCATCTTTTACACAGAAAACACCATTTAATTTTTCGCCTTCTTCAAAAATAAAATCACCTTTTCTTATTGTTTTAGAAACTTTAGTATCCGAGATACGCTTTAATTCCTCTTTTTTTAAGGCTTTTAA
Source organism: uncultured Flavobacteriaceae bacterium (assembly GCA_938073895.1). Taxonomy (GTDB): domain Bacteria; phylum Bacteroidota; class Bacteroidia; order Flavobacteriales; family Flavobacteriaceae; genus Aurantibacter. The sequence goes on from CALJFB010000041.1 coordinate 25,101, forward strand.
AGCATTTAACTCTCTAATAATACAATTTTCGCAGCGAGATTCCATAAAACAATAACAACTTAGACTACAAATATAATGTAGAAAATTAATTAACAGAAGTAACTTTCAACTCTTTTAATCTTTTTAATGATATTTATCATAATTTATAATCAATTTTTAAAAGAACTTTGCTGTAAGTATAATTAGTTAATTTTAGTTTTATGGAGAATTGCTTCCATTGTGGAGATACTTGTAGTAATGGTGTTATAAGACACAGCGATAAGTCGTTTTGTTGTAATGGCTGTAAAACTGTTTTTGATATTTTACACGATAATAATTTAGATTATTATTACGAGTTGGAGCAAACACCAGGAATAACACCTAAAGCCATAAATGGTAAGTTTGATTACTTAGAAAACGAAACAATAATTAAGGAACTTTTAGATTTTAACGAGGCTAATACTCAGATAGTTTCTTTTTTAATTCCTGCAATTCATTGTAGTTCTTGTATTTGGGTTTTAGAAAATTTAAATAAGCTTAACTCAAATATTTCAACTTCTCAAGTTAATTTTCCCAAAAAAACGGTTCGAATTAGTTATAATACGGCGCAAACTAATTTAAAGTCTGTTGTAATATTATTAAGTAAGTTGGGGTACGAGCCCTATATATCTTTAAACGACATAAAAAAAGATTCTAATGCTAAGGACCGAAGTTTAACTTATAAGTTAGGAGTTGCAGGTTTTGCTTTTGGTAATATTATGTTCTTATCTTTTCCAGAATATTTTGAGGTTAACGAGTTTTGGTTGGAGAAGTTTAAGTACATTTTTAGATGGCTTATGCTATTCTTTTCTTTGCCGGTGGTTTTTTATTCTGCCCAAGATTATTTTGTGTCCGCCTATAAAAGTGTTAAGTCTAAGTTTTTAAATATAGACGTACCAATAGCTATAGGAATAACTGTACTTTTTGTTAGGTCTTTAGTAGAGGTTGCTTTGGATTTAGGCACAGGCTTTTTTGATAGTTTGGCTGGTTTAGTATTCTTTTTATTGTTAGGGAAGTTTTTTCAGCAAAAAACCTATAATTACTTGTCTTTTGAGCGCGATTATAAATCTTACTTTCCAATTGCGGTTACAAAATTAGATCCTGATAATCTTACAAACGAGTTCCAAACTAAAGTTTATGATTTAGTTCAAGATGATTTTATTTTAATTAGAAACGAAGAGCTAATTCCTGTAGATGGAATTCTAAAAAGTAATAACGCTTTTATAGATTATAGCTTTGTTACTGGCGAAGCTAAATTAGTAGAGAAAACCTTAGAAGATAAAATTTTTGCAGGAGGAAAGCACTCTGGAACACCAATTATAATTAAAGTTACAAAATCTGTTAAGCAGAGTTATTTAACGCAACTTTGGAATAATGAGGTTTTTAGTAGTGCTAATCAAAATATATTTCAAACTTTAACAGATAAAATCAGTCAGCGTTTTACCAAAACCTTGTTGGTTATTGCTCTAATATCTGCTGTTTTCTGGCTGTTTTTAGATAGTGCTAAAGTTCTAAACGTTTTTACAGCAGTCTTAATTGTGGCCTGTCCTTGTGCATTAGCATTGGCAGCACCTTTTACCTTAGGTAATTTACTCCGTATTTTTGGTGTAAATAAATTATACCTTAAAAAAGCTGAGGTAATAGAACAATTAGCAGAAATAGATACTATTGTGTTCGATAAAACAGGAACATTAACTACAAATGCTCTACATACTATTTCTTTTAAAGGCGATTCGCTTTCCGAAGAAGAAAATAATCAGCTTAAGAATGTATTAAGAGCTTCAAATCACCCATTAAGTCGTGCGTTGTTTAATCACATAAAAAGTAATAAGAATTATAATATTACCAATTATTCTGAAGAAGTTGGTCAAGGAATTAGTGGGACAATACATAATATACCTTTAAAAATTGGGCGTTTCGATTTTGTAACTTTAGATTTAGATACTGTTATTAAAGCTGAATCGAGTGCGTTTCAAACTACAGTTCATATTACAATAGGAAATAAGTATAAAGGATATTATGCTTTTAAAAACGAATATAGGAATGGATTTGATCATCTATTAAACCAACTATCTAAAAGCTATAATTTAGTTATTCTATCTGGAGATAATTCAGGCGAAACAGATTATTTAGCTAAGACATTGTCAAGTAAAGTAGATTTAGTTTTTAATCAGAATCCAAACGATAAATTAGAATTTATAAAATCGCTTCAACAAAAAAACAAAAAAATATTAATGATTGGAGATGGATTAAACGATGCTGGAGCTTTGGCACAAAGTAATGTTGGGTTATCTATTTCAGAAAACATTAATGTGTTTTCACCAGCTTGCGATGGAATTTTAGATGCATCTATGTTTATAAACATCTTTAATTTTTTAAAGGTTTCCAAAAAAGGAGTTCAAATAATTAAATACGCCTTCTTTTTCTCATTGTTCTACAATATAATCGGGTTAGGTTTTGCGGTAACAGGTCATTTAAAACCTGTAGTAGCAGCAATTTTAATGCCTTTAAGTTCTATTTCAATTGTTTTTTTTACAACTATTTCGTCTTATTTAATTGGACGGAAAATAATTAAAAAGAGTTTTTGAAAATGATAATTATCATCTTTTAAAGTAATATTTAAGGGTAATTTTACACTATAAAATAATTAGGTTATGACAATTATTTATTTACTTCTGGCAATTAGTGTATTAGTGGCTTTGGCCTTTTTTGCAGCATTTATTTTTTCTGTTAAAAGTGGACAGTATGACGATGTATATACGCCATCTGTACGAATGCTTTTTGATGATGAATTGGTTAAGCCAGCAACCAAAAAAAATAAAATCACACCAAATAAAATAGTAAAAACTAACAAACACAATTAAATATTATTATGGAAGTACAACAGTTTTATTACGATAATAAAATCGTTCGAAAATTCATTGTTGCAACAATGTTTTGGGGAGTCATTGGAATGAGTGTAGGGTTGCTTTTAGCATTTATGTTTTTATTTCCAAATCTAACGGACGGAATTTCTTGGCTAAGTTTTGGAAGGTTAAGACCATTACACACCAATGCTGTAATTTTTGCATTTGTTGGTAACGCCATTTTTGCTGGAGTTTATTACTCTTCGCAGCGTTTACTTAAAGCAAGAATGTGGAAAGATTGGTTAAGTAATTTAAATTTTTGGGGTTGGCAGGCTATAATAGTTGGTGCTGCAATTACATTACCTTTAGGTTACACCTCATCTAAGGAATACGCGGAATTAGAATGGCCTTTTGATATTGCTATAGCTCTTATTTGGGTTGCTTTTGGTGCCAATTTAATTGGGACTATTTTAAAAAGAAGACAACGCCATTTATACGTTGCAATTTGGTTTTATTTAGGAACATTTGTTACAGTAGCTGTTTTACATATTGTAAATAGTATGGAAATTCCTGTTAGTCCATTAAAAAGTTACTCGGTTTATGCAGGCGTGCAAGATGCTTTAGTACAATGGTGGTACGGACATAATGCAGTAGCATTTTTCCTAACAACGCCTTTCCTTGGGCTTATGTACTATTTTGTGCCTAAAGCCGCTAATAGACCAGTTTATTCTTATAGATTATCTATTGTACACTTTTGGTCGCTTATTTTTATTTATATCTGGGCAGGACCACATCACTTATTATATTCCGCATTACCAGAATGGGCTCAGAATTTAGGGGTTGCCTTTTCTGTAATGCTATTAGCACCATCTTGGGGTGGAATGATAAACGGATTATTAACACTTCGTGGTGCTTGGGATAAAGTACGTGTAGATCCAGTTTTAAAATTTATGGTAGTTGCAATTACAGGTTATGGTATGGCAACGTTTGAAGGACCCGTATTATCTCTTAAAAATGTAAATGCAATTGCTCACTTTAGCGATTGGATTATTGCACACGTTCACGTTGGTGCTTTAGCTTGGAACGGTTTCTTAACTTTTGGTATGATTTATTGGATGGTACCAAAACTATTTAAAACAACACTTTGGTCTACTAAATTAGCCAATGCGCATTTTTGGATTGGAACTTTAGGTATTATTTTATATGCTTTACCAATGTATGTTGCAGGTTTTCAACAAGCTTTAATGTGGAAAGAATTTAATCCAGATGGTACTTTAAAATATGGTAATTTCTTAGAAACATTATCAGAAATTATTCCAATGTATTGGATGAGAGCTATTGGTGGAACCTTATTTATAATAGGTATGTTTTTGATTGTTTATAATATGATCATGACTGCAAGACAAGGTAGTAAAGTAACAGATGAGTTAGCTGAAGCTCCTGCGCTAGAAAAAGTAACTGCTAAAAGAACAACTAAAGAAGGTTATCATACTTGGTTAGAAAGAAGACCTGTTAAATTAACGATTTATGCTACTATAGCAATTTTAATTGGTGGAATTGTACAAATTTTACCATCTTTAATGGTAGATGATTATATTCCTGTAATTAGTAGTGTTAAGCCTTATACACCTTTAGAATTAGAAGGTAGAGATATTTATATAGCAGAAGGTTGTGTAGGTTGCCACTCTCAAATGGTTAGACCTTTTAGAAGTGAAGTAGAGCGCTATGGAGAATACTCTAAAGCTGGAGAATATGTTTACGATCATCCATTTTTATGGGGATCTAAACGAACAGGTCCAGATTTAATGCGTGTTGGAGGTAAATATTCAGATAATTGGCATTTAAATCATATGTACGATCCACAAAGTACATCTTCAGGTTCTATTATGCCGAGTTATAAATGGTTAATTAAAAATAAATTAGACAAGACCTTAACAGAATCTAAGCTAGAAGTAATGGTTACTTTAGGTGTGCCATATACCACAGAAGATATTGCAACAGCTCAAGAATCTATGTTGGAACAAGGAACAGAAATAGAGAAAAACCTTTATAACGATCCCGATTTTGCAAAAACCTACGAAGCAGATAAAAAATATGCCAAAGCCAATGGTTTAGAGTTTATTGAAATGAGAAATAGAGAAATAGTAGCTGTTATTGCCTATTTACAACGTTTGGGGACAGATATTAAAGTAAAGAATCCAGACGGAACAGAAACTGAATTAAAATAAAAATATTATGTTAAAATTTATAAAAGGAAACTTAGAACAGATAGACAATGTAGCTGTTTATCCAATGATTTCGCTACTTATTTTTTTCATCTTTTTTGTAGTACTATTTTGGTGGGTTTTTACTGCTAAAAAAGCTCATATTGAGGAAGTAAGTGCTATTCCTTTAAACGACAACACCATAAATTTAAAAGAACAATAATAATGAAAACAACCGCATCATATTTTAGAGTTATTCTATTTACAATTGCTTCAATTGGTGTTATAGAATATTTATACGAAACAGGCACAGAATGGGCTATGTTTACTCAATACTTGTTTTGGTTAATAGTTGGCTGTATTGTCTTGTTTGCTATAGCTTTTGAGATTTGTATAGAAGCTTTAGAAACCGTTTTAGCACATTCTTTAGAGGAAGAAGCTAAAGTTAAGTATATCGCTAAACGTAAAGAAGATCAGCAAAGACCATTTAATAAAATCAATGCTTTTTATCAAAGGTTATTAGGTAGTAAATCTATAAAGGAAGAGCACGAAATTATTCTAGATCACAATTACGACGGAATTAAAGAATTAGATAATAATTTACCGCCTTGGTGGGTTTATAGTTTTTATGCTAGTATTTTATTTGCAGTAGTGTATTTAGTACGTTTTGAAGTTTTTCACGATTATAACCAAGTTGAAGAATATGAAGCAGCTGTAGAATTTGCTCAAAAAGAAATTTCTGAGTGGAAAAAAACAGCTAAGAATTTAGTAGATATTACAACGGTTGAGGTATTAACCGAGGCTTCAGATTTATCTGCCGGTAAAAAAATATTTAATGCTAACTGTGTAGCTTGCCATAAAGCTGATGGTGGCGGTGGTATTGGTCCCAACTTAACAGATACAAATTGGATTTTAGGAGGCGGAATTAAAAATGTGTTTAAAACAATTTCCGAAGGTGGAAGAGATGGAAAAGGAATGGTTTCCTGGAAATCAGATTTAAAACCTCTTGAAATGGCCCAAGTTGCAAGTTATGTACTAACATTTCAAGGAACAACACCAGCTGAACCTAAAGATCCAGAAGGCAATGTTTGGACTCCAGAGGCAACAGATAAATAAATAATAATAATAATAAGTGTTTTAATGTTTTAATATTTAGTAATGGCAGAACAAGATCAAGACAACTTTAGAGATACTATTGGAACTTTAGCAGAAGATGGGAAACGCGCTTGGGTTTTTCCAAAAAAGCCTTCTGGTAAGTGGTATAACTACAGAAAGTATGTAAGTTATGTATTGCTTTTATTTTTGTTTTCTGCGCCATTTATAAAAATTAATGGCAATCAGTTTTTACTTTTTAATGTATTAGAGCGTCGTTTTAATATTTTTGGATTTCCGTTTTGGCCACAAGATTTTCACCTTTTTGTTATTATAATGATTATAGGTGTTGTTTTTGTTTTACTTTTTACAGTTGCTTTTGGGCGTTTGTTTTGTGGTTGGGTTTGCCCACAAACTATTTTTATGGAAATGGTTTTTAGACGAATAGAGTATTGGATAGATGGCGATAGAGGTAAGCAAATACGATTATCTAAAATGCCTTGGAATGCAGAAAAAATTAGAAAACGATTATTAAAGTGGTTTGTTTTTTTTATTATTTCATTTTTAATAGCTAATATTTTTTTAGCCTATTTAATTAGTAGCGATACTTTATTAAGATACATTACAGAAGGTCCGCTTAATCATTCTAGCACACTAATTTCTTTATTAATTTTTACAAGTGTATTCTATTTTATATTTGCTTGGTTTAGAGAGCAAGTCTGTATAATAGTTTGTCCTTATGGACGTTTGCAAGGTGCTTTATTAGATAATAAATCTATTGTTGTTGCTTACGATCATAAAAGAGGTGAAAAAGAAGAAGGACGAGCAAAATTCAAGAAAAATGAAGAAAGAGCAACTACAGGAAAAGGCGATTGTATAGATTGTAACCAATGTGTAAATGTTTGTCCTACAGGAATAGATATTAGAAATGGTACACAGCTAGAATGTATTAACTGCACCGCTTGTATAGATGCTTGTGATCACATTATGGAATCTGTAAACCTTAAAAAAGGATTAATTAGATACGCCAGCGAAGAGAATATTGAGAAAAAAGCACCTTTTACATTTTCACCAAGATTAAAAGGCTACACTGTAGTTTTAGGAATCTTAATTTCTGTTTTAATAGGAATGCTATTTTTACGTAACGATGTTGAAGCACGTATTCTAAGATTGCCAGGTCAGTTGTATGAGCACAAAGCGGAAAATATTATAAGTAATGTTTATACTTTTAAATTGGTTAATAAAACAACACAAGATTTAAATAATTTAGAATTTAAACTGGTATCTCATAAAGGCGAAATCAAAATAGTATCTCATAAAACTATCGATATTGAAAAGCAAGGATTAGCAGAAGGTACTCTTTTTGTAGAAATTAATGCTGCTGCTTTAAAAGATGATAAAATAAAATTAGAGATTGCTATTTTTAGTAATGGAAAAGAAATAGAAAGTACTACAACTAATTTTTTAGGGCCAAGAAGCTATAAGTAACAAAACAAATTTATTATGAAAATTAATTGGGGAACAGGAATAGTTTTAGGAATGTTAGCTTTTATTAGCTTTATATTATACTTGGTTATTACAATGGTAACCAATCAAAATTTTTCTCACGATTTAGTTACCGAAGAGTATTATGCCAAAGAAATGGTGTATCAAGATGAAATTGATGCGGAAACAAACACCAATAATTTAAGTACAAAGTTAACAGGTAAAAAAACGTTAGATGGTTGGTTAATTACTTTTCCTGAAGAGTTAGAAAGTAAAGCTGTAATGGGAAAAGTATTCTTATATAGACCTTCTAATATGATATTAGATTTTGAGTTACCTCTTAAAATATCTAATAATAGCTTTCTTATACCTAAATCTAAATTGTTAGATGGTCGTTGGAACATTACTATAGAATGGACTTACAACGATAAATCTTACATGTACAAAAAGGAAATTTTATATTAAACTATGTTATTATCTGCTTTAATATTAGGATTACTTGGCAGTTTACATTGTATAGGAATGTGTGGACCAATAGCTTTTTTATTGCCATTAGATAGAAGTAATAAGTTAAAAAAAGTATTTCAATTATTTAGTTATCACTTTGGTAGGCTAACAACCTATGCTTTTTTAGGCCTTGTTTTTGGTCTTTTAGGAAGAAGTTTATACTTGTTTGGTTTGCAGCAACGCGTAAGTATTGTAGTTGGTGTAATAATGATAGTATCAGTCTTATTACCAAAACAATTTAGTACATCAAAGTGGTTTGGTCCAATGTATCATGTGGTAGCAAAAGTAAAATCGCTTATTGGATTTAACTTAAAAAATAAAACGGCTGGTTCTTTTTTTATTATTGGATTATTAAATGGATTATTGCCTTGTGGCTTAGTTTATATGGCTGTTTTTGGAGCTATAGGTACAGGTCAAATTTTTCAAGGAAGTTTGTATATGTTTGCTTTTGGTTTAGGTACAGTTCCTTTAATGACTTCTGTTATTTATTTAGGTAATTATTTATCTCAGCCAATAAAACAAAAAATTTTAAAGCTTATTCCTGTATTTGTAATTATTGTAGGAATTCTATTTATACTAAGAGGCTTAGGTTTGGGAATACCTTATATATCGCCTTCAGAAAATGTAACCGTAAAAACGGCTAAAGCATTGCAAAGCTGTCATTAATTTTTAAATTTATTATTATGAAAAACTTATTAAATCTTCCTCTAGTAAATTGGGGAATGGGTTCTGCAATTATTGGAGTCTTTGCCCTAGTTTGTGTTATCCTAGTCGTTGTAGTGTATAATATGGTAACTTCTGACTCTGAAAAAAAGGAGAACGATGAAAATACAGCTATTTAAAAACAACATATAAACAGCTTTTATTTTAATGTATGTAATTATGTATATTAAGCTCTTATCTCGATTTTAGTAAAACAAGAAGGCTTAAAATATATTTTAAAGCCTTTTTTAGTTTTCATAAAAAAAATGAAAATAAAAAAAGAGGTTTGCCTTTAAAAATGGCAAACCTCTTTTAATTAAGAACTATTATAATTCTATACAGTCATAGAAAATAGTTTAGTTTCTGGTTTTTTACGTTGTAATCTTAAATCAAAAGGCAAGCAAATATTTCTTACAAAAGCCTTTCCTTTTTCAGTAATTTTAATAGATGTGTTATTAATTTTTATTAATTTATCTGTTTCTAATTCTTTTAATTGCGAGACCACTTCAGGTAATTCTTTAAAGTATAAATTTTTATCATTCCAAGACGTTTCAAAATGGCACATTAAATTTAAAATATGCTGTCTTATTATTAAATCTTCTTTGTTTAATATATGGCCTCTATATACTGGGATTTTATCTTCTTTTAATAAAGTATAATATGCTTCAATAGTTTTTACATTTTGAGCAAAACTAAGCCAGCTATCGCTAATGGAAGATACTCCTAAACCAATCATTACTTTAGTTTTAGAGGCGTTGTAGCCCATAAAATTTCTGTGTATGGTGTTATTTTCTAAAGCTTTATATAGCGCATCTGTTTTTAAAGCAAAATGATCCATTCCAATCTCTATATAACCTGCTTTTTCTAATTGAATTTTACCCAAAGCATATTGTTGTTTTTTTATTTCTGGTGTTGGTAAGTCTTGGTCTTTAAAACCACGTTGTCCGTTACCTTTAATCCATGGAACGTGTGCATAGCTATAAAAAGCAATTCGGTCTGGTTTTAATTCAATAGTTCTCTTAATAGTATATTCTACATCTTCTATAGTTTGAAATGGTAATCCGTAAATAATATCGTGTCCAATAGATGTGTATTCTGTTAATCTCGCATTGTCAGTTGCATTCTTAACATTTTTAAAAGGTTGTATACGGTTAATTGCTTTTTGTACTTTTAAATTATAATCTTGTACACCATAGCAAACACGTTTAAAACTATGTTTTGCAAATGTTTTTAAATGCTCTAGCGTTGTGTTATTTGGATGACCTTCAAAGCTAAACTCTACACTTTTAGCTTTTGTAGTTAATTTAAAGACCTCGGTTAATAGTAAATCTAAATGCTTAGGACTAAAAAATGTAGGTGTTCCGCCACCTAAATGTAATTGTTTTACAATAGGTTTTTTTCCTAATAAATTTATGTAAAGGCTTAACTCTTTTAAAACAGCTTTTATATATGTTATTTCTACTAAATGATTTTTGGTAATACGCTTATTGCAACCACAAAAAGTGCAAAGGCTTTCGCAAAAAGGTAAATGAATGTATAAACTAATTCCTTCAGTTTCATTAGTTAGGTTAAAACTTCTAATTAAGGTTTCTTCCCATTGGTTTCTAGTAAATAAAGTGTTGTCCCAATATGGAACTGTTGGATAACTAGTATATCTTGGTCCTGCAACATTGTATTTTTGAGTTAATGTACACATAAGTTTTAAAGCGTAAAATTACAAAACGTTATTAAAGTATATATAGCAAGACTTACTCTAGTATAGAGTGTTTTTTTTGGTTTTAAAACAGATATTATTGTTACTTGTATTTTATTATATAGAACTGCTATTGTAATTAATTTAAGTTGTTTAAAAACACTTGTACTATTTTGTAATGTTGACATTATTGTAGTGCAACCAAAACACCTAAAAACTATAATAGCTTTAGACACATATAACATAAAATAGTCTTTAAAATTTTTCCCTACTTTTTGCATTGCAAAACTCATACTTTTTAACTTTAAGTTTATGCTGCAAATCTATAAACGATACACGATTTAAAAGATGATAAAAATCATATCGATAGGTTTTAAATTGTATAATAATATAAAACAAGAGTCTTAATTGTTAGTTTAAACACTTTATTTTACGACTAATATAAGCTGTTTTTATAATTAGTAGCTTGTTTTTAATGGCTTAGCCTTTTACTTAATTTAAGTAGATTGTTTCTGTAAGTTAAGGTTTAATTACCTTTTAAACGTGTCCATAATTCTAACAGTAGTTTTTTGCCATCACGATTATCTTTTGGCTGTTCTGTAAAAAGTACTTTTCCATAATTATCCAGCTCTATTTTATATTTAAAGACAAAATTTTGTGCGTTTGACTTTAAGCTTAATAACCCAAAGCGTAAGTCGTTAAAATATAGATGGTTTTCTTTTTTACTTATTGTATACCAACCTTCAGAAATCTCAATCATACGTTTTACACTTTCATCTTTAGTAAGATGACTAATTAAGTTATGATTTTTAGGATAAGATTCAAATTTGATTGGTTTTGTGTCAAAAAAAGAATAATTTCCTAATAAATAAGCTTCTTTAGTGTCCACATTTGCACTCCAAAGTATTGTGTTTAGTGGTGATGGTCTAGTATCTAATTGCGTATATTTTATATGTTGCTTTTTTAAAGCAGATTCAAATTCATTAAAGGCTATCCATTTTAAGAAAATAGTTGCTATTAAGTAGGTTGTACTTAGTATTAACCCTAACTTATTATAAAACTTACGCTTCTTAGAAGTTCTCTTTTGTCTCATTGCTAAGATTAGAAAAACCAGGAAAGGTACTGTATATAATGGATCTATAACAAAAATGTTTTTAAAAGCTAGCCTTAAATTAAAAGGCCAAAATAGCTGTGTTCCCCAAGTAGTGTGTGCGTCTAAAATTGGATGCGTTATAAATCCCCAGAAAAATAACCAACTCCAGTTTTTAAAATTTTTATAGCTTTCATATTTAGAAACAATCCAGCCAAAAAGTGGTGCTAAAAGGAGAGAAAATAGAATAGAATGCGTAAAACCTCTATGTATATAAAGTGCACTTACAGTATCCGTAAAATATGAAGCAAACACATCTAAATCTGGAATAGTTCCTGCAATGGCTCCATATAACATGGCTTTGTTTCCAACCTTTTTTCCTAAAACAGCTTCGCCAACAGCTGCGCCTAATATTATTTGAGTAAGAGAATCCATTTTTTTGAAAAGTAAATATAAGGCATTAAAAAACCCTTAACTACTTTTTTATAAAGTGATTAAGGGATTTTTTCTGTGACCCAAACTTACAAAAGTTCGAACATTATTAGCAGTCTAAAAACATTTTTTTTGATATACTTAACAGATGCGACAGAGCTTTATAAATTTAATAAATGAATTTAAAATCTTTTTTATTATTAAATTCACAACATTCCAATTTTTCATGGTATCTACACAGCTTGGTGAATATTTGTAATAAAATTTGATAAATTTATTCCCTAGAGTATAGTGAGCTAAAAAATCATCTCTAAAATCCCTTAAAATTAAAACCTGATGGTGGTCATAATCTCCGTAAACCATTGTAGCTATAAAACATCCACTACCTTTATTTGTGCTAAAATAATTTTCTCCTTCACCAAATATAGATTGACCATAGTAATTTTCACCTTTTTCACCTTCGTGAGAATTGTATAATTTTCTAACCTGTTTTTCTCTATCCTTTTCGAGCTGAGGATGCACCTTACTATTAATTATTTTATTAAAAATAATATTGTAGTTTTTCAAATGCCTTTCTTCTGTTTCTTTAGACATTGGAAGACCAATAGAATTATGGAACAAATAATAACAATCAATATCCCCTTTAATTGATTTATGATTATTAATATGCTTAATAGCCAAAGCAATTATTAATTTAACTATTTTATCATACAATTTTAAAACCTCGTCTTTTGTAAGTTCTTTTCTTAAAGTCGGCAAATAATTGTGAGATGTTTTTAAAAGTTTTTCAGCAGGTTTAATTAAAGAGGTTTTGTGAGAGTTTTCATTCATATAATAATGTGAAGGACCATATGAAAATAATATCTTTTCTTCTTTGGTAGAGTTATCCCACTTTAATAAAATCTGTTTAGATTCTTCATAACAATCAATTATTTTATTAACGTAAATATTTTTCATTGATTAGTTTTTGAAATTTAAATATAAAAATGATTTATTGATGGAGATAAAATGTGACCTGCACTATCAAAAGTACTAACTTTTTGGAGAATATCAAACATATTTTAATGCCCAATTTACTTTTCAAATAAAAAAACATTCCCAAGGATAAAATATGGTGTTTTAGTAAGAGGGGTTATACGCACTTTTATTTTCGCACATAAAGTTTTATTCCTTACCCAAGAAATCTTTCCATCCTTCCCACTCTTTTTTATACTCCGCACTGTAATCTGGATTTTTAGGAAAACAATCTGGTCTTAATTGACTTTCTTTCCACTCCTTTTTTGTTTTAATATTATTTTTTAAAGCCCATTCTTGTGCTTTATGAAAAGAATCAAATTTTTTATTGTTTGTTGTACCAAGAAAATCTTTCCAACCATTCCACCCTTTGAGACTGTAGGTTTGATCTGGCTTTCTTGGAATGTTTTTGATGTTTTTTTCTTTGACATGCTCCACCCACTGACTTGAATTCTTCAGGTTGAGACTTTGAACGTATTTCCTTGCTTCCTCAAATGATAAGTATTGATGTTTTTTTAATTGGTCTGCTATTCTTCCTGTTCCAAGCCAATCACCGAGCCCAACCCAACCACT
>CALJFB010000042.1 GCA_938073895.1 uncultured Flavobacteriaceae bacterium
CAAAGAACTGAGGTAAAAAACAACTCTTTCTTTGATTAATTTTAAACACGCAACTTTCCTTATACATAAATGTTGCAACCAATTTAAGAAACTGAATGAGTCCTGAAGTACCAATCATAATTTTTATAATCGCAATTCCAATATTTTTTATTTTACGTTGGATATTAAAGCGATTTGTAAAAAATAAAAGAACCAGAAATTGGATATTAATTTTCGGAACAATAATTATTGCAACGATTTTATATATCGGAATAATAATGGCTTTCTTCAGTTATATATTTTACGAACCTCAATATAATTTTGAAAAAGAAAAATGGTTTGCCGACAAAAACGCAAGATTTGAAATGCGAGACGATTTAGTAAATAGTGAAATTTTAAACGGAAAATCGAAAAGTGAAATTATAGAATTGATTGGGAAATCGGAAAGTAATGATTCGACTGAAATTTGGACTTACGACTTGGGAATGTCTATTGCTGGATTTGGTTGGCAATTTAATAGTTTGAAATTGACTTTTAAAAACGGAAAAGTTATTAACGTCCAAAAACACGAAATAATAGATTAAAAAACTGGTCAAAACAACGTATAAAATAATTGCTAAATTAGTATCTAACCAAATGCAGAAGTAGAAATTTTTGTAGCAACAAAATAAGGATTAATGAGAGCAATAGACAACTTTTATGAAGATCAAGACGAGCCTAATCAAAGTTGTTTATTAGCTCTCAAGTCAATCATTTTAGATTATGATGAGAATATATCATCAAGATGGTATTATAGTTTGCCTTGTTTTATGTACCAAAATCAGATTTTTTGCTATTTATGGATAGATAAGAAAACTCAGTTTCCGTATGTTGCTATAGGTAAAGGCATAAAAATAGAACATCCAGATTTAATACCAGGAAAAAGAACATTTACATCAATATTAATGATTGACCCAAATAAAGATATTCCAATACAAACAATTTATTCCATTTTTGATATGGTAATGAAATTGTACTAAAAGAATAAATAATAAAAGAAGTAAATTTTAAATCCAAAGATGGATTATTAATAACAGCAGATTAATATAAGAAAATAATTTAACCACTATTTACGCAAGTGTTTAAAATACAACAGAAAGTTTATATCAAACATTTGAAGTTTACACAACAGCGGATAAGGCAATTATACGTTTTGCAAAAAAAAGCCCAAAAGGGCTTTTTTTATTGTTATTAAGTAACGTGAAAATTTAAAACTTTACAATGCTGGAATAATTTGTTTTTTACGAGATATTACACCTGGCAAAACTACAAGTTCTGATGTTGGTTCTTGATTAAACGAATTAATAGCAATAGCTCTTACAGATTCGTTAGGTACAAAAAGAGTAGCTTCTTGTCTTAAAATATCTATTACAAAAAGAAGAACCTCATCAAGTTCATCTTTTTGTTTGACAACCTCCATAGCTTTTAAAATACTATCTTTTCTATCTAAAATTATATTAGGTGCAGTAGTTTCTAATACAGAAATTCTATATTCATTACCATTTACCTTATATTTTTTACTATCCATTTTTATAAGCTCTTCATCCGAAAAACGAGACACATCAGATTTAGCTTCAAACATTTTTAAAGCATAAGTTTCTATGTTTACATTTAACTCCTTGGATAATAAATTGGCTATTTCCCTGTCTTTATCCGTTGTAGTTGGACTTCTAAATTGTAAAGTATCAGATAAAATACAAGAAAGCATTAAACCTTTTATTGCTTCTGGCATAGCTAAAATATCATGATCAGACATTAGCGTGTACATTACCGAAGCACATGCTGCTAGTGGTTTTATACAAATATCTATTGGTGTATTTGTTTGAATTCCACCAATCAATTTATGATGATCTATAATTTGAATAATCTGCGCTTCGTTAATATTCTCAAAAAGTTCATCGGGATTATTTGTATCTACAATAATTACTTTGTCTTTTGCTGTAACTTCTTTTAATAGCTGTGGCACTTCAAAACCCCAATGTTTTAAAACAAATAAAGTTTCTGTATTTGGTGTTCCTAAAACATAAGCTTTAGCACTTGTTCCGTTCTTATTTAAATACCAAGCCCATATTATTGCACATGCTGTAGCGTCTGTATCTGGTGATCTGTGTCCGAAAATTTTTACTGACATTTCGTGTTTTTATATTTTCTGCAAATTTAAGATATTTTTTTTAGTTTTTTTAAATTGAACCGATCTACTATTAATTCCAAAGCTATTGAAATTGTAAAGCAGCTTTAAAAAAATAAAATTAGTATTTAATTGACTAATTCGCCTCCATTATCGCCACTTTTTGGACCTAACGTAACAACCTGATTAGCAGACGAAATTAACGTTGAATTATGCTCAATAAAAAGAACCGTATTACCTTGATTTACTAATAATTGAAATACTTTAATTAATTTTAAAATATCAAAATAATGAAGTCCTGTACTTGGTTCATCAAAAAGGTATAATGTGGAGCCTTTTCTTTTTTGAAGCATTGCTGTTGCTAATTTTAAGCGTTGTGCTTCTCCACCAGATAATGTGTGTCCAGATTGTCCCAAAACTAAATGTCCTACACCAACACTATTAAGAATTTCTAACTGTTCTACAATTTTACCACTTTCAAAAAACGATATAGCTTCTAAAACCGTCATTTGTAAAATAGCACCAATAGATTGTTTTTTATAGGTAATAGCTAAAAGCGATTTGTTATAACGCATTCCATTACAAGAAGTGCAGTTTAGCCAAATATCGCTCATGAAATCCATACTGGTTTTTAATTTACCATAACCATTACAGCTTGTACATTTGCCTTTTTTACTTTGATAAGAAAAATCGGCTTTTTTAAAACCTGCCTTTTTAGCCGATTCTGTTTTAGAGAATAGTGTTTTTATAGCATCAATAATTCCTGAATACGTTACTGGCGTACTTAATCTGCTTTGTTTTAGCGCGTCTTGATTTATTAAAAGTACACTATCAAACTGCTCTAAACCATAAACCGAAGTACAATTTACGGCACTATTACGCATCCAAGATCTGTATAAAACATCTTTAATTAAACTAGATTTCCCGCTTCCAGAAACACCTTTAACTGCAATAATCTGTTCAGTTTTAAAACTTACATCAATAGTTTTTAAATTATTAGCAAATGCACCTTTTACTCCAAATAAAACACCATTGCTTTTTAATGCTTTAATGGGAATTATAGGTTTATTATATATTAATTTATAAGTTACAGAATCCTTCGCTTTAACAATGTTTTTTAAAGTACCTTGATAAATTACTTGTCCACCTAATTTTCCGGCGTTTGGTCCCATTTCAATAATATAATCGGCCGTTTTTATAAAATCTAAATCGTGCTCAACTACAACAACTGTATTTCCATTGGCTACAATTTGTTTTAAAACATTAGATAATACAGTAACTTGTGTTTGGTCTAACCCAATTGTTGGCTCGTCTAAAACATAAGTTACACCAAATAAATGTGTAGATAATTGACTGGCTAATGTAACGCGTTGTCTTTCGCCACCAGAAAGCGAATTTACGGTTCTATTTAAATTTAAATATCCTAAACCTAAATCTGTAATAGTTTCTAAGGATTTTAATATTGATGGCAATACAACACTACTAATTGCTGTAATTATATTAGACTTATTACTCTTTTTATTAATTAATTCTAAGCAAGCTGAAATACTTAATTTAGAAAGTTCGTAAATATTTACGCCTAGAAATGTAGTCTTTAATAACTCAGGTTTTAATCGGCTACCATTACAAACATTACATTCTACATGGTGTAATAAATCTTCTAGATTTTTAATGTTCTTATTATGAAGCTTACGCTGATATTCTTCATCTATATAATTACAAAAACCTAACCATTTTACGGATATCTCTTGAGATCCAACTCTAGATTTTGTTGTGTATTTCCAAGTTGTATTCCAAACAATATCTCCAGTTCCGTAAAGAATAATAGCTCTTATATTATTATCTAAATCTTTCCAAGGTATGGTAAGATCTAAGTTTTTTTGCTTGGCAACTTCTTTTAATGTAGCTATAAACTGACCATTAGAATCCGCATAATAACCTATTGTTTTATTAATTGCTATTGCGCCATTAAAAATTGATTTATCTGGCGAAGTAATAATAGCTTCGGGATTGGTTTTTAATTTAAAACCCAATCCTTCGCATTCTGGACAAGCACCTAAATAATGATTAAAAGAAAAATGCTGAGCGGTATAACTTTTGCCTTCATGCTGTGCAATTCTTGAATATAACAAACGAAACGCGTTGTAAACACCAGATAGCGTTCCAACTGTAGATCTATTAGATGTCTTTGTGCCTTTTCTATTAATTCCAATTGCTGGACTTAAACCTGTAAATGATGCTATTTTAGCCTCACTATTTTCTTGAAGAAAACTTCTATTATAAGTTGATAAAGATTCTGTAAAACGCGCATTAGATTCTGAAAATAGCGTATCGTAAACTAAAGACGATTTTCCACTTCCAGAAATTCCTGTAACTACAGTTAATTGGTTTTTTGGAATTCTTACATTTATATTTTTTAATCCGTGCGTAGTAACGCCATTTAATACAATTTCACTTGATTTATTGACTTGATCTTTGCTTTGTATAACATCTAAATTCTGTTTATTGGCTTTTACTCCTAATTCTTTAGAACGTTTTATAAAATGGTTTTTAGGAACACCTTGGTATAAAATTGTACCACCAGAAACACCACTATTTGGTCCAAGTTCTATATGCCAATCGCTACTATTTATAATAGTATTGTCTTGCTCTATACAAACTATAGTATTACCTTTTTTTGTAATAGTGCTAAATAATTTGGTAAGCGATTTAATATCGTTATAATGCAGTCCAATACTTGGCTCAATAATAACATACAAAGTATCTCCAGTATCTTTTTTTTGAAGCTGATTTGCAATTTTTATACGTTGTGCTTCGCCTCCAGAAAGTGTTGTAGACGATTGTCCTAAGGTTAAATATCCCAATCCAATATCTTGTAAAAGCTGTAATCCTGCCAATACTTTTTTATCGGTTGCAAAAAAAGTAACAGCTTCATTTATTGCTAATTTATAGCAATCTGCAATAGATAAATTTTTGTATTTAATTTGAAGTGTTTCGGCATTAAATCTATCGCCATTACAAGTACCACAAACTAAATCTATATGTCCTAAAAAGTGCATTCCAATTTGGATTTTTCCTGCACCTTGACACGTTTCACATCTTCCACCTTTATTGTTAAACGAAAATCGGGATTTTGTAAAACCTTGCGCTTTAGATTCTGGTAAACGTGCAAAAATATCGCGTATAAAATCCGACACACCTAAATATGTAGCAGGATTACTTCGCGGCGTTTTTCCTATAGGCGAATGATCTATAAATATTAGTTTATTTATAGCATCTATATTTTTAAAACTATCTAATTTAGCGGGTTTATTAGCTTTAATTCCTAATTTTTGCTCTATTAATTTTAGAAGTGTTCCTTTTACTAAACTGGATTTTCCAACACCAGATTTACCACTAACTACATTAAGTTTCCCTAGTTGAAATTTAACATCTATATGTTTTAAATTTCTTTCAAAACAACCATTTAAACTCATGCTTTTTATAGCTTTTTGAGATGTATTTTTAACCTTTAACTGTGTTAATTCAATTTGTTTAGATGAATTTAAAAGTGCTTTATATGTTGGACTTATATTTATTAACTTGTTAGTATTAGAAAATGCTTTAAATGATCCATTAAAAATAAGTTCGCCACCATTAATTCCTGCTTTTGGACCAATTTCTATAATATGATTGGCGCTTAAAATAGTATCTAAATCGTGCTCTACTACAATTACTGTATTGCCTTTTTTAACCAATTCTTTAAAATGAAAGATTAAACGTTCATTTTCGTCTTTATGTAATCCAATAGATGGCTCATCAAAAACATACAATACATCGCTTAAAGGTGCTAAAATTTGATTGGCAATTCTAATACGCTGAATTTCGCTGGATCTAAGCGATTTAGAAGTTCTATTTAATGTTAAATGTCCTAAACCTAAATCGTCTAATAAATTAGCTTGAGCTTCAATTTTAGCCGTAATTTCTTTGGCTATTATAGACCAAGAATTAGATGTAATCCAGGTTTTTAATTGGTTTACCTCAAAGTTAACTACATCTGCAATAGTTTTTCCTTTAACAGTAACACGTAAGGCATCGTTATTTAATCTTGTACCATTACAAGATGTACAGGTTACAGAATGAACATATTTTAAAATATTAGCATTTCTATCTCGTCTTAAAATATCGGCCATAATAGGAATTATTCCTTTATAAAAACCTTCTTCTCTAGGTTTAGCCTTAATTCCTGACCATTTTAAACGCGATTCTAAACTGTGTTTTCCAAAAGGCACTTTTATTTTATGACTGCCATATAGAATAACATGTTGTTGCGCTTCTGTTAAATCATTCCAAAGAATATCTACATTAAAACCTTCGGCATTACAAACTTGATTAAGTACATCTATAGTAACTTGAGAATACATTATGTAACCATTAGGTAATGTTGGTGCTAATGCGCCATTTCTAATGGAACTATTTGGACTTGAAATTAAACGATTTAAATCGATTTGTTCTTCTTTACCTATGCCATTACATTGTTTACATTTTCCTATTGCCGAATTAAATGAAAATAAAGCACGCGACAATTTTATTGGTTGATTTGTAATTCCTGTTCTTGCGAAAAGTAATCGTAATAAATCGTAAATATCTGATAATGTTCCAACCGTAGAACGTGCATGAACTCCAGATGTACGTTGACCAATAGCTATTACAGGAGAAAGTCCAGAGATATTGTCTACATCTGGGCGATTTAATTTCCCCGTAAACAATCTAGCAAAAGATGGCAAGGTTTCAAAATACCTACGTTGTCCTTCTTTAGCAATAATATCGAAAACCAAACTGGATTTCCCAGAACCTGATATTCCAGTAACAACAATAAATTTGTTATGCGGAATTTTTAAAGAAACATTTTTAAGATTGTTTGTTTTAGCTCCTAAAATATCTATAGCGGTATTGGTCTTTAAGGTCATTTTGTAAAACTACAGAAATAATTTTTTAAAGTAACAATAGAGCTTAATAAACCTTTAGGCAACTTATTCGGAATCTCTTTTAGCTTGAGTAATACTTCTAAAAGTTGGTGGTGTTTCTGCAAGACTAGAAATACCTTTCTTATTAATCTTAAAAGTAACATCTTTAGATGTTGTAAATAAAATAACAATTGAAAAAGGATTTTTTAAATGTGCTTTAATTACCTCAAAAGCTTCGTCTAAAGATAATTCTCTTTCTTCGTCTTCTGTTTCTCTTAATCTATAACGAAATTTAAGTAATACTTTAAATCCATCGTCTGAATAAACTGGTCTAACAAAAATATTTTTTAACTCAAGTTTACCAATAGTTTTAGACATTGTTAACTTGGCAAAATTTCCTTCTTGAACACTTTCTTTAACTTGATTCCAAAAAGCAACAAACGTTTCTTGATAAGGCATAACTTAAGTTTTATTTATAAGAATCTCAAAAGTAATACAATTAATTCAATTGAATACGAGTAATCTGTCTTGATCAAAGAAAACTATTAATCTTACTCATTTCTTAATTCTCCAACAAAGCGCTCAAATTCTGTTTTAAACTCAATAAACTTTTCGCCAGTTGCTGGACCATTAAATCCTGTATGTATTTTTCTAACTTTTCCTTTTTTGTCAATAAAAATTGTGGTTGGATAACTTAATAGATTATTAAGCATTGGTAATTTATTGTTTGCTTTTTGCTTATTTGTAGATCCAGTTTGTGCTAATAAAATAGGATAAGTAATGTCTAATCTATCTTTTAAACGCTTAACATTTTTAAAGGCTTTTTCTTGGGTTTTAACGTATTCAAATGCTAAAGCTACAATTTCAAAATCGTTGCCTTTATTAGCTTTATAATATTCTGAAAAGTAAGTACTTTCGTCTAAACAGTTAGGGCACCAAGTTCCCATAATTTGAACTAAAACTACTTTATCCTTAAAACGATTATCTTCTAAAGATACTAACTTACCTGTGTCGTCTGGAAAAGAAAAGGCAACTTTATCGAAGCCTTCTTTTAAATAGGTTAAACTATCTGCACTTGCTAATTCGTAATTTGCATTTTTTATAGCAATAAATGGTTCTTTCCAATGGTTTCCAGAATAAAACTGACCTGTAATGGTTTGATCTGTAATGGTTCCAGTAAATAAAAACGCATGTGCGCCATCAAACGTAGAAAGCTCTAATTTTGTACCATTAATTACACCTTCTAGAAACCTATAATCTCCAGTTGTTGTTCTAAACGTTCCTGTAACTTTATTGCCGTTTTGCTTAAAAATTCCTTTTGCAGCATAACGATCTGTTTTAGAATCTGGACTAAAAGTAGTTTCCCAAATACCAGTAATATTTGCAGTAGCATCTACTCTACTCACAAAACGATTTGGGTTTAATTGAGCTTCAAAATTCATTTGGCGACCTTTTTCGGGCATTACAAATTGTCCTTTTAAACTGTTTTTTTCAATTTTAGCTTTAATTACGCCTTCAAAAACAGGTAATTTTATGTAAACTGAATCGTTTTTGTAAGAAATCTCATCTACTTTAATTTCTTCATCTGCATTAAAAATAGTGAGATGAGTTGCATCTTCAACTTTAAAATTAAAAGGAATACTTAAATCTTTATCAATTATTAAATCGGCTTTATAAGTACCAATTTTTAATTGAGTTAGCATTGATTTTTTGGCTTTAGTTTCTTCATTTTTACAAGAAAAAAAGATAATTATAAATGTAAATAGGAATAGATTTTTCATAAAAAGTATGGTTCTTAAAAAGTTAATCGAAATAACAACAAAATACTTACAAATAAAAGGAAGTTTCCATTTTATAGCGGACAAACAATTATTATATTTGCGTTTTAAAGCAGACACAAATGAAGATTTCATACAATTGGTTAAAACAATTTTTACAAACAAATTGGACCTCAGAACAAACTAGCGAACTTTTAACAGATTTAGGTCTAGAAGTTGAAGGCGTAAACACCTACCAAAGCGTAAAAGGTGGCTTACAAGGTGTGGTTGTTGGTGAAGTTTTAACTTGTGTACAGCACGAAAATGCCGATAAATTAAAAGTAACTACCGTAAATATTGGTGCAGAAAATCCTGTGCAAATTGTTTGTGGTGCACCAAATGTTGCTGCAGGACAAAAAGTACCTGTTGCTACTATTGGAACAACTTTATATTCTGATGATGGCGAACCTTGGACCATTAAAAAAGGAAAAATTAGAGGCGAAGAAAGTTTTGGAATGATTTGTGCCGAAGACGAATTAGGCTTGGGAAAATCTCACGATGGTATTATGGTTTTACCACAAGACACGCCAATTGGTATAGCTTGTGCCGATTTATTTAAAATTGAAAACGACGAGATTTTTGAAATTGGGTTAACGCCTAATAGATCTGATGCCATGAGCCATTTTGGTACTGCGCGCGATTTAAAAGCTGGATTATTACAAAAAGGAATTAGCTTAGAATTAATTACGCCTTCTGTAAGTACGTTTCATGTTAACGATCGTTCTTTAAAAATAGATATTGACGTTAAAAATACAGAAAAAGCACCAAGATATTGTGGTGTTTCTATTTCTAATATAAAAGTAGCCGATTCTCCAGAATGGTTACAAAACCGTTTAAAAGCTATTGGTTTAGCGCCAATTAATAATGTTGTAGATGCTACAAATTATGTGCTTCACGATTTAGGACAACCATTACATGCTTTTGATGCTGCTAAAATTTCTGGTAATAAAATTGAGGTGAAAACAGTTGCAAGCGGAACTAAATTTACCACTTTAGATGGTATAGAACGTGAATTACACGAAGACGATTTAATGATTTGCGATACCGAAAAACCACTTTGTATTGCTGGTGTTTTTGGTGGATTAGATTCTGGTGTTACTGCAAACACCACAAGTATATTTTTAGAAAGTGCTTACTTTAATCCTGTAAGTGTTAGAAAAACAGCAAAAAGACATGCTTTAAATACCGATGCCTCTTTTAGATTTGAAAGAGGAATAGATCCAAATACAACAGAATACGCTTTAAAACGTGCGGCTATTCTAATTACTGAATTGGCTGGTGGAGAAATTACAAGCGATATTACTGATGTGTATTCTAATAAAATTGAAGATTTCCAAGTAAGATTAAGTTTTGATAAAACCACAAAACTTATTGGCCAAGAAATTCCTAAAGAAACAATTAAATCAATTTTAACTTCATTAGAAATCAAAGTTAATAGTATTACAGAAACTGGTTTAGGTTTAACCATTCCTGCATACAGAAATGATGTAACGCGCGAAGCTGATGTTATTGAAGATATTCTTAGAGTTTATGGATATAACAACATAGAAACAACATCTAAATTAAATGCATCTATTGCTAATTCTTCTCGTTTTGACGATCATAAATTGCAAAATGTTACAGGAAATCAATTAGCAAGTATTGGTTTTTACGAAATTATGGCAAACTCGTTAACAACACCTAATTATATTGGTTTAAGCGAGCAATTAAAAGACGAGCATAATATTACAATGCTTAATCCTTTAAGTAACGATTTATCTGTTTTAAGACAATCGCTATTATTTTCTGGACTAGAAGCCATTTCGCATAATATAAACAGAAGAAACTCCGATTTAAAATTCTTTGAATTTGGTAAAACATATCATAATTTTAATGAAACACGCGAAGAGTTTAAGCGTTTATCGCTATTAATAACCGGTCAGAAAAATCCCGAAATTTGGAACTCTCCTAAAAGCGAAACAAACTTCTTTTACCTAAAAGGCTTAGTTAACAGTGTTTTAGAACGCTTAGGAATTAATAGATTTAATGAAAAAGCAGTAACAAACGATGTTTTTAGCGAAGGTTTAGGTTTATACCAAGGAAAAATGGAATTGGTACAATTTGGAAATATTCAATCTAAAGTATTAAAACACTTTGGAATTTCTAAAGCTGTTTTTTATGCCGATTTTAATTGGGATAATATTATTGAAGTAGCAAAACGTAATAAAATTAAATTTACTGCCATTCCAAAATTCCCAGAGTCAAGACGCGATTTCGCTTTACTTTTAGATAACACCATTACCTTTAACGATATTAATACTATTGCAAAACAAACTGAAAAGCAATTATTAAAATCTGTTAACTTATTTGATGTTTACGAAGGAAAAAATCTTCCTGACGGTAAAAAAAGTTATGCTGTAAGCTTTACATTTAGAGACGAACATAAAACACTTACAGACAAACAAGTAGATAAGGTTATGACTAAATTACAGCAAAATTTTGAAAACAAATTAAATGCTGAATTAAGGTAATATGGAGACTAACTTACCAGAAAAACAGAAAAAACCAAAACGAAAACTAGATTTATATATTGGTATTGTTATAATTCTACTAGGATTTAATAGATTTTATAATATATACTTTAAAGGTGTAGAATATTCTACATTTAAAGTTGTTTTAACTTACGCTATGGTTGCTATTGGTTTTTATAACCTTTATAAGTATTTTGTTTTAAGTAAGAAAAACAAGATGTAAAACACAGAATTATGCATTATTTTTTGTATCTTAATACTACAAATTAATTGAGTATTAACCCTAAAAGATAAAGCTATGTCAGATTCAAATTATACAAAAGTATTTTCAGGAAATTTTATTGTGGTACAACAAATAGCACACAAATTAAGTGAGATTAATATTACCCCAATTATTAAAGACGAATCAGAATCTGGCCGTTTAGCTGGCTTTGGTGCAACTCCAAGCGGACAACAAGATGTTTTTGTGCATAACGATGAACTTGAGAAAGCTAAACCTATTATAGAACAAATTATAAGTACTTTGACTTCTTAACAATTTTAAATAGATATAAAAGCCTCACTAAATTTTATTTAGTGAGGCTTTTTTTTTAAACTATTAGAAAATATATTTTACTTAAATACTAACATTTATTATTACTAACTAAAAACTTTAGGTTCTAAAACATAAATTAATTATAA
Source organism: uncultured Flavobacteriaceae bacterium (assembly GCA_938073895.1). GTDB lineage: Bacteria > Bacteroidota > Bacteroidia > Flavobacteriales > Flavobacteriaceae > Aurantibacter. Next base: position 12,101 of record CALJFB010000042.1, read on the forward strand.
AAATGTTTACGCTGGTTAATAATAAGAAGTATTACTACAAGAATTAAAACCTTAACTACTTATAATAAAATTATTCTTTTTTCGTATTTAAACAATTCAGTTTAAAATTGAAACTTATTAAAATAAGTATTAAATAGAAAACGCCATCAACAGTTGATGGCGCTTAATATTTTCTTTTTCAATTATTTTTTTTGTTGTGTGATTAAGTTATTAATCTACAACTTTAGATTCGTTTTTCTTAACTGCTAAAGCATATATTACTAATCCAAATCCAATTTTATTAATAGCATCTGCAATGTTGTAAACAACATCAATTCCTCCTTGTGGGAAAATAGAATTGTACCAACCTTCAGTTCCCATCATGTATCCTAAAGGATAAATAGCCCAACCTACTAATACAAACCAGCATAAAATTTTGTGAGCCTTTAAAACTTCTCCACCTGCAGCTACTGCTAATTTTTTAGCACTACCTAACCAAATTTCATATACAATGTAAAAATAAGCTGCTCCAGAAATTGCACCCCAAATTGCTGGTCCATTTCCTTCATTATAAACTGCTTCTCCAAAGTATCCTGTAACTAACATAATTACAGAGAATAAAATCATTTTCCACATTAAAGATGGCTTAGCTCCTGCTACTTTTAGTATTAAGTAAAACTCAACACACATTAATGGTACTGTTAAAATCCAATCAACATATCTAAAAAATGTTGGTGATTCCATATTTACAGCCCAATAATCTCTCATGTAAAAATAATGTACTGCAGCAATAAATGTTATTAAACCAGATACAAGAACTGAAGTTCTCCACTTCTTGTCGAATTGACTTAATGATAAAAAGAAAAAAGCCGATGCTGCCATCATTGCCATGCAACCTACAAAGAATGTGAAACCTACATAATCAGTTGGATCCATTTTTGAAACGACACTTGATAAAAATAATAAAGTTTTCATAGATAATTGTTTAGTTAATAATTATTTTTGTTTAAGCAAATCTACAAATAGATAAACAATAAAATAATCATTTTAACAAAATTTTTAGAATTTAATTATTAATATTGCAAGTATATATGGATATAAATAAGAATATATTAATTGTGTTAAGTTTTATTGGTTTATGGACTAGCTCAATCGTACCAGAGATTTATGAAGAATTTTTAGGCTTTTTTTTAATTATCTCTTTTGGTATTTTACATGGTTCTAATGATATATTAATATTAAAAAATATTAATCAAAAAGAAGAATCGAGTTCATTTATTAAAGTTTTAACAACATATATTGTAACAATAATGACTTCTATAGTCATTTTTTACTTTATACCAATAATAGGTTTAATACTTTTTATTCTTTTTAGTGCATATCATTTTGGAGAGCAACATTGGGAACATAAAATTAAAAGTAAAACTATTTTTCCTAGTTATATTTACTATGTTATTTATGGCTTGTTTATTTTACAACTACTATTTATATTTAATACCAAACAAGTAAGCAACATTATAGCATCTATATCTAATTATAAAGTTAGTTCTAACGTTCTATATATTAGCTTTTATATTAATGCTTTTGCTCTTTTTATTCATTCATTAATTTTTGTGTATCAGAAAAAGATATCTAATAAAGTTATACTAAGCGATACTCTATTACTTTTAGTATTTGGAATTATTTTTAAGGTCTCTACACTTATTTGGGGATTTGCAATCTATTTTATTTTATGGCATAGTATTCCTTCGTTAGTAGAACAAGTTAATTTTATTTATGGAAAAACAAATAAAAAAAATCTAGTTAATTACACTAAGAAAGCGTTTCCTTATTGGCTTATTTCTATAATAGGACTAGCTATAGTTTATTTTATTTTTAAAGATGAAAAACTACTTTATGCCATTCTATTTTCTTTTATTGCTGCTGTAACTTTCCCGCACGCTTTTGTAATTACTAAGTTATTTAAGCATAAAAAAAACACCATCAAATAAATGATGGTGTTTAATATTTTGCATTGAGCTAATTAATGACTCAATTTTGCTAGGCTAAATTAGTTTTCTACTATTTTACCTCTTCAAAATCTACATCTTCAACATCGCTTGTTTCTTCTGCTCCTGCGTTAGCATTTGCATCAGCTGGTGCGCCTTGTCCTTCAGCTTGCGCTTTGTACATTTCTTCACTAGCTACTTTCCAAGCTTCGTTAATTTTTTCTAAAACTGGTGCAATTACTGCAACATCTTTAGTTTCGTAAGCTGCTTTTAATTCGGTTAAAGCGGCTTCAATTGGTGCTTTTTTATCATCAGATAATTTCTCACCAAATTCTTTTAGTTGATTTTCTGTTTGGAAAATCATAGAATCAGCTTCGTTTAAAGTCTTTGCATTTTCTGCTGCAATTTTATCGGCATCAGCGTTAGCTTCTGCATCAGCTTTCATTTTTTCGATTTCTTCTTCAGTTAAACCAGAAGACGCTTCAATACGGATATCTTGAGTCTTGTTAGTTGCTTTATCTGTAGCCGAAACTTTAATGATTCCGTTAGCATCAATATCGAAAGTTACTTCAATTTGAGGAACACCTCTTTGTGCTGGTGGTAAACCATCTAAATGGAAACGTCCAATTGTTTTGTTATCTCCAGCCATAGCTCTTTCACCTTGTAACACGTGAATTTCAACAGATGGTTGATTATCTGCTGCTGTAGAGAATACTTGAGATTTTTTAGTTGGGATAGTTGTGTTAGACTCAATTAATTTAGTCATAACGTTACCCATAGTTTCAATTCCTAAAGATAAAGGTGTAACATCTAATAATAATACGTCTTTAACATCTCCAGATAAAACTCCACCTTGAATTCCTGCTCCTAAAGATACAACCTCATCTGGGTTAACACCTTTACTTGGCGCTTTCTTAAAGAAAGACTCCACTGCTTTTTGTACTGCTGGAATACGTGTAGATCCACCTACTAAAATTACTTCGTCAATATCAGAAATAGATAAACCTGCTGCTTTTAAAGCTGTTTGGCAAGGCTCTATAGTTCTTTTAACTAAGTCGTCTATTAATTGTTCAAATTTAGAACGTGTTAATGTACGTACTAAGTGTTTTGGTCCACTTGCAGTTGCAGTAATATATGGTAAGTTAATTTCTGTAGACTCAGATGCAGATAATTCTATTTTTGCTTTTTCTGCTGCTTCTTTTAAACGTTGTAAAGACATTGGATCTTTACGTAAGTCCATATCTTCTTCAGTTTTAAACTCTTCGGCTAACCAGTTAATAATTTTATCATCAACATCATCACCACCTAAGTGTGTATCTCCATCTGTAGATAAAACTTCAAAAACGCCATCTCCTAATTCTAAAATAGAAACATCATGTGTTCCACCACCAAAATCAAAAACAACAATTTTTTGGTCAACGCCTTTTTTGTCCATTCCGTAAGCTAAAGCTGCTGCTGTTGGCTCGTTTATAATACGTCTTACTTTTAAACCAGCAATTTCACCAGCTTCTTTAGTAGCTTGACGTTGTGCATCGTTAAAATATGCTGGTACAGTAATAACTGCTTCAGTTACATCTTGTCCTAAATAATCTTCAGCAGTTTTCTTCATTTTTTGAAGAATCATAGCAGATAATTCTTGTGGCGTGTATAAACGACCATCAATGTCTACACGTGGTGTATCATTATCTCCTTTTACTACTGAATATGGTACACGTTCTGCTTCGTTTTTAGATTCAGAAAATTTGTTACCCATAAAACGTTTAATAGAATAAACTGTTTTTGTTGGGTTAGTTACCGCTTGTCTTTTTGCAGGATCTCCTACTTTAATTTCACCGCCTTCAACGAAAGCAATTACTGAAGGTGTTGTACGTTTACCTTCTGCATTTGGGATTACAACTGGTTCGTTACCTTCCATTACAGAAACGCAAGAGTTAGTTGTCCCTAGATCGATTCCAATAATCTTACTCATAATATATGTATTTTAATTTATAATAATAATTTACAATTACCCTAAGTCAATCTTTATGCCACGACAAAAAATGTGACACGATGACATATTTAACAGACAAAACTAATAATACCTCTTATTTGGGCGCAACCAAAAGGTCGGGCTTTACGCTAAAGTTTTGGCTCAATGCAAGCCTCGCCAAAAGCTAACACTACAATCCCTTGCGCAAAACAGTGCTGCTTTTTAATGTCATTACAAAAAGGCGTTTTTATTACTATTTACTTAAATAAAGCAAACTAAAAGATATCAAACAAACAACTCAATAAAATAACAATTAATCCATTATACTAAATTAGTGATATTCAAGTCTAAAATATATATTTGTATTTACTAAAACAACTTCGTATTATGGAATGTATTTCGGTTTTTGATATGCTTAAAATAGGTGTTGGACCATCAAGTTCTCATACTTTGGGACCTTGGCGTGCAGCAGAACGTTGGTTAGAAGAATTAAAGACAGAAAACTGCTTTAAAAACATAACAACTATTAAAATAGATCTATTTGGATCTTTGTCGCTTACAGGAAAAGGTCACGCCACAGATATTGCAATTATATTAGGTTTAACAGGCGAAAATCCTGAAACTATTCCTACAGAAACTATTAATGGTATTATTAATAAAGTCAATTCAAATTCTGAACTTGCTTTAGCTAACAAACATATTATTACATTTAATTCTAAAACTGATATTGTTTTTAATAAAACCTTTTTAGATTTTCACTCCAACGGATTAACATTTACAGCATTTAATAATAAAACCATTATAAACGAATCTACATTCTATTCCATTGGTGGCGGATTTGTAGTAAAAGAAGAACGTTTAGTCCATAAAGAAAATGTAGAATTAAAAAAGGAATTCCCTTTTCCAATAGATAAAGCTACACAATTATTAAACTACTGTAAAGCAGAAAACAAATCCATATCAGAAATTGTTTTAGAAAACGAATTATCCCTTAGAGATGCAGAAACCATAGATTTCGAACTAAATAGAATTTGGGATACTATGTTAGAATGCATGTATTTAGGCTGCCATACCGAAGGACATTTACCTGGCGGACTTAATGTTAGACGACGTGCTTTTGATATGCACAAAAAACTAATTGGAGAACAAACCTACAACTCACACAAAGACTGGCTAAATACCATTAGAAAAACCGAAGTTAAATTTAGACAAATACTTAAATGGGTAAGTTGTTTTGCTTTAGGTGTAAACGAAGTTAATGCCTCTTTAGGTCGTGTGGTTACTGCACCAACCAACGGAAGTGCTGGCGTTATCCCTGCAGTTTTAATGTATTATTTAGTTATCGAAAATCACAATGCCAACTTTAAAGATATTAAACAATTTTTATTAGTTGCAGGAGAAATTGGAGCTATATTTAAAAAAGGTGCCACAATAAGTGCTGCTATGGGCGGATGCCAAGCAGAAATTGGTGTGTCATCCGCAATGGCTGCGGGAGCATTGTGCGAAATATTAGGTGGAACACCAGAACAAGTTATGATTGCTGCAGAAATTGCTATGGAACATCATTTGGGTTTAACCTGCGATCCTATTGGTGGTTTAGTACAAATTCCATGTATAGAACGCAATTCTATGGGGGCAATTAAAGCTATAAACGCTGCAGAATTAGCATTAGAAACAGATCCTAACAACGTAAAAGTACCTTTAGATAAAGTGGTTTCTACAATGTGGGAAACAGCTAAAGATATGAATAACAAATACAAAGAAACCAGTACTGGCGGATTAGCAGTTGGAGTTTTTATGGCAGATTGTTAATTTTAAATTACTATTAAGTACATATTTAGATATTAAAAAGTAATACGTTTTATACATTTTAGTTAAAACAAGTAATCTGTCTGGTTAAAACAATCTAAATCTGTTTATACCAACTAACGGTTTTATTAAGCTTACACTTAAATAAAAAGGTGTTTATTACTTTAATATATCATGTTTTTACTAACAATTACACTAGCAAATTACTATTAAAATAAAATTAGAAGAACAAACTAAATCATTCTTTAAATTTTACTCAACACGTCTTCAATATTTATTACTTTTACATTTATAAACAAAAGGATAAAAATGTCTGTAGCAAAAAAAGAATACAAACGCATTACGGTTAAAACTTTAATCGATATGAAAGCAAACAACGAAAAAATTTCGATGTTAACTGCTTACGATTATACTATGGCTAAAATTGTAGATTCGGCAGGAACCGATGTTATTTTAGTAGGCGATTCTGCCAGTAATGTTATGGCTGGTCACGAAACAACACTGCCTATTACATTAGACCAAATGATTTATCATGCGCAATCTGTAGTTAGAGCTGTAGAACGTGCTTTAGTAGTTGTCGATTTACCTTTTGGAAGCTACCAAAGTGATCCTAAAGAAGCTTTACGTAGTGCCATTAGAATTATGAAAGAATCTGGTGGACATGCCGTAAAAATGGAAGGTGGAAAAGAAATTAAAGAATCTATTAAACGAATTCTTAATGCTGGAATTCCTGTTATGGGGCATTTAGGTTTAACACCACAATCTATCTATAAATTTGGAACTTATACTGTAAGAGCAAAAGAAGAAGAAGAAGCTAAAAAACTTAAAGAAGATGCTTTAATGTTAGAACGTGCTGGATGTTTTTCAATTGTTCTAGAAAAAATACCTGCACAATTAGCCAAAGAGGTTGCAAAAAGTGTTTCTATTCCTGTTATTGGAATTGGTGCTGGTGCTGGTGTAGATGGGCAAGTTTTAGTTTTACACGATATGATTGGTATGACACACGAGTTTAATCCTCGTTTTTTAAGACGTTATATGAATTTATTTGAAGACATGTCTAATGCTATTGGACAATACGTTAGCGATGTAAAAGCGGAAGATTTCCCAGATGACTCTGAACAATATTAGTTTCGCAATTTTCTATTAGTTTACTAATGAGTTATTTAATTAATGTCACTATAAGTTCTAGTTAAAAAAACGAACTAAACCTTAGGAGCCAAAGCGAAAAAACATGTAGTAATAATGGTGTATTTAGCTTAACAACACCTTACAAATTCTAAATTTACGGAAACAGTCTAATTAATTGTACCAAATAAATTTCGCTATAATTTTGTTTCTATTCGCTAAAATAGAAACAAGATTTCTTCAAGACAATTAAATAAATAGGTTTTAGACGTCTGGAAATAATCTTGGTTTTTTTAATAAAAGATTAGAACAGAATTATTAATAACTTAGGAATTAAATTATATGAACAAAGCTGAATTAAATTCAATTTTAAAATCATTAGAAACAACTATAAATGTCTAAGACTTTATCCAACAAATCTAACTTACAAGTTATTTACGAAGACAATCATATTATTGCCGTAAATAAACGTTCTGGAGATATAGTTCAAGGCGATAAAACAGGCGATAAACCCTTAAGCGATGTTGTTAAGGACTACATTAAAGATAAATATAACAAACCTGGAAATGTCTATTTAGGAACTGTACATAGATTAGACAGACCAACTACAGGTCTAGTTTTATTTGCCAAAACCAGTAAAGTTTTACCAAGACTAAATAAACTTTTTTTAACAAAAGACATATCTAAAACTTATTGGGCTTTAGTAAAAAAAGTGCCAAAAAAAACAAACGACACATTAATAAATTGGCTAAAAAAGAATCCGAAAAATAATAAATCTACAGCATATATTAAAGAAATACCTGAGAGTAAAAAAGCCATACTACACTATTCTACTCTTAAAAAATTAGATAATTACACCTTATTAGAGGTTAATTTAGAAACCGGAAGACATCATCAAATACGTGTGCAATTATCTACTATTGGAAGTCCAATTAAAGGTGATTTAAAATATGGTTTTGATAGAAGTAATAAAGATGGAAGCATTAGTTTACATGCTAGGTATATAGAATTTATTCATCCTGTAACAAATGAACCTATTAAGATTACAGCTAACTTACCAAACGACCCAATTTGGAATGCGTGTTTATAAATAGTACAATTTTGGAATTAATTAAAGCAGAAAAATCAGAATTAAAAATTATAATGTCTATTATTAATGATGCTCAAAAATATTTGGCATCATTAAAAATAGATCAATGGCAAAACGGCTATCCAGATGCCACAAAAATCTTATCGGATATAAATAATCGCGAAAGTTATTTAGTATATAATAGTAGCAACCAAATTGTGGCAACTACTATGTTTACAACAAAATTAGAACCTACATATTCAAGTATTAATGGTAAATGGCTAACGCCAAAAAACTCAATTTATGGTGTAATACATAGAATGGCTGTTGGTAATAATTATAGAAAATTAGGCGTTGCAACTTATATTTTTAAATATTTTGAAACACTTTTAAAATCGCAACATATTAACTCTATGAGAATAGATACACATGAAGATAATCTTGGAATGCAAAACCTACTTAAATCTTTAAATTACTCTTATTGCGGTATTATTTATCTAGATAATGACGACAAACGTTTAGCTTTCGAAAAGTTATTGTAAAATAAAACACTTAATATTAAAAGTAAACACTAATTTATTTTATAAAATGTATCTTGTTTATCTAATTAAACAAATAATTATGCATTCTATTCTTAAAAATATTCTAGCAATTCTACTAGGTTTTATTATTGGTAGCATAGTAAATATGCTTGTAATAAATATGGGGCATAGTATTTTTCCAATTGCAGGCATAGATATAAATAATTTAGAAGTATTATCTAAAATTATGCCTACACTGGACTTTAATTATTTTATTTTTCCGTTTTTAGCGCATGCTTTAGGAACTTTAGTTGGCGCTTTTGTAGCCTATAGCATTTCAGATATTAATAAAACAACATCTGCATTAGCTATTGGAATTATATTTTTATTAGGTGGAATTACTGCTAATTATTTAATAACTGGCCCCATATGGTTTACCATAACAGATTTACTTTTAGCTTATATTCCAATGGCTTGGATTGGTAAAAAAATAGCACAATCTGTTTCAAAGAAATAAATTAATTACGATTAATATGGAACAGAAATATAAATCAACTTGAAATTTTCTTATTTGTATAAGAAAGGCTAAAAAAATAAAATATTGTTTTAAAGCAAACAGATGTTGTAACTATATCCTTTTTTACACTAATAATGGAATTAAAATTACAATAAGTAAAACTCTAATTTAAAAACAAATTACATTTAAGTTAGAAATCAGATACAAAATCTACTAAGGTATAAAAACAAAAATGCTCCAAGTTTCCTTGGAGCATTTTTTTATAAAGTATCTAAAATAAATTTATTTTTTTACTTCTGCAGGTTTATTTAAAACTTTAGTACGATCCATAGAAATGGCTGCGCGATCGAATTTTAATTTCCCTGATAAAGTTTCAATAACGCAAGAGTTATCTTTGTCATTTAACTCTAATATTTTACCGTGTAAACCACTAAGAGTTACAATACGGTCGCCTCTTTTTAACTCAGCTGCGAATTTTTTTTCGTTTTTAGCTTTTTTCATTTGCGGTGCAATCATAAAAAAATAGACTACAGCAAACATTGCTAAAATTGGTAATATGCTAGATAAAGACTCCATTATCTAACAATTGGAGATGCTGATGGTGTTTTAGCAGCTTTTTTAGGTGCATTAGGATCTGGCTTAATAAAAGCTTTAATTCTAACTACTTCGGTACCTTTTTCAGTATTTGCAGTTACAGTAACAGCTTTAGAAGTGTTTCCGTTTCCTTTACCGTTAAATTTAACTGTAAACTTTGCCTCTGCTCCAGGAGCTAAAGGCTCTTTAGACCAATCTTGAGGAATTGTACATCCACAAGTACTCTTAATATTTGTAATTACTAATGGTGCATCTCCTGTGTTTTTATATGTAAATACGTTTTCTACTGGAGTTCCGTTAATAATTTCACCAAAGTTATGTTCTGTTTTATCAAAAGTGATTACTGGAAACTTAGAAGATTGTGCATCTCTAACTGCAGCAGCTGCTACGTTTGTTTCATCAATTTTTGTTGTTGCGTCTTCTTTACAAGATGTGAATCCTACTAAGCAAATTGCACTTAACATTAAAAATACTCTTTTCATTTTTTTAAATTTAAATTATAATTGGATTGTAAAAATAAGATTTATTTTTATTACATCAAACCTCTACCTATTTTATTTAAAGTTCCTGCTGCTTGATGTTCTTTTACAATTTTATCTAAAATACCATTTATAAAAATGCTACTCTTTGGTGTAGAATATTCTTTAGAAATTTCTAAATACTCGTTAATTGTAACTTTAGTTGGTATAGATGGAAATTTTTCAACTTCGCATAATGCCATTGTTAAGAGTACTGTATCTAATGCCGCTATACGATCTGCATCCCAGTTTTTAGTTTTACTTCCAATAACGGCTTTTAAGTTGCCTTGGTTTAATAAGGTTTTCTTAAATAAGTTAATAGTATATTCTTTGTCTTCTGTGTCTTTATATAATTTTGGTGTAAAGTGCACGTCCGGAGAATCTTGCTTAACTTTCTTTAAAATCTTTAAAATGGCTGTGTTTACAATTGGTAAATCGTCTAACCAAGTTAAATTTTGATCTTCTAAATAATCATAAAGCTTATCGTTAGGCGCAATAATTTCTTTAAAAAAGGTTAGTACAAATTCTCTATCGTCTTTAAAAGTAGATAATTCTGTGGACATGTAGTTTTTATATAAATCGCTTGCAATAAGCTCTTTATACATAATGTCTACATATTCTCCATCTAATTTCCAATTATTAACTTTTAGAACATCTTGCTTTAAAAGAAATGCCGGGTTATTGGCAATACTTAATAAAACTTCGTTATTAATAAATTTTGTGTTTGGTGTTTTCTCTTCGACTGTTGCAAAGTGCTTTTTTTGGTCTTTATCCATTTGCAGCTCTGCTTTTTCTCTTACTTCAACCATTAAAGAGACTAATAACACATATAAAGAATACATATTATCTATACTTTTTATTAAGAATTTTTGATCTTTTGTAAAATCATCACTTTCGCTTCCGCTAAAAGCGTAAAGTACTTGCATTACTTTAATTCTGATGTGTCTCCTGTTTAGCATGGTCTCAAAGAACTTAGGGTTTAAAAAAAGCGATAGAAGTGTTTCTATCGCTTTGCAAAAATAATACTTTAATTAAAAGTAAAAACTATTAACTGTTTTTATTTTTTCTTTCTTCTATTCTATTTTTAGCTATAGTTAATGCTGCATCTAAAGTAGTCATGCTATTTTTGTCTGCATTATTTAATATTTCTAAAGTTGTGTTATAAATATTTTCGGTTTTACGCATAATTTCTGCCTTACCAAATTTTTCTATTTCTGCATAACAATTAATAATTCCACCTGCATTAATTAAGAAATCTGGTGCATAAACGATACCTTTCTGTTGCAGTATTTTACCATGAACAGATTCGTTTGCAATTTGATTGTTTGCTGCTCCTGCAATAACTTTTGCTTGTATTTTATTAATTGTATCGTCGTTTATTGTTGCTCCTAAAGCGCAAGGTGCGTAAATATCTACAGCTTCGCTATATAAATCGTTTCCTCTGTATATTGATGCGCCATATTTGGCACTTACCGCTTCTAAACGCGCTTCGTTAATATCTGCAATAATTACTTTTGCACCATCGTTAGTTAGATGTTCTACTAAAGATTCTCCAACATGACCAATTCCTTGCACTAAAACACTTCTGTTTTCTAAATCGTCTGATCCAAATTTGTACTTAGCTGCTGCTTTCATCCCCATAAAAACGCCATAAGCGGTAATAGGTGATGGATTTCCTGCGCCTCCTAAACTTTCAGAAATTCCTGTAACGTAAGGTGTAACTTCTCTTACAATATCCATATCAGAGGTTTCCATTCCTACATCTTCTGCGGTAATATACTTTCCACTTAATCCGTTTACAAACTCTCCAAAACGACGCATTAAAGCTGGGTTTTTCTGAGTTTTAGCATCGCCAATAATAACAGCTTTTCCACCTCCAAGATTTAATCCTGTAATTGCAGATTTGTAAGTCATTCCACGAGATAAACGTAAAACATCGTTTAAAGCTTCCCATTCGTTGGCATATTGCCACATTCTTGTTCCACCTAAAGCAGGTCCTAAAACTGAGTTATGTATTCCAATAATAGCTTTTAATCCTGTATCTTTGTCGTTGCAAAATAGGATTTGTTCGTGATCATCGAAAGATAATTGTCCAAAAACTGGATTTGCTTTTTTTAACTGTTCTGGTGTTAATATGTCTGAAACCATTAGATAATTTGGTGTTAGTTTATAAAATTACTACTTGCATTATTTATAAAAATGCAAGCAAAAATAATTATATATTAACATTTATACAATGATTACCACTAAAAATTAAGACATTAATAATTTTAAACGATTTATTACAACTAAATGAAAGAGTTACAGCATCTTAACAAATACTTTAGAAAATATAAAACAAAACTTCTTATTGGTATTGTAATTACTATAGTTTCTAAACTCTTTACAGTATTTGTTCCAAGCTTAATAGGAGAAACCGTAGATATTATAGACCAATATATTAAAACCGATACTAAAAATATTGTTGCCTTTAAATCTGCTTTACTTAAAAATATTGGGTTAATTGTAGCTACAGCAATAGCAACTGGTGTTTTTACTTTTTTTATGAGACAAACCATAATTAATATATCTCGCTATATTGAGTTCGATTTAAAAAATGAAATTTATCAGCAATACCAAAACCTATCTTTAAACTTCTATAAAAAAAATAGAACTGGAGATTTAATGAATCGTATTACTGAAGATGTTACTAAAGTTAGAATGTATTCTGGACCAGCAATAATGTACAGCATAAACACACTTATGCTTTTTACTGTTGTACTTGTTTTTATGTACAAATCTTCTCCTACTCTAACCTTATATACAGTTATTCCATTACCAATATTATCTGTTTTTATTTATAAAATTAGCCAAGAAATTCATACAAGAAGTACAGTTGTACAACAATATTTATCAAAATTATCAACCTTTACCCAAGAAACTTTTAGTGGTATTTCTGTTATTAAAGCTTATGGTATTGAAACAAAAACTATTTCAGAATTTAACCAACTTTCAAAAAACAATAAAGAAAAGCAGCTAAAATTGGTAAAAATTAGAGCCTTCTTTTTCCCTATGATGCTTTTATTAATAGGAATAAGTAACATAATTGTAATTTATATTGGTGGAAAACAATATATAAATGGCGAAATTACTCTTGGAACAATAACAGAATTTATTATTTATGTAAATCTGTTAACTTGGCCCGTTGCTACTGTTGGTTGGGTAACTTCTATTGTACAAGAAGCCGAAGCATCACAAAAACGTATAAATGAGTTTTTAAAAATTGAACCTGAAATAAAAAATAGTGTAGAAACTTATTCTAATATTAATGGCGATATTGAATTTAATAACGTAACTTTTACTTACGATGATACTAACATAACCGCATTAAAAAATATAAGCTTTAAAGTTTCTAAAGGCCAAACATTAGCCATTATTGGTAAAACTGGCTCAGGAAAATCTACCATATTAGACTTAATAAGTAGATTATACGATACAAAAAATGGAACTATTTTAGTAGACAATACCGCTATTAAAAACTTAAACTTAACAGATTTAAGAACTGCAATTGGTTATGTACCACAAGATGCCTTTTTATTTAGCGACACAATTAAAAATAACATAAAATTTGGTTACGAAAACGCTACAGATAAGCAAGTTATTGATGCAGCCAAAAACGCTTATGTACACAAAAACATTGTAAAATTTACCAAACAATACGACACTATTTTAGGCGAAAGAGGTATTACACTTTCTGGCGGACAAAAGCAACGTGTATCTATTGCAAGAGCTATTATTAAAAACCCAAAAATCTTATTGTTTGACGATTGCTTATCTGCAGTAGATACAGAAACTGAAGAAAAGATTTTAAATAACCTAAAACAACTAACGCAACAAACAACAACGCTAATTGTTAGCCACAGAATATCGTCTGCTAAAAATGCAGATAAAATTATAGTCCTAGACAATGGTGAAATTTTAGAACAAGGAACTCATAAAGAGCTAATTAGTTCTAATGGTTATTATGCAGAATTATATCAAAAACAATTAAGTCAAAAAGAATTATAAAATTTGTTGCCTACTCTACTTTTTTTTTGGATTTTTGAGTTTAAAATAAAACAATACTATTATGGGTAACCACGAAATGATGGAGAAAGAAGAGATTTACTCTAAAGTATTACGCGCAGGAAGACGTACTTACTTTTTTGATGTTAGAGCTACAAAAGCCGGAGATTACTACATAACTATTACAGAAAGTAAAAAGTTCACTAATGATGATGGCTCTTTTCATTACAAAAAACATAAAATCTATTTATATAAAGAAGATTTTAATGAATTTAGCGATATCCTAAAAGAAATGACTAATTATGTGGTTTCCGAAAAAGGAAATGAAGTAATTAGCGAAAGACATCAAAAAGATTTTAAACGTGAATTTGATGCAACTACAACAACTACAGATTCTAAAGACGAAACATCTAATAATGCTTCTGAAAGCAGATTTACAGATGTAGATTTTGATGATATTTAATTAGACTTTAAATAAAACATTACACAAGCTTTATATTAATTTATGAAGCTTTTTTTATGCCACAACACTGCCATTTAACACATTACTTTCTGGATGTAATAACATAACATCTTTTCCGCTTACCGCACCAAGAACCAAACATTGACTCATAATATTAGCAATTTGTTTTGCTGGAAAATTAACCACTGCTATTATTTGTAGGTTTAATAAATGGTCTTTAGTGTAAAGACTAGTAATTTGAGCCGATGTTTTTCTAAGTCCTAAATCTCCAAAATCTATTGTTAATTTATACGCAGGATTTCTTGCCTCAGGAAAATCTTCCACACAAATTATGGTACCAACTCTTAAGTCTGGTTTATTAAAATCATTAAAATTAATCCTAGTTTTCATATAAAATTTAATTAAATTAAGACTTGTATAAATTTATTTCCTAATACGTCTTTTAAAAGTTACTAAATTAATAGGTACAATTTTAAAGCTTTAAAAATCAAGTAATAAAATTATACTAAACAAAATTTAAGTTTAAAAAATACTGCAAACCAAACAGCATCTTAAAATTTAAGAATTAGTGCCAAAAGCATAAATTTATATTAAAACTAGTAAAAAAAGCGCTTAAAAACGTAAATTTCAACAAAAAAAAGAATGTTTTCTGAAATTCTTAAAAATCAAAAAGTCTACTTTAAAACCCAAGAAACAAAATCTATTGCGTTTAGAATAGCTGCATTACAAAACTTAAAAGCAGAAATTATCTCTAAAGAACAAGCTATTTTAAATGCCATACACATGGATTTTAATAAGCCAGCTTTTGAAACTTATATTACAGAAATTTCTGTAGTCCTATCTGAAATAGATTTATTTATAAAAAATATAAAAGCTTGGTCTAAACCAAAACGTGTTTTGCCTGCGTTATTAAACTTTCCATCGTCAGAATATATTTATAAAGATCCTTATGGTGCTGTTTTAATAATTTCGCCCTGGAACTATCCATTTCAATTAGCCATTGCGCCATTAATAAGTGCAATTGCTTGTGGAAACACTGTGGTTTTAAAACCTAGTGAATTAACACCTAATACATCAAAATTACTAGCTACTATTATTAGCAAAATATTTAAACCAGAACATGTTTTAGTTCTTGAAGGTAATGCAGAAACTGCAACTAATTTACTACAGCTAAATTGGGATTATATTTTCTTTACAGGAAGTGTAAACGTAGGAAAAACTGTAGCAAAAGCAGCAGCAAAACATTTAACTCCTGTAACTTTAGAATTAGGTGGCAAAAATCCTTGTATAATAGACCAAACTGCAGATGTTAAACTATCGGCAAAACGCATAGTTTGGGGTAAATTTTTAAATGCCGGACAAACTTGTATTGCACCAGATTATATTTTAATAAAAGCATCTATTAAAAATGAATTTTATGAGGCTTTAAAAAATGAAATCACAATAGCTTATGGGTCAAACCCAGAAAAATCAACAGATTATACTAGAATTATAAATAAACACAATTTTGAACGTTTAAAAAGCTTTTTAGACAACGAAACTATAATTTATGGCGGAGAAACAAATCCTGAAACCAATTACATATCTCCTACAGTTTTAGACGAATCAAAACGTTCTAGCAAAGTAATGAAAGAAGAAATTTTTGGTCCAATTTTACCCGTAATTTCTTATTCTAGTTTTAAAGACATCGAAGAAATAATTTATAATTACCAAAAACCTTTAGCCCTATATATTTTTAGTACTAACGCTAAGTTCCAAACTAAACTACTTAACAACTTCTCTTTTGGTGGTGGCGCCATAAACGATACTATTATACAATTTACAAACCATAGATTACCTTTTGGTGGCGTTGGATATAGTGGTATTGGAGCTTACCATGGTAAAAATTCTTTTAAAACATTTACACATCAAAAAAGTATTGTAAAAAAAGCAAATTGGTTAGACTTACCTTTTAGATATGCTCCTTACGGTAATAAAATTAAAACAATTAAAACGTTACTAAAGTGGTTATAATTTTTACAAAACAAATTATCCCAACCAACCATCTCGATCTAAACTTCGGTATTGAATGGCTTCTGTAATGTGTGCTCCAGAAACTAAATCGCTATTTTCTAAATCTGCAATAGTTCTAGATACTTTTAAAATTCTATCGTAAGCTCTTGCAGATAAATTTAAACGCTCCATTGCAGATTTTAATAAATCCTTAGAAGTAGTGTCTAAATCGCAATGTTTTCTAATTTGTTTGGTATTCATTTGAGCATTGTAATGAACTTTGTCTGAATCCTCAAATCGCTTTGTTTGAATATCTCTAGCTAGAGTAACTCGTTTTCTAATATCTACAGAAGATTCTGCTTTTTGATTACTAGATAATTTTTCGAATGGTACTGGAGTAACCTCAATATGTATATCTATTCTATCTAATAAAGGTCCAGAAACCTTACTTAAATAACGTTGCATTTCTGCAGGACTTGATGTTACTGGCGCATCTGGATCGTTAAAATATCCGCTTGGACTAGGATTCATACTTGCAACTAACATAAAACTACTTGGATAAGTTACTGTAAATTTTGCTCTAGAAATTGTAACTTCTCTGTCTTCTAAAGGCTGACGCATAACTTCTAAAACATCTCTTTTAAATTCGGGTAATTCATCTAAAAACAAAACACCATTATGAGACAACGAAATTTCTCCTGGTTGTGGATAACTTCCACCGCCAACAAGTGCAACATT
>CALJFB010000043.1 GCA_938073895.1 uncultured Flavobacteriaceae bacterium
TACTGTAGAATACAGAGAGCCAAACTCTGGTTCTAATGTTAAGAAGCAATTTAAAGCCCATTTTACTTTAAAACGATAATTAATATTAAAATTAACAAAAATAAAACGCCTAAATCATCTATTTGATTTAGGCGTTTTTTATCTTTAAAATCTAAATTATTTTTACAATGAATAAAGTTTTAATATTAGTTATAGTTACTTTTTTTGTGAGTTGTAATGTTTCTAAAACAAAACAAAAAGGTGTAATAGATATTTCTTCGGATTATCTAAAGGAAAAACTATTTTACTTAGCTTCCGATGCATTAAAAGGTAGAAAAACCGGATCTCCAGAAACTAGAATAGCAGCTAGATATATAGAAAACGAATTTAAGTCTTTAGGAGTTAAGCCATATTTTTCTTCTCGTAATGGAAATGATGTTTTTAGTACTTATTACAATGGTTTCGAAATCTCTTCAAATAAAGAAACCGTTAAAGGTTTTAATATTGTTGGTCTTTTAGAAGGTAAAGATAAGAATCTTAAAAAGGAATATATAATATTAGGAGCTCACTACGATCATATTGGTGAATTAACAGCTGTAAATGGAGATTCTATTGCAAATGGCGCTAACGATAATGCTGCAGGAACAAGTGCAGTTTTAGCTATGGCTAAATACTTTGCAGAAGCTAAAAACAATAAGCGTAGTATTTTGTTTGTGTTATTTTCTGGAGAAGAAATGGGTTTAAAAGGCTCGACTCATTTATCTAAAACATTAAAAAAAGATGGTTTAGATTTATATACTATGATTAATTTTGAAATGATTGGAATTCCAATGAAAGATAGAGGTTATAATGCTTACTTGTCCGGTTACGATTTAAGTAATATGGCAGATAAGATTAACGAGATAACTACAACTAAAACAATTGGTTTATTACCAAAAGCAAAGTCGTTTAATTTATTTAAAAGATCGGATAATTATCCGTTTTATAGAGATTTTAAAGTACCAAGTCAGACCATTTCAACCTTCGATTTTGAAAATTACGACTATTACCATCACGTAGATGACGAAGCAGAATTAATGGACTACACTTTTATGGCTTCACTTTTAAACGAAATTAAGCCAGCAATTGTTCATTTTGCAAACACACCAACAAAAGAAATTAAAATGTATGAGTAAGAATATAATTATAACAGGAACAAGTCGAGGAATTGGATTTGAGTTAGTGCATTTATTTGCAAGTCAAGGTCATAATGTTTTGGCATTATCAAGAAATGCGAAACCAGTAGCAAATCTTCAATTTGATAATATTACGTCTTTTTCTTTCGATTTAAATAATCAGGAAGACTATAAAAAAGTAGAAGCGTTTATTAAAGAAGAATGGCAAACTGTAGATGTTTTAATTAACAATGCAGGAACTTTATTAAACAAACCATTTGCAGAAACATCATCTGAGGAATTTGCAAACGTTTATAAAACCAATGTTTTTGGAGTTGCCGAAATGACTCGCATCGTTTTACCATTTATGGAAGCAAAAAGTCACGTAGTTACTATAAGTTCTATGGGCGGAGTACAAGGTTCTATGAAATTCCCTGGATTATCTGCTTACAGCTCAAGTAAAGGCGCTGTAATTACTTTAACAGAACTATTAGCTGAAGAATATAAAGAGCAACAAATTTGCTTTAATGTATTGGCTCTAGGAGCTGTGCAAACCGAAATGTTAGAAGAAGCTTTTCCAGGTTACCAAGCACCAACTACTGCATTAGAAATGGCTAATTATATTGCCGATTTTTCATTAAACGGACATAAATATTATAACGGAAAGTTATTACAAGTTTCAAATTCAACCCCATAAATTATGGCATTAACAGCATCTAATCCATTTCCTGTAGGAACTTTAGCACCAGAATTTTTGTTGCTAGATACGGTTTCAAACAAAACGTTAAGTCTTCAGCAGTTAAAAGGAGCAAAAGTTACTGTAATTATGTTTATCTGCAATCATTGTCCGTTTGTAATTCACGTAAATTCTACATTGGTAGATTTAGCTAATAGTTACAATTCTAAAGACGTTAGTTTTATTGCAATTAGTAGTAACGATGTGGTTAATTATCCACAAGATTCGCCAGAATTAATGACGCAATTGGCACAGAAAGAAAAATATCCGTTTCCATATTTATACGATAAAAATCAAGAGGTTGCTAAAGCTTATAATGCTGCTTGTACACCAGATTTTTATGTGTTTAATTCGGAATTAAAAAGTGTTTATCATGGACAATTAGACGATTCAAGACCTGGAAATGATAAGCCTTTAACAGCTAAAGATTTAAAGAAAGCCATAGATTTATCGGTTTCAGGATTAAAACCAATTATAGATCAAAAACCAAGTATGGGATGCGGTATAAAATGGAAATGATTTTTTTATTATAAAACCCCTTTTTTCAGCATAAAAAATCTAATTTTGCATCAAATTTTTCGATATGCAACAAACAACAAATACCATTGTAATGATTCGTCCTATTAACTTTAGGATGAACGAGCAAACTGCTGTAAATAACTATTATCAAAAAGTAATTGATAATTTATTACCAGAAACTGTAAATGCAAAATCGCAACAAGAATTTGATGCTTATGTAGACAAATTACGCGCTGTTGGTATAAATGTAGTTGTAATAGATGATACAAAAGAGTTTGATACACCAGATTCTCTTTTTCCTAATAACTGGATTTCTTTTCACGAGAATGGAAATATAGGTTTATATCCAATGTATGCAGAAAATAGAAGATTGGAACGTAGAGAAGATGTTTTGTTTAAATTAGAAGATGAAGGTTTTAAAATTAATCAAATAGTAGATTATACATCTGCTGAAGATGAAGGTGTTTTTCTTGAAGGAACCGGAAGTCTAGTATTAGATAGAGTTAATAGAAAAGCTTATTGTGCATTATCTCTAAGAGCAGACGAAGATTTATTTATAGAATTTTGCGAAGATTTTGAATATACACCTGTAGTTTTTACAGCAAATCAAACGGTAAACGAAGAGCGAAAAGCAATCTATCATACTAACGTTATGATGTGTTTAGCAGAAACTTTTGCAGTAATTTGTACAGACACTATAGACAATAAAAAAGAACGTAAAAATGTAGTAAGCAATCTGCAAGAAGACGGAAAAGAAGTAATTAGAATTACCGAAGCTCAAGTTAATAATTTTGCAGGTAACATGTTACAAGTTCGTGGTAAAGACAATAAGCTTTACTTAATTATGAGCGAAACAGCACATAAAAGTTTAACCGACGGACAAATTAAAACCATAGAGAAACATTGCGAAATTTTATCTAGTTCTCTTGATACTATTGAAGCTTATGGTGGCGGAAGCGCACGTTGCATGATGGCAGAAGTATTTTTGCCAAAGGTCTAAGCTTAATTAAAAATAAAAAAAAACAGGTAAATGAGTCTTCAAAACACATTAACAACACATATAAAAACCGCTGTAAAAAGTTTATATAGCGCAGATTTAGAAACCGTAGAATTTCAAGCTACACGTAAAGAATTTCCTGGAGATATTACTGCAGTTGTATTTTCTATGTTACGTGTTGTAAAAGGAAATCCAGTTCAAATTGGAGAAGCTATTGGAAATTACTTAGTAGAAAATGTTGCAGATGTTGTAGCTTTTAATGTGGTAAAAGGATTCTTAAATTTGGAGATTAGCCAAAGCTATTACTTAAATTTTTTCAACGGAATAAAAGAGAATACTACGTTTGGATTTGAAACGCCAAAAGCAAACCAAAAAGCTGTAATGGTAGAATATTCTTCGCCAAACACCAATAAACCTTTACATTTAGGTCACGTTCGTAATAATTTGCTAGGCTTTAGTGTGGCTAAAATTATTGAAGCTTCTGGTAAAAAAGTCTATAAAACTCAAATTATAAACGATCGAGGCATTCATATTTGTAAAAGTATGTTGGCTTGGGAACGTTTTGGAAATGGAGAAACGCCAGAATCTACAGGTTTAAAAGGCGATAAATTAGTAGGAAACTACTACGTTAAATTTGATCAAGAATATAAAAAGGAAATAGAAGCTTTAAAAGCTGAAGGGAAAACCGAAGACGAAGCTAAAAAAGAAGCGCCATTATTAGTTGCAGCACAACAAATGCTTTTAAAATGGGAAGCTGGAGACGAAGCTGTAGTTTCGCTTTGGAAAAAAATGAATGCTTGGGTTTACGATGGTTTTGCAATATCTTATAAAAATTTAGGTGTAGAATTTGATAGTATGTATTACGAAAGTGAAACATATTTATTAGGAAAAGAATTTGTTGCCGAAGGTTTAAAAACAGGCGTTTTTATTAAAAAAGAAGATGGTTCTGTTTGGTGCGATTTAACCGAAGATGGTTTAGACGAAAAAATTGTATTACGTAGCGATGGTACTGCGGTTTATATGACTCAAGATATTGGAACTGCCATACAACGTATTAAAGATTTCCCAGATGTTGGCGGAATGGTTTATACAGTTGGAAACGAGCAAGATTATCACTTTCAAGTGTTATTTTTAATCCTTAAGAAATTAGGATTCGATTGGGCTAAAAACCTATTTCATTTAAGTTACGGAATGGTAGATTTACCTTCTGGAAAAATGAAGAGTAGAGAAGGAACCGTTGTAGATGCAGACGATTTAATTACCGAAATGGCAACTACAGCAGAAACTATTTCTAACGAGTTAGGCAAACTTGAAGGCTATTCTAACCAAGAAAAACAGTCGCTTTATAAAACCATAGGTTTAGGAGCACTTAAATATTACATTTTAAAAGTAGATCCAAAAAAACGTATTTTGTTTGATCCTAAAGAATCTATAGATTTTCAAGGAAATACAGGTCCGTTTATACAATATACCTATGCGCGTATTCAATCTATTTTACGTAAAGCTAATTTAAGTTCTGCTGATGCGTTGAGTGCTATAGATGCGTCTTTTCCATTACACGAAAAAGAGCAAGAGTTAATTAAACAATTACAATTGTTTCCAGAAGTTATACAAGATGCAGCCACAAAACACAGTCCTGCATTAATTGCAAACTACACTTACGATTTAGTGAAATCGTTTAACTCGTTTTACCAAAACGTTCAAATTTTAGGAAATACACCTCATATTGAAAAAGTATTTAGAGTACAATTATCTAAAGTCGTTGCAAATACTATTAAAAATGCCTTTTCGGTATTAGGAATAAGCGTTCCAGAACGTATGTAAATATTTGCATAGTTATTGTAAATTAAAAACGCCTAAAACATATGTTTTAGGCGTTTTTAGTTTTTATACTTAGATAGATTGAATAAACAATTTATGTGTAGTTACTATTTTAGTTTTTTAAGTAAAAGTTCTGCAACTAACTCCGATGATGCAGGATTTTGTCCAGTAATTAAAAAACTATCTTCAACCGCATAAGGATTCCAATCTTCTTTTTTAGAATATATAGCACCATTAGCTTTAAGCATATCTTCAACTAAAAAAGGAACAATAGATGTTAGTTGTACTGCGTCTTCTTCGCCATTTGTAAATCCTGTTACTTTCTTATCTTTTACTAAAGGTGTACCATCTGTATTTTTTGTATGTTTAAAAATAGCAGGTGCATGGCATACAGCAGCAACAAGTTTGCTATTGTTATAAAAATCCTCTATTAAAGCAATAACGTTTTTATCTTCTGCTAAATCCCATAATGGTCCATGTCCTCCAGGGAAAAACACAGCATCGTAGTCCGCTTGGTCTAAAGATTCTAATTTTAAAGATTTAGATAAAACATCTTGGGTTTCTGTATCTTTATTAAACCTAAGCGTTGCAGGAGTTTGAAAATCAGGTTCGTTACTTTTTGGATCAATTGGTGGTTGTCCACCTTTTGGTGATGCTAAAGTAATTTTAACACCTTTATCTTTTAAAAGATAATATGGAGCTGCAAATTCTTCAATCCAAAAACCAGTTTTAAGTCCTGTATTTCCTAAGTCTTCGTGACTTGTTAATATAAATAATACGTTTTTCATAGTGTTGTGTTTTTAAGTTTTACCTAACAGTGATTTTCTTTATACTAAATAATAATTTTATACTCTATTTAGTGTTACTTATACTACTAAAATATTAGAAAATTGAATGTTAGTATTTATGTGCAAAATTATATTTTATGGTCGAGTTAAAAATTGATGTATGATAAGAAAATTAATTTTCAGTTATTTCTTTTCTAATTCGACTAAGGCTTTCTGTTGTAATTCCTAAGTACGAAGCAATATGATAGTTTTTTATGAGCTGTTCTATATTTGGATACGTTTTAATAAATGAAATATATCTTTCTTTAGCCGATTCCGATAAACTGGCAATTATTCTTTTTTGAAAACTAGCAAACGATTTTTCCATTTTCTTTCTAAAAAACGTTTCTAACTTTGGTATTTCCAGATATAATTTCTCCATGTTTTTTCTGGATATTATATATAATTCGGTATCCTGAATACATTCAATAGTCATTATTGCTTTTTTAGAAGAGAAGAATGCGGTATAATCGCTTATCCACCAATCTTTAATAGCAAATTGAATAGTATGCTCTTTGCCAGATTTATCCATGAAATAAGTTCTTAAACAACCATTTTTTACATAATATTGGTTAGTAACGGTTTGATTTGCTTTAAGTAAGGTTTCGCCTTTTTTAAAACTAACACTTTCAAGTTTATTTAGAATAAGATTAATCTCTTCTTTAGAAAAAGAAACGTCTTTAAAAATTAAAGATATTATTAGATTTTCCATATTCATTTTATGTTTGAGGTCTTTTTACTTTAATTAAAAATTTTGATTTATTCATTTTATTTAAACCAAACAACTAATAAAATCTTATATTTAATATACCTCAAAGTTACTAATAAATCTCATTTCTTTATGTTCAAGATTTTATGATAAAATAAAAATTGCAGTTTTTTATATGATTAGTATTTTTATGCTATTTGTAAATGATAGCTTAAATTTAGTATTAATTAATCTCTATCTATAACTAGTTTTGCTAATGCTTCAGGATATTGGCGTTGTATTGCTAATTCAGAAGACAATGTGTTTATGCTTTCTTTAGGAATACTATTTAGTATATCATTTTTGGTAAGCACTGTTTTAATTTTAGGAATAATATGTTCTTCTTGGATCTTAGTAATAATTTGATTGGCAACAGTTAGGGCAGAAGAGGCTTTTATAATTTCGCTTCGTGCATAAAATTTTGAAGGAAAACTAACTTCTCCAACTCTTAAAATAGGATCGTCTCCAGGAATTTGTTGTGCGCCATAAAGTGGTGCACTACCAAGTGTTGCACTTTTAAAAGTAGGAACAAATTTAGTTACTAAGTTAATTGCGTTTTGGGTACGTTCTTCAATATCATTTTTTTTCCAGCCAGACTCAATTCTATCGTTAATAGCTTCGTTAAATTTTGGTTGTGCTTGGTTATTTTTAGATTGTATTAAACCATTATCAAATAAGGTAATGTCTTTGGTCATTCCGTGGATTTGGTAATAATCGTTGCAATAAGGTGTTAATTGTACCATTCCGTTTGGCGTACCTCGTTTTCCATGAAAAATAAGTTCTGGAATTGGACCATCTATAGGTTGCCATTTAGAGACATAAGCGGCTTTAAATTCTATTAATCGTTTTACATTTAAATTAAGAGCTTCGTCAATTTTTCCGGTTTTAAATCCACAAGAATTAACCAAGTATTTAATATTATATATGTTGTTTTTGGTATGAATTTTCCAGTTATAATCTAAGTTTAAATGTCTAACATCTTCTATTTTAGAAACATTAGTATTTAATTGTAGATTACATTGCGGTGTTTTAGTTAATGCTAATTGCGCTTGTGCACCTAATCTAAAAAGATTCCAACCATATTCTTGAACTAAAATTACAGGTGTTTTTAGTTGTTTATAATCTACCAATTTTAAAGCGTTAGTCATCCATTGGTTAGCTGTTTTTGGTGTTTTTACAGCTTCTTGTTTAGCCAAGTGTTCTAAATCTTCTTTATTGTAAGTATTATAATACTCTTCTGGAGCACCAAGTATTTCATTTTTTGGATCTTCTTTAATTAGTGTTTTGTAGTAATCTACTAAAACAACTAATCTGTCCTGTAGGTCTTTAATTTTGTAAGTTTCGGTTTTTGGAATACTTATAAAAGTTGGTCTTTGGTCTATAGATTGCGGAAATAAACGTGCCATATCTATGGATTGTTTCATTAGAACTTTGCATTGTTCTGTAGAAATATCTGGATACAAATTTCCTCCAGCGTGCAAATGGCAAAAGGGCGAGCTGTTTACTACACTTTCTTTTTTTTCGAATAGGATGTTTTCTATACCGTATTTTGCCAATTCTAAAGCTATAACTACGCCAGAAACGCCTCCGCCAATAACACCTACATTGTAAATTTTACTCATATTAAAATAACTCTTGTAATTTTTTAAAATTATCTGCAACTATAGTTGGATTGTAATCTTGAATGTTTTCGTTGTAGTTATAGCCATAACTTACGCCAATATTATCCATTTTAGCATTTTGAGCGGCAAGAATATCGTTTTTAGAATCTCCAACCATTACACATTCTTTTATGCTAGTATTATTGTTTTTTGCTAAATATAAAAGTGGTAATGCATTTGGTTTTTTTTCGGCTAAAGAATCTTCGCCAATCCAAGATGTAAAAAGGTGTTTAATTTCTAATTTTTCTAAAATAGGTGCAATAAAACCGTATGGTTTATTAGTACAAATAGCCATTTTATAACCTTTATTATTAAGGTAGTTTAGAGTTTCTAATACATTAGGATACATAAAAGTGTCTTTACAAGTAACTTCTTTGTAAGCAGAAAAATAAATAGGAAATGCCTCTTCCAAAAAATCTGTTGTAACACGTTTAGGTTTTGTAGCTTCTTCTAAAGCTCTTTTTACTAAAGGTTTTGCTCCATTTCCAATAAAAGGCGTGACTTGCTCTATGGTTAGTGGCTGTAAATTATAATGCGCCAACATTTTATTTATAGCTGAAGTTAAATCAGGAATACTGTTTATAAGTGTGCCGTCAAAATCGAATATAATAAGTTTTTTTTCTTTAAAATTCACAATAAAATAATTTGTTACTAAGATGTGTTAGTTTTACTAAAAATGCTTCAATAAAATAAATGGTGTATTGGTTAGTTAAAGCTTATATAATCTAATTCAATATCAAAATAACCTTGCTTTTTATCACTAATAATTAAAACTAAAGCAAATACGTTATCCAGATAACTTAAAGGCATTTTAGCATTGTATGTTTCACTCATTCTGTAGGGTTTAAAGTCTTCTAAATTTACAGTAAGTGTTTGCCAATTAGTATTTTTTGGAGAAAACTCGTGCTTAAAATATGGCATATAAAAACGCTCTTTATCTTTAAGAGATATTCCAAAAGTTCTATTTATACTATTACTTTTAAATCTAATAGTAATAGTTTTGGAACCTTTAAGTTTTCCTGGATTAAAAGCCGTTCTAAGACTTGCAAAACCACCGCTATTTTCTAAAGATGTCTTTCCTTTAAATATTAATGTATTTTGGGTTAGGTTTGTTTCAGATTTGGATAATCCGCCCATAACGCCATCGTTTACAACACGCCAATTTTGTGAATTATGGTTTGTTCCAAAGTCAAATTTAATTCCAGAAATTAAAGCCATAAATGTTAATGAAAATACTATGATTGTTTTCATTGGTTAAAAGTAAAGCTAATGCAACTTAATTAATAGTTTTTATAAAATTATTAACTAATCTGTTTAAGCTTCTTTACATATAAAACTTAGCCGTAAATAGTAGGAAATTATTTTAACTGTATTTATAGTTTTTACCAATTCTAGGCTCTTTTTGGGCTGAAAACTAATAGTAGTTATGGCCGATAAAGAAATATAAATTGTTTAATATTTGTGTATTTTGTTTAAACAAAGTGATACTTAAATTAGTTTTATTGGTAAATGCTACAATTTTAAGTGCATAGTAATATTTGTTTTTATAAACCTTTTTTTAATAAAAATAAGATGAGTTTATAACCAATAGATTACTAGAAATTACTTTGGTAAGATTACTAAAATCTGGTAAAGTAGAAAGCTTTGTTTTGTAATAGCACTTTTTAATAGCATGTGTTTTTATTTTAATAAAAAGAAAACTTACATTATTTCTTTAACAGTAATTAAATAAAGCAATTTTACAATAGCTTTTGTTGTTTTCTACAAACCAATTCCAAACATAATAGCGTCGTTTAGGAAACCACTTTGGTAAGAACGCACATAATCTATTCGTAAAAAACGATATTTTCCAAAGCCAATGTTATCCAAGCCAATAGATAGTTCTGTGTAAGGTTTAAAAGCTTCAGAACTAATAACTTTTGCACCTGCAATTAGGTTAAAATTAAGCTTATTTAGTAATGGAATTTTATTCATTATAAAACCTTTAAAGTTATGTTCTGAATGAAATTCTGCATAGTTCTTATTTGTACTTAAGCTATAGTATGGTAAATTTTTAAATGTATCTATATAATTTCCATCTGTAATTACGTGTGTTTGGTTTCCGTTAAAATGTTTGTAATCTATAAATGATATATTATCTGCATTATTAAAAAGTCCACCTTTTAAATTGTAGCTAAATGTACCTTTTGCGCCAAGATTAAAACGTTGTTTTAAATTAGCAGTAAACCTATCAAAATTATAATTTTTATTGGTTCCATTAAGTCCTTTTTCGTAACCCAAATAAAGCGTTGGATACTTAGAGTTTGGTACATTGTATTTCCCGTTAGGATAAGTTAGATAGTTTTGTGCAAAGTTAATTGTAGCGTTTAGTCTAAATTTATATAATTCGTGCGTATTAAAAGCTGGGATATTAGTTGCAGATTCGTTTAAAGGATTATTACTTGTATAAATATCGTTGCTTTGATTTAAAATAACATAATCAGAATTATTAATTAATGCTTTTCTACGTTCGTAACCAAAACTAGTGCTTAGATTTAAACCGTTAATTACTTCTTGCGAATAGTTTAAATTGGTATAAGATTTATTGTAAAGTTTAATATAATTATCTTCAAAAAATAATGTGCTAACCATATTTTCTAGAGTAGAAATTGGGTTGCTTCCATTAAACTGTACTGCTTTAGAACCACCAGAAAGGCTTAGTATTGGACGTTTTATATTATTAAATTTATAGAGAACTTGTCCTGAAGCTCTTAATCTATCTTCAGCTTCTCCATAAGAAATCTCACTGCTTATTCTAAAAAAACGTTTGTATTCGTCTATTTCTTTTGTAAAATTAAAACTCATATTACTGTTCCAACCTTGTATTGTATTGAAACTTATTTTTTCTACTGGAGAAGAAATTCTTAAGTTCCATTTTTTGTCCGAATTTATATAAGAATAACCGCCTAAAATGCTTCCAAGTTTAAATTTATTGTTTTTTCGGTCTATAGAATCTAAATAAGATTTAGAGTTTCTTACAACTTCTACGCTATCTTTTTTTACATAATCTGTAGATTCTTCTAATGTTAAAGGTACTTGTCTTTTTAGGCTCCAATAGGTAGAATCTTTTTTGTTGGCGTTATCTTCAAAAGATAAAATTTCTCTTGTAAAGTTCTTTTTTTCAAAATTGGGTTTAAAGTTGTAATCACTAAAAACTACGGTATATTTTCCTTCGCCTTCAAATCCAAAGAAGCCAAAATCAAAATCGAAGGTTTGCGATAT
The DNA here is from genome assembly GCA_938073895.1 of uncultured Flavobacteriaceae bacterium. GTDB lineage: Bacteria > Bacteroidota > Bacteroidia > Flavobacteriales > Flavobacteriaceae > Aurantibacter. The sequence continues at coordinate 11,704 of CALJFB010000043.1, forward strand.
TTTAGCCCAAATATTATCTGCTTTAGAAAACGCATAAGATTGCTTTATTTTAAAGGTGTTTACTGGTGTTATTCCTGTTTGTTTTCCTGTAATGTTTACATCTACACCATATAAACTCCAATTGTCTTCTACAATATAAATAATTCCGTTAAAGGCTTTATCGTTAGCTCTTTTAGGTGTTATTTTAATTTTATTAATTAAAAAACCATTTTCATAAAAATCGCCTAATAATTTGTAGTTATAATATGCAAACGCATTATTAGAAATTGGCGATACTATTTGCTCTCCAAGCTCGAACGTGTTTTGATAGAAATTAAAATTAGTGTCGCTTGCACTATTAAAACTAAAACCATTATTGTTTCCGCTTACTTTACTGGCAACAATAGTTTCTTTTAAACTGTTAGGATATTGGTATTCTAATTTTGATACGGTTTCGGATAAATAAATAATTCCTTGTCTTGTTGAATCTAAATTGCCTTCTAAATCTCCAACTTCTTGACCTAATATTTTTTCCGGTGCTTTTAGTAATTTTATTAATCCACGAGAATAGAAGTTAGCTGTAAATGTATTTTGTTGCTGCAAATTCTTTTTACGCTTAGCAATTGCAGCTCTAATAATTGCATTAGCAGGATTTATAGATGAGTTTATTAAGACTTCATTTAAATTAACAGATTCTTCTTCAAGTTCTGCATCTAACTTAAAAGGAAATTTAGAAATTTCAACTTCTTTTTTAAGTGTTTTAAATCCTAAGTATTGAAAAACAATAGTGTAAGTTCCTGTTTTATCTAGCTCTAATTCGTATAAACCATCATTATTTGTTGTAGTTCCAACATAAGTGTTTTCAATAAAAATATTTACAACGGGTAATGTTTTATTTTTAGTAGATGTTACTTTTCCTGTAATTTGCGCATTTAAAAATGAAGTTGATATTATGAAAATGCAAATAGATAGTATTCTATACATATGTTCGTTTATTTTAAAGACGCAATTTTAATATAAATAGTTGCCTATAGTTAATATTTTAATGAGGTATTTAAACAAACGTATGGATTTAAAATAAAACCTAATGTTTTTTTTAGCTAAATTTTACTTAATAAATAGCATTTTGGTTTTAGATTTAAATTAAATATTTATGACTTAAAAATAACACAGGACATATAATAAATATATATCTTTTAAATTATTTTAAAGATTAATTGTTATGATCTTTTTTAATTCTAGCTAGATCACGTTTGTTATCGCGATCTTTAATGGTTTCGCGTTTGTCGTAGAGTTTTTTACCTTTACAAAGTGCTATATCTAGTTTAGCAAATCCTTTTTCGTTTAAAAATAAACGTAATGGAATTATTGTTAAACCTGCATTTTGTAAATCGCGAGCTAAGCCTTTTAATTCCTTTTTATTAAGTAGTAGCTTACGTATAGCTTTTGGTTTATGGTTGTAGTAATTACCATAATCATATTCTTCAATGGTCATATTAACCACAAAAAGCTCGCCTTTTTCGTTAAATTCGCAAAAGCTTTCTGCAATAGAAGCTTTGCTAGAACGTATGGCTTTAATTTCTGTTCCCGCTAGAACAATTCCAGCAGAATAGCGATCAATTATTTCGTATTGAAACTTTGCTTTTTTATTAAGTATGTTAACCTTTTTTTGCATCATTGTAACAAATATAGATTATTTCTAATTATTAGAATAAATCTATAGTTTAAACTATTCTTAAAATTGTAATTTTCTCTTAATTTCTGATGCTCTAGTTTTTTTAGCATTTTTATAAAATAGTTTAAGAGTTTACAATTAGCCAAATCTAAGGTTAGTTTTAGATAAAATAAAAGTAAGATATTAAGCTAAAAACCTATAAGTATCTATTATGTTTTTATAGTTTGAAGGTTTCAAAATTTTATTAAAATTTAAATATTGCCATAAAAAAAGCAACACTTAACTTTGTTACAAGTTTTAGTGTTGCTTTTAAACTAACCAACCGCTACAAATATCTAACTTATTTAAAGTCTAGTAAACTATTTAACAAAACTTAAACGTTTAATTATAGCTGTTTTTTAAGGTTTTAATTTAATAAAGCATAAAAAAAAGCAACGCTAAACTTAATTAAAAGTCTTTGCGTTGCTTTTCAAACTAACCAACCAATTTTATAACGAGCCTTTTTGTGGAATATTTTATTCTGGCTTCGTTAAAATATGTTAAAGTTTTTTGGTGACTAAATTGCCTTCATTTCTAAATACTAATTCATCATTAAAAGCGTCTAAAAGTATAATGCTGTCTGTGGTTACTTTACCCGAAAGTATCTCTTTACTTAACGCATTTAAAACTTCTTTTTGAATTACTCTTTTTACTGGTCTTGCGCCATATTCTGGATGATAGCCTTTTTTTGCTAAATAGGCAATTGCATCTGGTGTGGCATCAAATGTAATGCCTTGTTGCGCTATCATTTTTGTAATTCCTTTTATTTGTAAGCCTACTATTTCTGCAATGTTGTCTTGATTTAATGGCGTAAACAAAATAGTATCGTCTATTCTATTTAAAAACTCTGGTCTTACGGTTTGTTTTAATAAAGTTAAAACATCTATTTTTGCTGCTTCCATTGCAGTTTGTACATCTTTTGTAGTGTTAAAATGATGTTGTATTGCAGAACTTCCCATATTAGAAGTCATTATAATAATGGTGTTTTTAAAATCGGCAATTCTACCTTTATTGTCGGTTAAATGTCCTTCATCTAAAACTTGTAATAAAATATTAAAAGTATCTGGATGCGCTTTTTCAATTTCGTCTAATAATACTACAGAATAAGGTTTGCGTCTAACGGCTTCGGTTAATTGTCCGCCTTCTTCGTAACCAACATATCCTGGAGGCGCACCAACTAATCTGCTTACTGCGTGGCGTTCCTGGTATTCGCTCATGTCTATTCTGGTCATTGCAGATTCGTCGTCAAATAAATACTCGGCTAAGGCTTTAGCTAATTCCGTTTTTCCAACGCCAGTAGTTCCTAAAAATAAGAAAGTTCCAATAGGTTTTTGTGGATTTTGTAAACCTGCGCGACTTCTTCTAACAGCATCGCTTACCGCTTCAATAGCTTCTTCTTGTCCAACAACTCTTTTGTGTAATTGTTCTTCAAGTTTTAATAGCTTTTCGCGATCTGTTTGAAGCATTTTTGTTACAGGAATTCCTGTCCATTTAGCAACAACATCTGCAATATCTTCGTAAGTAACTTCTTCTTTAATTAAAGCGTTTTCCGATTGTTCTTGTAACTGTTTCTGACTAATATCTAATTCCTCTTGCGCTTCTTTTATCTTACCATAACGTAATTCTGCTACTTTTCCATAATTACCATCGCGTTCTGCTTTTTCTGCTTCAAGTTTATAGTTTTCTATGTCTTGTTTTATTTGCTGAATATGATCTACAACTGCTTTTTCGCTTTTCCATTTGGCGTTAATCTCGTTGCGTTCTTCTTTTAAATTGGCTAAGTCAGATTGAAGCGATTTTACTTTTACTGTATCTTTTTCGCGTTTAATAGCTTCAATTTCAATTTCTAGCTGCATTACTTTACGATCTAAAACATCTAATTCTTCTGGTTTAGAATTAATTTCCATTCTAAGTTTAGAAGCCGCTTCGTCCATTAAATCTATGGCTTTATCTGGTAAAAATCGATTAGTTATATAACGTTTAGATAATTCTACAGCACCAATAATAGCTTCGTCTTTAATAATTACTTTATGATGTGCTTCGTACTTTTCTTTAATTCCTCTTAAAATTGAAACAGCACTTTCTGTATCTGGTTCTTCTACATTTACTTTCTGAAAACGACGTTCTAAAGCTTTATCTTTTTCAAAGTGTTTTTGGTATTCGTCTAAAGTAGTTGCTCCAATTGCTCTAAGTTCGCCTCGCGCTAAAGCAGGTTTTAAAATATTTGCAGCATCCATTGCGCCTTGTCCGCCACCAGCGCCAACTAAGGTGTGAATTTCGTCTATAAATAGTACAATTTGGCCATTGCTTGATGTGACTTCTTTAACCACAGCTTTTAGTCGTTCTTCAAATTCGCCTTTAAATTTCGCACCAGCAATTAATGCGCCCATATCTAAAGCAAAAATTTGAGTGTCTTTTAAGTTTTCTGGAATATCGCCATCTACAATTCTATGAGCTAAACCTTCGGCAATAGCGGTTTTTCCTGTTCCTGGTTCTCCAATTAGTATAGGGTTATTTTTGGTTCTACGTGATAAAATTTGAAGTATGCGTCTAATTTCTTCGTCGCGACCAATTACTGGATCTAGTTTTCCGTCTTGTGCTGCTTTGTTTAAATTTACCGCAAATTTGTTTAGAGAATTATAGGTGTCTTCTTGGCTTTGTGATGTTACATTTTGGCCTTGACGTAACTCTTCTATAGCAGCATTTAATGCTTTTTCAGCTACGCCTTGGTCTTTTAGCATTCGTGCTATTTTACTATCCGATTTAAAAATAGCTAAAATAAAATGTTCGATAGACACATAATCATCTTTCATTTTTTTTGCAATAATAGCTGCTTCGGTTAATGTTTTATTGGCTTCTCTGGATAAACCAATATCGCCACCAGAAACCTTAGGAAAGCTTTCTATTTGCTTGTCTAAAAGCTGATTTAATAAATTAATATTAACGTTCAGTTTTTTTAATAAGAAAGGTAAAACGTTTTCGTCTACATTAGTTATGCCTTTAAATAAATGTTCGTTTTCAATTTGTTGTTGGCCATTACTTTGCACTAATTGCTGTGCGTTTTGTATGGCTTCTTGGGATTTTATAGTGTAATTATTCATAATTGATTTTTTTTGTATTCCCGCGATCCCGATAGCTATCGGGAGGAATCTGTTAGTATTTACTTCTGCTTTAAATGGTTATTGAAAATAATTTAAAACAGAAACCTTTTGATACATATTTATGCTATTCAATATTAAAACGATTAAATCTCATAAATGTGTTCCTAACTTATATTTCAATTTTAGAACCAAATCTAGAAATAAGTCAAAATGTCGTGTAAAACCTTGTTTTTGCTGACTTTTTGTCTCTGTAAGGTTTCGTTATGCTTTAAGACTAAGTAAAAGAATAAAGTTAGGTTTTATGTAGTAACTTTGTTTTTTTAGAATGAATAAAACTATTATTATGGGAATTATAAATAAACTGTTTGGCGGAACAAACGAGCCAAAAGAAGAAAAGGTTTTACCTTGGATTAATTTAGCAGATGTAAAAGA
>CALJFB010000044.1 GCA_938073895.1 uncultured Flavobacteriaceae bacterium
AAAAAAATCATATAAAGATCAAATTTCTTTTGTGTCTGATAGGCCTGGACACGATTTTAGATACGCCATAGATGCCTCAAAATTAGAAAAAGAATTAGGCTGGAAAGCAGACGAGAATTTCGAAACAGGTATTAAGAAAACAATAACTTGGTATCTTAATAAATATAAAAAATAATAATATGAAAGGTATTATACTAGCTGGCGGATCTGGAACAAGATTACATCCATTAACTAAAGTGTTAAGTAAGCAGTTAATGCCAATTTATGATAAGCCAATGATTTATTATCCACTTTCTACTCTTATGGAAGCTGGAATTAATCAAATATTAATTATATCTACTCCAGATCATTTACCATTATTTAAACAATTATTAGGAGATGGATCTCAATTAGGCTGTAGTTTTCAATATGCTGTACAAGAGCAGCCAAAGGGTTTAGCAGAGGCTTTTATTATTGGAGCAGATTTTATTGGAAATGATAAGGTTGCATTAATATTGGGTGATAATATTTTTTACGGGACAGGTTTATCAAATTTATTACAAGCTAATAATAATCCAGATGGTGGAATTGTATATGCATATCATGTAACAGATCCAGAACGTTATGGCGTGGTAAATTTTAATACAGAAGGTAAAGCGCTTTCAATAGAAGAAAAACCGTTAAAACCTAAATCTAATTATGCAGTTCCAGGTATTTATTTTTATGATAATACTGTTGTAAGTATTGCCAAATCTATAAAACCTAGTCCAAGAGGTGAATTAGAAATAACAGATATTAATAAGACTTATTTAGAACAAGGAAAATTAACAGTAAGCATTCTAGATAAAGGCACTGCATGGTTAGACACAGGAACCTTTAATTCTTTAATGCAAGCATCTCAATTTGTACAAGTTATAGAGGAACGCCAAGGTTTAAAAATAGGCGCTATAGAAGAAGTCGCTTATAGAATGGATTATATTACTAAAGCCCAATTAAAAACATTAGCATTGCCATTATTAAAAAGTGGTTACGGTGCTCATTTATTAAGTCTTACAGAGTAATAAAAATGAAAACTACAGAAACAGGTTTAAACCAATGTTACGTTATAGAGCCAACTATTCATGGAGATGAAAGAGGTTATTTTTTAGAATCGTATAATCAGTCAAACTTTAATGCCGCTTTAGGTTTTAAAGTAGATTTTATTCAGGATAACGAAGCCTTTTCTACAAAAGGAGTTCTTAGAGGATTACATTTTCAAAAAGGAGAATTTGCACAAGCCAAATTAGTTAGAGTAACACAAGGTAAAGTTTTAGATGTTGCTGTAGATTTAAGGCCAGAGTCATCTACTTTTTTAAAGAGCTTTACAATAGAATTATCTGCAGAAAATAAAAAACAATTATTTGTACCAAGAGGTTTTGCTCATGGTTATATTGTTTTAAGTGAAACGGCTTTGTTTAACTATAAATGCGATAATATTTATAACAAAGCATCAGAAAGTGGTATTATTTATAATGATAACTCTTTAAATATTGATTGGATTTTAGATCCATTAGACTTTAATATATCAGATAAAGATAAAGTATTACCCACCGTAAAATCTCTATTTTAAATATGCAAGTTCTTGTAATTGGTTCTAATGGTCAACTGGGCCAAAGTTTAAGGTCTATAGCGCCAAATTATAGTGTAAATTTTACATTTTCGGATCGTAGTTTATTGGATATCACCAATCAACAAAATATTAATGTATATTTTCAAAAAAATAAATTCGATTTTTGTATAAATTGTTCTGCTTATACTGCGGTAGATAAAGCTGAAAATGAAGAAGACCTAGCAAAAAAGATAAACGTAATTGGTGTTTCTTATTTAGCAGAAGCATGTAAAAAGTATCAAATTACACTAGTACATATTTCTACAGATTTTGTTTTTAATGGTATGGCTTTTAAACCTTATACAGAAGAAACTAAAACAGATCCAATTTCTGTATACGGACAAACAAAATTAGATGGTGAAAAAGAAATACAACGTATTTTAGATAACCATTATATTATTAGAACCTCTTGGTTATATTCTGAATTTGGAAACAATTTTATGAAGAGTATGCTTAATTTGTCAAAAAATAGAGACGTGTTAAGTGTTGTAAGCGATCAAATTGGTACACCAACTTATGCTGTAGATTTAGCTAAAGCCATACTTATAATTATTCAGTCTAATTCAAATTATGGGTTATATCATTATAGTAATTTAGGCGTAGCAAGTTGGTACGATTTTGCTAAAGCCATATTCGAATATTCCAATATTAACATAAAAATTAACTCAATACCATCAATTCTTTATCCAACTCCTGCAAATAGGCCATTTTTTAGTGTTTTAGATAAGTCTAAAATCCAAAATAATTTTAAGTTGGAGATACCTTATTGGCGAGAAAGTCTTAAAAAAAGTTTAAAAAACGTATTTTAGCCATAAATAAGAACACAATGTCTCAAAAAATAGCAATAATTGGTTTAGGTTATGTAGGATTACCTTTAGCTGTTGAGTTTGCCAAAAAATATAAAGTAATTGGTTTTGATATTAATGAATCTCGTGTAAATCAATTAAATAATGGTCATGATTCTACATTAGAAGTTAGTGACCAAAACTTAAAAGCAGTATTAAAGCAAGAGCATTCTAATGGACTAAGCTTAAGTTTTAATGCTTCAGATATAGCAGATTGTAATGTATATATAGTTACAGTTCCTACGCCAGTAGATGTTAATAACAGACCGGTTTTAACACCATTAGTTAAAGCATCAGAAACTATTGGTAAATTATTGTCTAAAGGAGATATTGTTATATATGAATCAACAGTTTATCCTGGAGTAACAGAAGATACGTGTGTTCCAGTTTTAGAAGAAGTTAGTGGCTTAAAATTTAATCAAGATTTTTATGGAGGTTATTCACCGGAACGAATTAATCCAGGCGATAAAACACATACAGTAGCTAACATTATGAAGGTAACTTCTGGTTCTACACCAGAAATTGGAAAGATTGTAAACGATTTGTACGCATCAATAATTACAGCAGGAACACATTTAGCACCAACAATTAAGGTTGCAGAAGCGGCAAAAGTTATTGAAAACGCACAGCGTGATATTAATATTGCTTTTGTAAATGAACTCGCAAAAATATTTAACAAATTAGACATAGATACACATGCTGTTTTAGCTGCAGCCGCAACAAAATGGAATTTCTTGCCCTTTAAACCAGGATTAGTTGGTGGACATTGTATTGGTGTAGATCCGTATTACTTAGCTCAAAAAGCACAAGAAGTTGGTTATCATCCAGAAATTATATTAGCAGGAAGACGCTTAAATGATTCTATGGGAGAATTTGTAGCAACCGAAGTGTTAAAGCTAATGGTTCAAAACTCAATAACAGTAAAAGACGCAAAAGTTTTAATGTTAGGCATAACCTTTAAAGAAAACTGTCCAGATATTAGAAATACAAAAGCAATTGATGTTTATAATGCTCTAGATTCTTTTAATATGAATGTAGATGTCTACGATCCTTGGGCTAATAAAGACGAAGTAAATCATGAATATGGCATTGGTACCATACCTGAAATTACAGAAACTTACGATGCTATAATCCACGTGGTTTCTCATGATAAGTTTCTAGATTTAGATTTACAAGCCTTAAAAAATAAAAATTCAATAATTTATGATGTAAAAGGTAACTTAACATCTAAATTAGTTAATAAAAGATTATAATGTATACAAACAAATATCACGATCAAGACTTAAATAATTTTTCTTTTCTAGTTACTGGAGGAGCAGGATTTATTGGGTCTAATTTAGTAGAATATTTATTAAAGTATAACGCCAAAAAAGTAATAGTTTTAGATAATTTAGCAACAGGACATTTATCTAATATTGCCCCTTTTTTAGAAGAACCAAATTGCGAGTTTATTCAAGGCGATATTAGAGATTTAGAGACTTGTAAAAAAGCAATGTTAGGTGTTGACTATGTGCTACATCAAGCTGCTTTAGGATCTGTGCCAAGATCTATAAATAATCCTATTGCATCTAATGAAGTTAATGTTTCTGGTTTTTTAAATATGTTGGTTGCTGCAAAAGAATCGGACTCTGTTAAAAGAATGGTTTATGCGGCAAGTTCTTCAACTTATGGAGATCATCCAGGATTGCCTAAAGTAGAAGATCAAATAGGAAAGCCTTTATCTCCATATGCCGTTACAAAATATGTAAACGAGCTTTATGCAGATGTTTTTTATAAAACATATGGCTTAGAAACAATTGGTTTACGCTATTTTAATGTATTTGGACAAAGACAAGATCCAAATGGTGCTTATGCTGCAGTAATACCTAAGTTTATCGGTCAGTTTCTTAATGGAAAGGATTTAGTAATTAATGGCGATGGCAAGCATTCTAGAGATTTTACCTTTATAGAAAATGTAGTTCAAGCAAATATTAAATCAG